>NZ_JBIVOE010000007.1:0-242493 GCF_044753985.1 Lysinibacillus sp. NPDC093210 | reverse complement strand
CGTTCGTCCTGAGCCAGGATCAAACTCTCCATAAAAGAAATTTGATTAGCTCAAATTGTTTTGCTGGCATCAATTTTGATGTCCAAAATTTTGTTCCGTTCACTAACATATGTTAGCTAATAGAAACTATATTGATTACGTTTTGCTTGTTCAGTTTTCAAGGTTCATTTTATTTCGTTTGCCGCGTCATCTCTTGGCGACTTATACATAATAACATCGATTAATCATGAAAGTCAACACAAAATCATAAGTTTTTTTAAGGAGTTTATTTTTATGTTTAAAATTATAGAAATGGGGTTTTTAATATGCTTCGTAAAACGTTGATATCACTAGTTGTCATAGGAATATTGTTTATTTTTATTAAACCAATAAATTCTAAGATGATTTCTGTATTTAATATTGCTAATGCACCAACGGTTGTAACAAAAGGGCATTATGGCACTTCTCTTATTGTCGAAATTTCCTTTTCTGATGATAAACTTTTAGATTGGCTTAAAAATGTAAAAGCACCTTATCCGCTTCTTCTTTTAGATGCAGCATGGATTGAACGCTCACCTGAGCATATAAAAGTAATACAAGAAAGAAAACTGCCCACAGGATTACTAGGTCCAGAGGATTCAGTAGAAGAACCAATTGATATTGCATTGCTGCAAAAAGATGTTAGTACTTATGAAAAATATTTAAAGACAACACCACTTTGGTTTGCTACACGAAATCATCAGTATTCTCAGGATTTACAAAAAAGCTTATTTCAAAAACAAATAAATATTCTTTCTCCTTCACTCATTTGGCAAGGTGAAAAAACGCCCGAATTACAAAAAGGAGATTTTTTATTTCTTCCTTTACATCAAGACACTAAGGTCACTTTTAAAGAGTTAAATACATTATTGCAACAAAATAAATTTATGTCGATTGAAGAAAATATATTCGGTTACTCCGTGCAATCTAAAAAAACCCCATAATAAAAGTAGCCTCATCATATTTGAGGCTACTCATTTTTTTCATTAACTATGCATTTTTTGCCTGATTAAGTCGCGCTTTACGACGTTCTTCTAATTTTTTGCGATCTTCATCGG
This sequence comes from Lysinibacillus sp. NPDC093210, assembly GCF_044753985.1. Taxonomy (NCBI): domain Bacteria; kingdom Bacillati; phylum Bacillota; class Bacilli; order Caryophanales; family Bacillaceae; genus Lysinibacillus; species Lysinibacillus sp. NPDC093210. The sequence continues at coordinate 241,417 of NZ_JBIVOE010000007.1, read as the reverse complement.
ATTTTGCGTTGTATTTTGGTAATACTAATAATTGATATGCATTTACAGCTAGTAATGGGAATAACAATAATGCAACATATTCGTTAATATTTTCATCGCGCCCCATTAATGCGATTGTCCACTCTAAAGTTGTAACAACAATCATAAAAAATAATGCAGACACTAGAACATGTTTTTTTCCTGTCATTTTAACTTTTTGTACAGCTGTAGCAATTGAAGCAAAAATTAATACAATTAACAGCCCTAAATAAAACACCCAGCTTTGTCCATCTTTTACACCAGGTACAAAACGGAAGAACACAATATCAAAAATGGTAATAACAATTAATAATAGCTGTACCCAATTCCATAATGTCAGTGTTCTAAAGATGTTAACACCTACCTGATGAAGCGTTAAATAAGCGAAAAAACCTGCCTGTGCAATAACACTCATCGTAAACCCTAGGAATACCATCCATAAAATCCCTGCGAAAAATTCCCCCCATTGACCATTTGCTACATATGGTTGAAAGAAGCTCCATCGAATAAATAAACTAAAAATTCCGTTGACTACGCCACCAACGAGCATTGCAAAGAAGAAAAACTTTGCCCAATTTCGTATCGTCACAACTCAAAGTCCCCCAATTTCTTCATATATCTGTAATCATTTTAACAATGCATTGTTAAAAAAGCTATTTCTCTTCGCAAGCTATACATAAAGTCATCATAAATGTGAACAATAATTGAAAGAGTCTATCTATAGAAAGGACTGATGTTTAATGCGAAAATTGACTTTATTACTGATTTTGACGCTATTTCTTGCTGCCTGCTCTCAACAAGATAAAACCTCTACCATGTCTTATGATGAGATAAAAAAAATTATGATCGACTCTCTACAAACAGAGGATGGAAAAAAGGCGTTACGACAGCTTCTAGAGGAACCGAGTTTTCGTGAATTATTGATATTAGAACATGATGAAGTGAAAAAGGCGACAGAAGAGACTTTGCTTTCAAAAGAAGCTGAGGATTTTTGGAAAAAGACATTCGAGGATCCAAAGTTCAAAGAAACTGTAGCCAAAAGTATGCAAAAGCAGCAATCGGATATTATGAAGGAACTAATGAAAGATCCCACATTCCAAAAGGATATGGAGTCATTCTTTGGTCAACCTGATATGCAAAAGCAAATGGAGACGATTTTAAAATCCTCCAATCTTCGCAAGCAAATGGAGGAAGTCGTAAAGGAAACGATTGAAAGTCCGCTAATGCAAGCGAAATGGCTGGAGCTTATCAAAAAAAGCGGTGAAAGTACTTCATCGGAAAGCGATAGTAAAAAAGAGGCTAGCGGTGAAAGTGATGGCAGTGCAAATAAGGATGACAAAAGCAAATAGCTTCTCAAAACAAAAAGGATTTCCTCAGCTATTCGAGGAAATCCTTTTTATTTATTTATTTATTTAATTTTTCAATGATTTTCGAAGCAATATCTAAATAAGTTTGTCCTGTTGAATGATTTTCAGCATAAACAGAAGGCGCGAAATCTTCATCAGTCCAATCTGGCTGACCTAGTGGAATTTGTCCAAGTAGCTCTGTACGAAGTTCTTCAGTTAATTTTGCACCGCCACCTTGGCCAAATACAAATTCACGTTCCCCTGATTTTGACTCAAACCATGCCATATTTTCAATAACGCCTAGAATCTCATGTTCTGTTTGTAGAGCCATTGCACCTGCACGAGCTGCAACGAATGCTGCTGTTGGGTGAGGCGTTGTCACAACAATTTCTTTTGAAGAAGGTAACATTTGATGAATATCTAAAGCGACGTCGCCTGTTCCTGGTGGTAAATCTAATAGAAGGTAATCCAGTTCGCCCCATTCTACATCACGGAAAAATTGATCTAATACCTTTCCAAGCATTGGCCCGCGCCAAACGATCGGTGCGTTATTCTCAACGAAGAATCCCATTGAAATCACTTTTACACCAAAACGGTCAACAGGGTAAATACGATTATCCACTACTTTCGGCATATCTGTAACACCCATCATATCGGGCACACTAAATCCATAAATGTCGGCATCAATTAAACCTACTTTTTTTCCAAGGCGTGCTAAGGCTACCGCTAAGTTAACAGATACTGTAGATTTCCCTACGCCACCTTTACCAGATGCAATTGAAATTACCTGCACTGTGCTTAGTGGTGATAAAATATCTTGAGCTTCTGCTTCTGTTGCTGTTCCACGGAAGCTTTGCAGTTTATCTGCCGATAATTCTTCAAAACGAATACCAACAGTGTTAGCGCCCGCTTCTTTTAATACATCCACAATTTTCATTTGAAGTTGCATTTGTTCAGGTGTATTTGTTTTAGCAATAGCAATTTTTACACTCACATGATTTTTTTCTTCTTTAATTGATACATTCGTAATACCGTCAGTTTCTGCTAAGGTTTTATGTAAAAATGGATCTTGTAGTTGTCCCAGTTTTTCTCGTACTTGTTGTTCAGTTATCACGACGAACACTCCCCTTATTTTCTGTCAATGTTAGTATATCATAATGCTTTGATTTACATAGTAGCTGTTGCTCTATTCAATTTTCCCAAGTAAGTAGTCTTCAATACCTTCAACGATAGCAGTTGCCATTTTCTCTTGATATTTTTTATCTACTAATAGTGCACGTTCCTCATCATTACTGATAAATCCAGTCTCCACTAACGCAGCAGGTACTTCTGCCTTTTTCAGCAAGTAGATTTGTTTGATCGATAATGCTTCCCGATCAGTATTTTGTAAGTTCGTTCGAATAGATTGCTGAATGCTCTTTGCAAGCAATTCCCCATCAGCATGTCCGTCTTTATGATAAAACACCTGCGCTCCACGCCACTTTGTTTCAGGAATTGCATTAGCGTGTATTGTAACGAAAATATCTGGTTGTTCTTTTGCAACAATATCCTTTCGTAAAAAGATATCCTGCTTTTTTCGTTCCCTCATTGTACCAAATTTTTCTGATGGCGCGTGTTCTTCAATCACATCTCCATCCGTTGTACGTGTCATCACGACCGTAGCGCCTTTCTTCTTTAATTGCTTCTCCACATGCTGAGCAATTGCAAGTGTAATTTCCTTTTCAATTACTTCGCCCTTTGAAGCACCTCCATCCTGACCACCGTGTCCCGCATCAATGACAATTTTTATGCCACCAAGTGGGTCAGGTAAGAAGAAGTTGCGGTCCGAAGCATTCGTTTCATATGCCACGACCACTATACTCATCAGCATAATTACTCCTAGTGCAAGCCAGCGCTTCACCCATATCCACCACCCTTTATATTTAGTGTACGAAGTTAGTGATGGAACTATGCTAGAAAGTAAACAAAAAAACTCCCAAGCATAGGCTTGAGAGCTTGGGATATATTATTCATGTTTCGAGATAAGCAGTGAACATAGCTTCTAGTCAATCAACTTTCATCTTCCCATTTCAGCTCATTTTCTGGCGCAATTAAATCTTTAAACACCTTGCCCTCAAAAACGAAACGATTCGCTTCTATAAAGAAACAATCTTTATTGTTGATGTGAAAGCTAAAATTAGTAGTAGATGAAATTTCTTCAATGCCTTTTAATTCCGGATCTAAACTTTCGATTGTAATTTTGTCAAAGCCATTTGGATGATAACTAATCCCTGTTAGCAATAGCTCATCCCCGTAATCGTAGTCATTTAAACGGAAGCCCTCTAGATCTTCCAGCTGACACATGTAGAATGACAGTACTTGTTCAAAGAATACGACCTTTTTTAACACTTCTTGTTTGAATTTTTTAGCGACCACTAATTTAACGGTCTCTCCAAAATAACCTATATCTACATTCATCACGACACCGAACTCTACTTCTTCTATTAATAGTGTTTGAATTTCTTCCATTATTTTTTCTTGTTCCATAATATCTCCTTTACTTAAAAGAATTCACGTTTTTAAGGAACTAACAAATTATTAAACACTTTATTATTGATGACTAAACGATTCGCTTCTATAAAGAAATAGTCTTTATTATTTACTTGGAAATAAAAATTAGTATTTGAAGTAATTTCAATACCTTTTAATTTTGTATTTAAAATCTCCGCTTTTATTTTACCGAATCCATATGGGTGGTAGCTGATTTCTGACAACAATATATCATCCCTATAACCAAGCTCATTTAAACGAAATCCCTCTGCATCCTCAGACTTACACATGTACAAAGAGAGTACTTGTTCAAATAATAGTATGGTCTTTTTAATGCGTTTTCTGCTTGTACTAAGTACATCTAATCTTACAGTTTCCTTTAAATAATCAATTTGAATATCGAAAAGTGCTCCAAACTCAGCTTCTGTAAATAAAAGTGTCTCTATTTCTTCGATTATTTTAGCTCTATTCATAGTATCTCCTTAATTTAAATTCTTCTATGACAATACATTAGGTTGATTTAAGTTTTTTCTTTTTTTAAATAGATAAGTATTGAGCTAATCACTGCACCAATGAAACAAAGCACATAATTAGTCAAAACCGAAAATGAGAATAGTTTAGCTAAAATAGAAATCCCGCCAAAATAAGTGACAATAAATATTACAGTAATGTCTTGCTTCTTCTTCATATTCATAGAATGTACCGCATCCTTTGTAAATTAGAATTAATACATATAGATTTTTAAATTTCTACATCGTATAAACTATAGTTACCAGCGTATGCAATCTCTTTTCTGTAATTGCTTTTATACAATTTGTACAGCACTTCTTTAGAATCAATTAGTTTATCTTTAAATATTAATTGGAATGTCCATATTCCCTCCATTAATAGTGGAGAGATTTTTAATCCTGCATAATAAATTCTTTTACCATTATCTTTATTTTTCTTTAAGCTTTCAAAATCCAAAAAATGCAACTCTCCTTTTGGATTAATAATTTGAAAAAGTATCAGTGAGTCCTCTAGTATATTTTTCAAATTAGCCTTATAACAAATTGCTATATCTAAATTTGAAAATACATTAGTTTTACAAATAATATTAAACGTAGACTGCTGAAAATCCTTTCCAGTGACCGAATATTCAAGTACTATATCTTTTGCCTGTTTAACTGTATTAGCTACTTTTGAAAAATACATATTATTCACTTCATAAACACTATGACAATTTGGGTCGCAAACACAAAATTTTTCATTCACTATAAAAGCATAATAATTTATGTTGTTTGCAATTCGCTTTTGCTCTTCGATAGGGACTTCCCACTGCAAGCCATTTTTACTAATAAGGTTCAATTTATTTTTTTGCATTTGTTTATCTAAATATACTAATAAAACGGATTCTAATTTAATTTGACTATGATATTTAATCTCCATTAAACCAGTCCTCTTTAATTAAAATATAGTTTAGTACTCTAACTAGAAAAGTAACAAGTCGAAAAAATCTCAACTTGTTACTTTTTATTATTATTTAGATCCTCGAATTACATCATGATAAATATTATAGACAGATCTAACACCAAACTCTAAAAGCATGGCAGTTCCAGCACCTTTTGCGGCACTTTTTAAACTACCCTTTGCTGCCCCATAAAATGAACCTCCAATCATTGATGCTGGTTGATCCATATTTCCATACACCGTTTGTTGAGCCGCCTTATTAATTGCTTTCCCATAATCTACAAATACTTGACCGACTTTTTTGGCAGTACTATTAAATGCTTGTCCTACCTTTGTATTATTTAATGCTTCACCCATACTTTTACCAACATTATATGCATCAGAACGAACCTGAGTAGCCATTAAACATCACCCTCCATTTTAAAATTTAATATGCAAATTTCCATAGACAAATGAGCTTCAATCTACATAAACTTTCACATTAATTTCTATATATAGAGACTGTTTTACCTTAAAGTATTTTTATATTATCATCCTATATATTTTTTTGTAAATATATTTTGAATATTTTCTATATTAGTTTTTTTATAGCTTTTTATTTCCTAATAAGCGGAAGTAACACTTTAATTTCATACAAAAAACCCTCCCCACCAAAGTGGGAAAGGGTTTTGAAAACGCATATAATCGGTTGATTAACGTTTTGAGAACTGAGGTGCACGACGAGCGCCGCGTAGACCTGGTTTTTTACGTTCTTTCATGCGTGAATCACGAGTAAGTAATCCAGCTGATTTAAGTGCAGCACGGAAATCTGGGTCTACTTGAAGTAGAGCACGAGCGATACCATGACGTACAGCTCCAGCTTGACCAGTATATCCACCACCGTTAACGTTTACGTGGATGTCATAGCTTCCTGTAGTTTCAGTAGCTACTAATGGTTGTTTAATTACTTCACGTAATGCAGCGAATGGTACGTATTCTTCGATTTCACGTTTGTTGATAACAATTTTACCTGTACCTGGTACTAAACGTACACGAGCTACAGAGCTTTTACGGCGACCAGTGCCGATGTATTGAACTTGTGCCAAAGTAATATCCTCCTCTTAATTTATATTATCCACGAAGCTCATAAGCTTCTGGTTTTTGTGCAGCATGTGGGTGCTCAGTTCCAGTGTAAACGTTAAGTTTACCGAACATTTTACGACCTAAAGAGTTTTTAGGAAGCATCCCTTTAATAGCTAATTCGATCATACGTGTTGGGTACTTTTCTAACATTTCACCAGCAGTACGAGTTTTTAAACCACCCGCAAATTGAGTATGGTGACGGTAAAGTTTACCCTCTAATTTGTTACCAGTTAAATGGATTTTGTCAGCGTTGATGATGATTACGTGATCACCTGTGTCAACGTTTGGTGTGAATGTTGGTTTATGTTTACCACGTAAGATTGCAGCTACTTCAGAAGCTAAACGTCCAAGAGTTTGGCCTTCTGCATCAACTACTAACCATTTACGGTCTACTTCGTGACCTTTAGCCATGAATGTTGTACGCATGTATATATCCTCCTAATCGATTCGATTACCGTTATTTTTCATTAGTCTACACTATAAGTTTCGGGGCTTATTTTGTGGTGGTAATGAAAATACCATCTGTTATCATATAATGAATGGCTTTTAAAGTCAAGCAATTTCATTAAACACCTGGTGAAGTTGTACAGGGTAACGTTTGGCATTTGCATTGGCATTTTGCCCCTCATATTTTGTTCCATTTAAAGCGAAAATCCGCTCTTAGAAAACATACAATATTCTTTTAAACATTTTGCCCTAATAGAATACTTTTTCAAGGTATAAACCTTGTGGTGGCGCCGTTTTACCAGCCTTGTCACGATCCATCGATGCAACAACGGTCTCGACATTTTCCACTTCTCTGCGCCCTATGCCAACTTCCCATAAAGTGCCGGCAATGATGCGTACCATATTGTATAAGAAGCCACTACCTTCAATGACCATATGTAGCTCTTCACCATGCCACTCAAATTGAAGTGCGTTTACTGTTCGTACTTTATTTTGCACACTAGTATTCGCCGCACAAAAGCATGAGAAGTCATGCGTCCCGATAATCGCATTTGCAGCCTCCTGCATCGCTCTCACGTCTGGTTTCACACCACTCGTCTCAACTGTGTAATGTCTACGGAATGGGCTTTGTACAGACTCACACGACCATATATAGCGATAGCGTTTTCCTGTTACACTATAACGCGCATGAAAATCATCTGCCACTTCCTCAATAGATAATACACGGATATCTCTTGGAAGCTGAACATTTAACGCCTTCATATACTTTTCTACTGGTATTGCTAGCGGCGTATCAAAATGCAGTGTTTGTCCAGTTGCATGCACTCTTGCATCAGTGCGACCACTTGCCGTTACTTTGACCTTGTTACCTTTATGCATAACAGCAAGTACACGCTCAACTTCTGCTTGTACTGTACGCTCTCCTGGCTGTACTTGATAACCAGAAAACTGCGTTCCATCATAACTAATAATTGCTTTTAATCGTCGCATAAAGCTACTCCTTTAACTTCTATAGAAAAATAATAAAACAGCCATGGCTACTAGTAAGGCAATAGCAAACGAATCGCCAATATCCCACTTTAGCTTACGATAGCGCGTACGCCCTTCACCGCCACGATAGCCTCGAACCTCCATCGCAGTGGCTAAGTCCTCTGCACGTTTGAAGGCACTTACAAAGAGCGGTACTAGTAATGGCACAACCGCTTTAATGCGGTCTTTTATCGGTCCTGAGGATAAATCGGAGCCACGTGCCATTTGTGCCTTCATAATCTTGTCCGTCTCATCCATCAACGTTGGAATAAAGCGCAGTGAAATGGACATCATTAGCGCTAGCTCATGGACAGGTACTTTTATTTTTTTCAATGGATTTAGCAACACCTCAATCCCATCTGTAATGGAAATCGGGGAGGTTGTCAGTGTTAAAATAGACGTCATAAACACTAAAACAAGGAAACGAGTTGAAATATAAATCCCTTGACGAACGCCTCCCTCATAGATGGAGATAAATTTCCAATGAAATAATAGGTCGCCTTCCTTCGTCATAAAAATATGTAGCAAGAAAGTAAACGCCATTAAAAAGAGCACAGGCTTCAAGCCATTTATTAAAAAGTACAAGCGTATACGTGACACTAAAACAATAAGTAACGTAAATGCTAATAGCATTGCATATGTTATTGTATTATTAGCTAAAAATACAATAATGATAAATGCAAAAACGAATACGAGTTTAGATCGTGGGTCAAGCCTATGAACAGGAGAATCTCCTGGCAGGAAGCGCCCGAAAATCATCTTCTCCATCATGACTCTGCACGCTCCTCTCTCAATAATCGAGCCATTTCAATCGCTAGCTCCTCTTCTGTTAAACATACCTTTGCTAGAGGTGTATTGATCATCTTTTCAATCTTTTGTTGGAAGCGTACAATACGAGGTGGCTCTAAACGAAATTGCTTTAATGTCTCAACATCCTTAAAAATATCACGTGGTGTTCCACTCAATACATTTTTTCCCTCATGCATAATGACGATATTGTCAGCATAACGAGCTGCATCCTCCATACTGTGCGTAACGAGAATCGTCGTTAAACTACTCTCCCGATGTAATGCATAAAACATATCCATAATTTCTTTTTGGCCACGAGGATCTAGCCCAGCTGTTGGTTCGTCTAAAACAATCACCTCTGGCTCCATAGCCAATACACCCGCAATTGCTACACGTCGCATTTGTCCGCCCGATAGATCAAATGGTGATTTGTCGAGCACATTTTCAGGCAATCCAACTAAACGAACAAGCTCTCTAGCACGTATCTCGGCTTCTTTCTCTGAGACACCAAAATTCATCGGACCGAACATAATATCCTTTAATACCGTTTCTTCAAATAGCTGATGCTCTGGAAATTGAAAAACTATACCTACACGTTGGCGAACCGCCTTTAAATCCTTTGCCTTTTTACCGGCTTCCACTGTGCGATCTCCTATTTGCACCTTACCTGATGTAGGTTTTAGGAGTGCGTTAAAATGCTGAAGAATAGTCGATTTACCGGACCCCGTATGGCCAATAATCGCTTGGTACGTGTGAGATGGAATCTCAAAGTCCACATCGAATAACGCACGTTTTTCAAAAGGTGTTCCTTGAGAGTAGGCATAGCTTACTTGTTGAAGTTTGATGTCCATAAATCATTCACCAACTCTTCTTCTGTCATATGTTGTCCCATTAACGGAACACCTTCCTTTTGCAATAACTTTGATAACTTCATGGCAAACGGCAGATCAAGACCTAACTCCGTTAACTTGTCCCCCAGCGAAAAAATTTCAGCAGGAGGCCCTTCTGCAAACTTCTTGCCATCATTCATGAAAAGTATACGATCCGCCAACATGGCTTCTTCTAAATCATGTGTAATCGATAAAACCGTTAGCCCTGTTTCTGCGCGTAATGTTTGTACAGTTTGTAAAACCTCTACACGTCCTTGTGGATCTAACATAGATGTTGCCTCATCTAAAATGAGCAACTTTGGCTTCAAAGCTAATGCCCCTGCAATAGCGACACGTTGCTTCTGTCCGCCAGATAAATGATGTGGCTCATGATCCAAAAAATTGCTCATCTTCACTTGTTCTAGTGATGCATGCACACGCTTTACCATCTCTTCAAACGGTATACCGTTATTTTCAAGAGCAAAGGCAACATCATCCTGTACTGTAGCTCCTACAAATTGATTGTCTGGATTTTGAAAAACCATTCCCATTTGCGAGCGACATTCCCACAGATTATCTTCATTTAATACTTCTCGTAAAATACGAACATCTCCCTGCTGCGGGAATAGTAAACCATTCATTAGTTTGGCTATCGTTGATTTACCAGAACCATTATGGCCAACTATGGCAATCCATTCACCTTCCTGTACGGCGAAGCTTACATTTTCGACAGCATTTCGCAGCTCTGGATTTTCAGGTGTATATGAAAATGTCACATTATTTAATGATAAAATTTCGGGCATTTCTAGAACTCCTCTCTATGCTCAGCTATACTAACTAACTTACACTTTTTTATGTATGAATTCTACCACAATCAATATGTCGGTATAAGAAAAGTGCCTAAGCGCTTATTCCTATATATTAAAAAAAGCACCATCAATTGGCGCTGTTAATAATAAAAAAGCGCGCACCTCATTCGATAGAAATGCGCTAGTCGTTACATTTACAAGAAACACGGGTGCTCAAGCCCTAGCTTCTTTTGAATGAGGTGCGGAGAGCTAAACGAGACGCCACACAAAAGTGTCCGCTCATCATAACGCTCAGCTTAATTATTTGTCGTATAAATCGTTTTATAAAGAAAGAGGGTGGTGGTTCCACCCTCTTCACCACTTGTTTTCTCTTATGATTAAACTAATTCAATCACAACAACAGGTGCACCGTCACCACGACGAGGACCTACTTTAAGAATACGAGTGTAACCACCTTGACGTTCTGCGTAACGTGGTGCAACATCATCAAATAGCTTTTGTAGCGCAAATGAAGTTGTTTCGTTACCTTCTTCGTCAGTAGTTGTTACTAGTTCACGACGGATGAATGCAGCAGCTTGACGGCGTGCGTGTAAATCTCCGCGTTTACCTAAAGTAATCATTTTTTCAACAGCTTTACGTACTTCTTTAGCGCGAGCCTCAGTAGTTTCGATACGCTCGTTGATGATTAAATCAGTAGCTAAGTCACGTAACATCGCTTTACGTTGAGAACTTGTACGACCAAGTTTTCTGTAACCCATGGATGTTTCCCTCCTTTATAAAAAATATCTGATCTTATAAGTTTTGTTTAAATCGCTTAGTCTTCTTTGCGTAACCCTAAACCAAGCTCTTCTAACTTCGCTTTTACCTCTTCTAATGACTTACGTCCAAGGTTACGAACTTTCATCATGTCGTCTTCTGACTTATTCGCAAGTTCTAGTACTGTATTAATACCAGCGCGTTTTAAGCAGTTATAAGAACGAACAGAAAGATCAAGTTCTTCAATAGTCATCTCTAAAACTTTTTCTTTTTGATCTTCTTCTTTTTCGACCATGATTTCAGCAGTTTGTGCCTCATCTGTCATGCCAACGAAGATGTTTAGATGCTCGGTTAAAATTTTTGCTCCGAGCGAAATCGCCTCTTTCGGACCGATGCTACCATCTGTCCACACATCAAGAGAAAGTTTATCGTAGTCAGAAGACTGACCTACACGAGTATTTTCCACTTGGAAATTGACGCGTGATACTGGAGTGTAAATAGAGTCGATCGGGATCACGCCGATAGGAAGATCCTCACGTTTGTTTTGATCAGCAGGAGTGTAACCACGGCCGCGTTGAGCGTACATACGCATACGTAAATGACCGTTTTTAGCGATTGTTGCAATATATAGATCTGGGTTTAAAATTTCTACGTCACTGTCATGTGTAATGTCAGCAGCCGTAACTGTACCATCGCCCTTTACATCAATCTCAATAACTTTTTCTTCGTCAGAGTAGATTTTAAGAGCAAGCTTTTTCACGTTCAAAATAATTGAAGCTACATCTTCTACAACGCCTTCTACAGTAGAGAATTCGTGAAGTACACCATCAATTTGGATTGAAGTGACAGCAGCTCCTGGTAATGAAGACAGAAGGATACGACGTAAAGAATTACCCAAAGTGTTTCCATATCCGCGTTCAAGCGGTTCTACAACAAACTTTCCATATTTGGAATCTTCGCTGATCTCCACCGTTTCAATCTTTGGTTTTTCAATTTCGATCATTTCATTTACCCTCCTTCAAAACATCGAATGTATAGGTTCTTTCCATCATAGATTCGATCGTCATTGACGTATCGTTTAATATCTGCACAAGACAGTCTGTACAAAAAATGATGTTCTCATACAATATGAGACGCACCCATTACACGCGACGACGTTTTGGCGGACGGCAACCATTGTGAGGAACTGGAGTAACGTCTTTAATAGCAGTTACTTCTAAACCAGCAGCTTGAAGTGCACGAATTGCAGCTTCACGACCAGCACCAGGACCTTTAACAGTTACTTCCAACGTTTTCAGACCATGTTCAAGGGATGTTTTAGCAGCAGTTTCTGCAGCCATTTGTGCAGCGAATGGTGTAGATTTACGTGAACCACGGAAACCAAGAGCACCAGCACTTGACCAAGATACAGCGTTACCTTGCATATCTGTAATCGTTACAATTGTATTGTTAAATGTAGAACGAATGTGTGCAATACCAGATTCGATATTCTTTTTCACACGACGTTTACGAGTTTGTTGTTTACGAGCCATGTTAAGAAGGAACCTCCTTTACGTATTATTTTTTCTTGTTCGCAACTGTTTTACGAGGACCTTTACGCGTACGCGCATTGTTCTTCGTATTTTGACCACGAACAGGTAAACCACGACGGTGACGGATACCACGGAATGAACCGATTTCCATCAGACGTTTAATATTTAATGAAGTTTCGCGACGTAAGTCACCTTCAAGTTTGTAAGAATCTAATTGTTCACGGATTAGGTTTAACTGATCTTCAGTTAAGTCGCGTACGCGTGTATCTTCTGAAATACCTGCGCCAGCTAATACTTTCTGAGCTGTAGTTTTACCAATACCGTAAATGTAAGTTAATGAAATTACCACGCGTTTGTCGCGAGGAATGTCAACACCAGCAATACGTGCCATGTACGTTGTGCACCTCCTTTAGAATCAACCTTGTTTTTGTTTGTGTTTAGGATTTTCACAGATTACCATTACTTTACCGCGTCGGCGAATTACTTTACATTTTTCGCAGATCGGTTTCACAGATGGTCTCACTTTCATCTAACCTAACCTCCTTAATAGTCCGGAGCGCAAAAGATTATTTAAAACGGTATGTGATACGACCGCGAGTTAAATCATAAGGAGATAACTCGATAGTAACCTTATCTCCAGGTAGAATGCGGATAAAGTGCATACGAATCTTACCAGATACGTGTGCTAAAATCACATGTCCATTTTCTAATTCTACCTTAAACATCGCGTTTGGCAAAGTCTCAACAACTGTCCCTTCGACTTCAATTACATCATCTTTCGCCATCTACTCTGTCTCTCCTCTCTATATATGCAAATTAAAGTTCTCATCGTTACATCAAACGGATATCTGCTGCAACTATAGAAGCAACCTCGTTTCAACATATGTTTGGATTGTATGAGAGATGTTTGAAAGACGCTCGTCTGGTTTCGCTTCACACAATCCACGGAATATACAGGACCAGTATGGGCACTGAATCTCCCATGTTTACACGAATACCGGAATGTCTTTGATGAGATATTCATACCCGTTACACAGATGCTTCCACGAAACCCATTATACTCTCTCAAAAGTAATGTTGCACTTTTTAAAAGAAATATATACCGGGCACAATATGCTTTTGCAACTCTCAAAAAAATTATGTTTCGGTGTTGCTCCCGCATGCCTCCCGCGGAAGCAGTATTCTGCGCCCGGAGCCGGGTATCAGCTGCGGCTGCTCTGTAAAAGAGCATCAAGATCAGCAAACACTTTATTAATATCTTGCTGTCCATCAATATTTGTTAACACACCTTTAGCTTCATAGAAGTTAAGTAAAGGTTGTGCTTGATTCATATTTACTTCCAGACGGTTTGCAACCGTTTCAGGATTATCATCCGCACGTGTGTAAAGTTCGCCGCCGTCTTTATCACATTTACCTTCCACAGCTGGTGGATTGAAAATTAAATGATAAGATGTACCACAAGTTTTACAAATACGACGACCTGATAAACGAGCAATGAGCTCATCTTTTTCAACTTGAATGTTTAACGTATGCTCAATAGCTTTACCAAGATCAGCTAAAATGCTATCTAAAGCTTCAGCTTGTGGAACAGTACGTGGGAATCCATCTAATAAGAAGCCCTTTTCACAATCAGGTTTAGCAAGTCGCTCACGAACAATACCAATCGTTACTTCATCAGGTACTAGTGCACCTTGATCCATAAACGATTTAGCCTGTAAGCCTAGTTCTGTACCATCTTTAATAGCGGCACGGAACATATCTCCTGTAGAAATATGAGGAATTGCATACTTCTCAACAATTTTATCTGCCTGTGTACCTTTACCAGCACCTGGCAGACCCATTAAAACGATATTCATCGGAAATAGTCCTCCCACAAAAGGTTTGCTGATTTCAGGAAACGAAGAACGTTCCCTAAAAATCAACATTATTTCATAAAGCCTTTGTAGTGACGTTTAACAAGTTGGGATTCTAGCTGTTTCATCGTTTCTAGCGCTACGCCGACTACGATAATTATACTAGTACCACCGATTTGCACTGAAGCAGGTAGATTCATAAGGTTGATGAATATAATCGGCATTACAGCAATTACAGTTAAGAATATCGCGCCAACAAAAGTCAGACGATATAACACGCTTGTTAAATACGTTTGAGTGTTTTCACCCGGGCGAATACCTGGAATGTAAGCACCTTGTTTTTTCAAGTTGTCTGCCACATTTTCTGGATTCACTTGTACGAATGCATAGAAATATGTGAACGCGACGATCAATGCGACGTAAATCAACATTCCAACAGGTTTCTGATAATCGAAAGTGTTTTCAATGAATGTTGTTACATCATTTTGACCAAAGAACGCTGCTAACGTACGAGGCGTTACAAGGAACGCTACTGAGAAGATTACCGGAATAACCCCTGCAGCATTTACTTTTAACGGTAAGTGCGTTTGTTGACCACCTGTTTGTTGGTTGCGTCCAGTAACTCGTTTTGCATATTGAATTGGGATTTTACGAAGTGCTTGTTGCACGTAAATTACACCAACGACAATTGCAAGTAAAATCAAAGCAAGTAATGCAAGGATGATAATGTTAATAAACAGTTTATCACCAGCACCCTCTATTTGTTGTGCATAAATTTGGTTTATTCCTGTAGGTAATGCTGCAACGATACCTGCGAAAATTACAACAGAAATACCATTACCAACACCATGTGCAGTAATTTGCTCAGCAAGCCATACAAGGAAAGCTGTACCAGCTGTCAATACAATTGAAATTGTAACATAAGTTAGAATTCCCTCTTCTTTAATCAAAGATCCACCATACATTTTGTTGAAACCAAATGACATCGCGAATGATTGGATAAAGGCAAGAATAATTGTAAAGTAGCGAGTAAATTGTGCAAGTTTACGTCTTCCGACTTCCCCTTGCTTTGCCCACTCAGCAAACTTCGGTACTACGTCCATTTGCAATAACTGAACAATAATTGAGGCTGTGATGTATGGCATAATTCCCATCGCGAAGATAGAGAAGTTTTTCAAAGCACCACCGCCAAAAGTATTGAGGAAACCAACGAGGTTAAACTCATCAGTTGCCTTTAATACATTTGCGTCAACGTTCGGTACTGGTATGAATGTACCAATACGGAAAACGATTAACATTAAAAGAGTGAAA
This sequence comes from Lysinibacillus sp. NPDC093210, assembly GCF_044753985.1. Lineage (NCBI taxonomy): Bacteria > Bacillati > Bacillota > Bacilli > Caryophanales > Bacillaceae > Lysinibacillus > Lysinibacillus sp. NPDC093210. Next base: position 225,558 of record NZ_JBIVOE010000007.1, on the reverse strand, counting down.
ATGATTTTATTTCTTATATCTCGAACACGCATAAAGTTAGAGATTGTCTGAAACATTAAATCACCTCAGTAGTTCCGCCGGCATTCTCGATTGCTTCTTTCGCTGAAGCTGAGAATTTATGAGCTTTAACTGTAAGCTTTTTGTTAAGTGTTCCGTTTCCAAGAACTTTAATTCCAGCTTTTTCATTGCTCACAAGACCAGTTTCAAGTAATAATGCAGTTGTTACTTCTGCACCGTCTTCGAAACGGTTTAATGTGTCAAGGTTAACGATAGCGTATTCTTTACGGTTAATGTTCGTAAAGCCACGTTTTGGTAAACGACGGAATAACGGGTTTTGTCCGCCCTCAAAGCCTGGGCGTACACCGCCGCCAGATCGAGAGTTTTGACCTTTATGTCCTCTACCCGCAGTTTTACCGTTACCAGAACCGATACCACGACCAACGCGATTGCGTTGCTTACGAGAACCTTCTGCTGGTTTTAACTCATGCAGTTTCATAGTGGGTGGCACCTCCTTGTTCATTAATTAAAAATTAATTTTCTTTTACAGTAACTAAGTGAGCTACTTTATCAAGCATACCGCGAGTAGCTGCATTATCAGCTTTCTCAACAGTTTGATTTAATTTACGTAAACCAAGAGCTTCAATAGTTTTACGTTGTGCCGGTTTAGAACCGATCACAGATTTTGTAAGGGTGATTTCTAATTTGTTAGCCATTATTATTCCCCCCTTATCCTAATATTTCTTCCACTGATTTGCCACGTAATTTTGCAACGTCCTCTACGCGTTTTAATTCAGTTAAACCTTGAACAGTAGCACGCACCATGTTAATTGGTGTGTTAGATCCAAGTGATTTTGAAAGAATATCAGTAATACCAGCAAGTTCTAGTACGGCACGTACTGGACCACCAGCGATAACCCCTGTACCAGGAGCAGCAGGTTTGATTAGGATTTCTCCTGCACCGAAGCGACCAAGCACTAAGTGTGGAGTTGTTCCACCTACACGTGGCACTTCGATTAAGTTTTTCTTCGCATCTTCAACAGCTTTACGGATAGCATCTGGCACCTCTTGAGCTTTACCAGTACCGAAACCAACATGTCCGTTTCTATCGCCAACTACAACTAATGCTGTGAAGCGGAAGCGACGTCCACCTTTAACAACTTTAGCAACACGGTTAATAGTAACTACGCGTTCTTCAAGTTCTCCAAGTTTGTTTGCGTCAATTCGACTCATGAAATGTGTCCCTCCTTCTTATTAAAATTCTAAACCGTTCTCACGTGCAGCTTCAGCTAAAGCTTTAACACGTCCATGATATAAGTAACCACCACGGTCAAATACTATAGCAGTAATATTTTTTTCCGTAGCGCGTTTCGCGATTGTTTCACCGATTTTTGATGCAGCTTCTACGTTGTTACCAGCACCTTCAAAACCATTCTCTTGAGAAGATGCGCTAACAAGTGTTACGCCTGCTACGTCATCGATAAGTTGAGCGTAGATGTTCTTGTTAGAACGGAATACGTTTAAGCGTGGACGCTCAGCAGTACCCGTAATTTTAGAACGTACTCGCGCATGACGTTTTTTACGAACTTGATTTTTATCCTGTTTCGTAATCACAAGGGTCACTCCTTTCTAATGCTTAAGCAGCATTATTTACCTGTTTTACCTTCTTTACGACGAACGTATTCGCCTTCGTAACGGATACCTTTACCTTTATACGGCTCTGGTGGACGAACGTCACGGATATTAGATGCAAGAGCGCCAACGCGTTCTTTGCTGATACCTTTAACGATGATTTTTGTGTTAGAAGGAACTTCTACTTCAAGACCATCTTCTGGTGTGAACTCAACTGGGTGAGAGTAACCTACGTTAAGTACAAGCTTTTTACCTTGTAATTGCGCACGGTAACCGACACCGATAAGTTCTAATGATTTTTCGAAACCTACAGAAACACCAGTAACCATGTTCGCTAATAGCGCACGAGTTGTACCGTGGTTTGTGCGGTGTTCTTTTGAATCAGAAGGACGAGATACAGAGATCACATTACCTTCTTGCTCAATTTTCATATCTTGGTGGAAAGAACGAACAAGTTCGCCTTTAGGACCTTTAACAGTAACAGTGTTGTCAGCTTCGACAGTAATAGTTACGTTAGCTGGTACCTCGATAATTTTTTTACCTACACGAGACATTTAGTTGCACCTCCATTCATTTATTGCTAATTACCAAACGTATGCTAGAACTTCGCCGCCAACTTGTTTAGCGCGAGCTTCTTTATCTGTTAATAAACCTTGTGAAGTTGACACTAAAGCGATACCAAGACCGTTCAGTACTTTAGGAACTTCATTTGTTTTAGCATATACACGTAGACCAGGTTTAGAAATACGTTTTAGGCCAGTGATAACGCGTTCGTTTTCTTTACCGTATTTTAAGAAGATACGGATGATACCTTGTTTGTTGTCTTCCACGTATTCTACGTCACGTACGAAACCTTCACGCTTTAAAATTTCAGCGATTTCTTTTTTCACGTTGGAAGCTGGTACTTCTAACTTCTCGTGACGAACCATGTTCGCATTACGAATGCGAGTTAGCATATCTGCAATCGGATCAGTCATTGTCATTACATTTACCTCCTTCCCAAATTAGGGGATTACCAGCTGGCTTTTTTCACGCCAGGAATTTGTCCCTTATATGCAAGTTCTCGGAAACAAATACGGCAAAGTTTGAATTTGCGATATACTGAGTGTGGACGACCACAGCGTTCACAACGTGTATATTCTTGCACTTTAAACTTTTGCTTACGTTGTTGTTTAACGATCATAGATTTTTTAGCCACGTTTTCGCCCTCCTTGTTTAAATTACTTTTGGAACGGCATACCGAATTGTGTCAATAACTCGCGAGCTTCTTCGTCAGAGTTCGCTGTCGTTACGATCACGATGTCCATACCGCGTACTTTTGAAACTTTATCGTAATCGATTTCTGGGAAAATTAATTGCTCTTTAACACCTAGAGTGTAGTTACCGCGACCATCGAATGCTTTTTTAGAAACACCACGGAAGTCACGTACACGAGGTAATGCGATTGCGATTAATTTATCCAAGAATTCATACATACGCTCACCGCGTAATGTAACTTTAGCACCGATAGGCATACCTTCACGTAGACGGAAACCTGCGATCGATTTTTTAGCTTTAGTTACTACTGGTTTTTGACCAGTGATAATTGTCAATTCTTCTACAGCTGCATCTAGCGCTTTAGAGTTTTGAACTGCGTCGCCAACACCCATGTTGATAACGATTTTATCAACTTTTGGAAGTTGCATTACTGATTTATATCCAAATTTGCTCATTAGAGCAGGAGAAACTTCATTTAAATATTTTTCTTTTAGGCGGCTCATGTGTGTACCTCCCTTCTTTTATTTACTAATTAGTCGATTACTGCACCTGATTTTTTTGCAACACGAACTTTTTTACCGTTTTCGATTTTATAACCTACACGAGTCGGCTCGCCAGATTTAGGATCGATTAGCATTACGTTCGAAACGTGAATTGCAGCCTCTTGGCTTACAATCCCACCTTGTGGATTCAATTGGTTAGGTTTAACGTGTTTTTTCACGATGTTTACACCTTCAACAAGAACGCGATCTTGTTTAGGGAAAGAAGCTAGGATTACTCCTTCTTTGCCTTTGTCCTTACCAGTGATAACCTTAACCTTGTCACCTTTTTTTACATGCATGCTGTCGCACCTCCTTGATTGGCACTGTCATGAAATTAAAGAACTTCTGGAGCTAGAGAAACGATTTTCATGAAGTTGCTGTCACGTAATTCACGTGCAACAGGTCCGAAAATACGAGTTCCGCGTGGTGATTTATCATCACGAATAATTACACAAGCATTTTCATCAAATTTGATGTAAGTACCGTCTTTACGGCGAACGCCTGATTTAGTACGAACGATAACGGCTTTAACAACGTCACCCTTCTTGACAACGCCACCTGGTGTTGCTTTCTTAACTGTACAAACAACGATATCACCGATGTTAGCAGTTTTACGGCCAGAGCCACCAAGCACTTTAATTGTAAGAACTTCACGTGCACCTGAGTTGTCAGCAACTTTCATACGACTTTCTTGTTGGATCACTTGGGTTACCTCCCTTCGGAAATTGGTTGTTCCGAAATAGTTATTAAATAATAACCGCTTTTTCTACAACTTCAACTAGACGGAAACGTTTAGTAGCTGATAGCGGGCGAGTCTCCATGATACGTACGATATCACCGATTTTCGCTTGGTTTTGCTCATCATGAGCTTTAAACTTTTTAGAGTACTTTACACGTTTACCATAAAGCTTATGCTTTTTGTGAGTTTCAACTAAAACAGAAATTGTTTTGTCCATTTTATCTGAAACGACGCGGCCCGTGTAAACTTTGCGTTGATTACGCTCAGTCATACTTGAAAACCTCCTTTATCAGTTATTTGCACTGATTTCTCTTTCACGAATAACAGTTTTCATACGCGCGATTGCTTTACGCACTTCACGAATACGAGCTGTGTTTTCTAATTGACCAGTCGCCAATTGGAAGCGAAGGTTGAAAAGCTCTTCTTTCAGTGATTTCACTTTTAATTCAATTTCAGAAGTGGCAAGGTCACGGATTTCATTAGCTTTCATTAGATTCACCACCAGTTTCTTGACGTTTTACGATCTTACATTTAACAGGAAGCTTATGTGATGCTAAACGAAGTGCTTCACGTGCAATCTCTTCAGATACACCAGCAATTTCGAACATTACTTTTCCTGGTTTAACAACTGCTACCCAACCTTCAGGAGAACCTTTACCAGAACCCATGCGGACTTCTAGAGGTTTTTTCGTGTAAGGTTTGTGCGGGAAGATTTTAATCCAAACTTTACCGCCACGTTTCATGTAACGAGTCATCGCGATACGTGCAGATTCGATTTGACGGTTAGTAATCCAGCTAGCAGTTTGAGCTTGTAAGCCCCATTCGCCGAAAGATACTTCTTTGCCGCCTTTCGCTTCGCCACGCATGTTTCCGCGGTGTTCACGACGGTATTTTACGCGTTTAGGCAATAACATATTATTTGCCTCCTTCCACAGATTTCTTCGTAGGAAGAACTTCACCACGGTAGATCCATACTTTAACGCCTAATTTACCGTAAGTAGTGTCAGCTTCTGCGTGTGCATAGTCGATGTCAGCACGTAGAGTATGAAGTGGAACAGTTCCTTCACTATAGTGTTCAGCACGCGCGATATCAGCGCCACCTAAACGACCAGATACTTGTGTTTTAATTCCTTTTGCTCCTGCACGGATTGTGCGTTGGATCGCTTGCTTTTGCGCACGACGGAATGAAACACGGTTTTCTAATTGACGAGCGATATTTTCAGCTACTAGACGAGCGTCAAGATCAGCACGTTTAATTTCGATAATGTTGATGTGTACACGTTTACCAGTTAGTTCGCCAAGGTATTTACGAAGGTTTTCAACTTCAGTACCACCTTTACCGATTACCATCCCTGGTTTAGCAGTGTGAATTGTAATGTTTACACGGTTTGCAGCACGTTCGATTTCAACTTTAGAAACAGAAGCGTCTTTAAGAGCCGTTTCAATATATTTACGCACTTTGATGTCTTCGTGAAGTAGAGTTGCATAGTCTTTTTCAGCGTACCATTTTGACTCCCAGTCACGAATAATACCAACGCGCAGTCCTATTGGATGTACTTTTTGACCCACGGATTAACCCTCCTTCTTCTCAGATACCACTAAAGTGATGTGGCTTGTGCGTTTGTTAATTGCGCTTGCACGTCCTTGTGCACGTGGACGGAAACGTTTTAATGTTGGACCTTCATCAACGAATACTTCAGAAACTACTAAAGAGTTGATATCTAGATCGTAGTTGTGCTCAGCATTAGCAACTGCAGATTTTAATACTTTCTCAACGACTGGAGACGCCGCTTTTGGAGTATGACGTAAAATTGCAACTGCCTCACCTACTTGCTTACCTCGGATTAAGTCTACAACTAGACGGACTTTACGAGGAGCGATACGTACTGTGCGAGCGATAGCTTTAGCTTGTGTCATTAGGAATTACCTCCTCTCAAAATTAGCGTCTTGTTTTCTTGTCGTCTGCACCGTGACCTTTATAAGTACGTGTCGGCGCGAATTCACCAAGTTTGTGGCCTACCATATCTTCTGTTACGTATACAGGAACATGTTTACGTCCATCATATACAGCAATTGTTAATCCGATGAAGTTCGGGAAGATTGTAGAACGGCGAGACCAAGTTTTAATAACTTGTTTCTTCTCAGAAGCCTCTTGTGCTTCCACTTTTTTCATTAAGTGGTCGTCAACAAAAGGTCCTTTTTTCAAACTGCGACCCATGTAGGAACCTCCCTCTGTGATTCCACCACGGCTCTCACATAGAACCGTAGTTTAACCACTTTATTTTTTACGACTACGGATGATGAATTTATCCGATTTGTTTTTCTTATTACGAGTTTTGTAACCAAGTGCTGGTTTACCCCAAGGAGTCATCGGTGATTTACGTCCGATTGGAGAACGTCCTTCACCACCACCGTGTGGGTGATCGTTAGGGTTCATTACAGAACCACGAACAGTTGGGCGTTTACCTAACCAACGGCTACGACCTGCTTTACCGATGTGTACAAGTTCATGTTGTTCGTTACCAACTTGACCGATTGTAGCGCGGCAAGTAGCAAGAACTAAACGTACTTCACCAGATTGTAGACGCACGATTACGTATTTGTCTTCACGACCAAGTACTTGCGCAGAAGTACCAGCAGAACGTACTAATTGTCCACCTTTACCAGGTTTTAACTCGATGTTATGGATTGTTGTACCCATTGGAATGTTTGCTAATGGTAATGCGTTACCTACTTTAATATCAGCATCTGGACCAGATACGATTGTTTGACCAACCTCTAGACCTTTTGGTGCTAAGATGTAAGCTTTTGCTCCATCAGCGTAATTGATTAATGCGATATTCGCAGAACGGTTTGGATCATATTCGATAGTAGCAACTTTCGCTGGAATGCCATCTTTAATACGCTTGAAATCGATGACACGATATTGCTTCTTATGACCACCACCATGATGACGAACAGTGATTTTACCTTGGTTGTTACGACCAGCTTTGCGTTTAGTTGGTTCAAGCAATGATTTCTCAGGCTTGTTAGTTGTAATTTCCGCAAAGTCTAAAGACGTCATATTACGACGACCATTAGAGGTAGGTTTATACTTTTTAATCGCCATTGTGTTTCCCTCCTTCTTGATTGTTCAAATCATAAATCCCTAAAGGATTACATTTCGAATAATTCGATGTCTTTGCTGTCCGCAGTTAGTTTAACAATCGCTTTACGACGTTTGTTAGTATAACCACCGTAACGGCCAACGCGTTTGAATTTACCTTTGTAGTTAAGAACGTTTACTTTCTCAACGTTTACGCCAAAGATTTCTTCTACAGCGTCTTTTACTTGAGTTTTGTTAGCGCGAGTGTCTACTTCGAAAGTATACTTTTTCTCTGCCATAAGTTCTGAAGAACGCTCAGTAATGACCGGACGTTTTAAAATATCACGTGCTTCCATTATCCAAGCACCTCCTCAACTTTTTCTACTGCAGATTTAGTGAATACAACTTTTTCGTGACCTAATAGATCAAGAACGTTGATTCCGTTTGCAGTTAAAACTGTTACACCAGGGATGTTACGAGCAGATAATGCTACGTTTTCATCAAGGTCAGCAGTTACGAATAAAGATTTTTTCTCTAAAGAAAGATCTTTAAGAATTTTTGTGAATTCTTTTGTTTTTGGTGCTGCTAGTGTAAGAGCATCAAGAACTAAGAAGTTTTGTTCTACAACTTTAGCTGATAAAGCTGATTTAAGAGCTAAACGGCGAACTTTTTTAGGTAATTTATAAGAGTAGCTACGTGGAGTTGGACCAAATACCACACCACCGCCGCGCCATTGTGGAGAACGGATAGAACCTTGACGAGCACGACCAGTTCCTTTTTGACGCCATGGTTTACGACCACCACCAGCAACTTCAGAACGGTTTTTAACCTTATGATTACCTTGACGTAGAGAAGCGCGTTGTGCAACTACTGCGTCGAATAATACTGCTTCATTTGGCTCGATTCCGAAGATCGCTTCGTTTAACTCGATTTCACCAACTGAAGCACCTGTTTGACTAAGTACAGATACTTTTGTCATTCCTGTTTCCTCCTTTCTTGAAGTGATTAGTTAGCTTTAATTGCAGTTTTAACTGTAACTAGAGCTTTTTTAGAACCAGGAACATTACCTTTAACAAGTAGTAGGTTACGTTCCGCATCAACTTTAACGATTTCTAAGTTTTGGATTGTAACTACTGTGCCACCCATTTGACCAGGTAATTTCTTTTGTTTAAATACGCGGTTCGGAGCAACTGGACCCATTGAACCAGGACGACGGTGGTAACGAGAACCGTGGGCCATTGGACCACGAGATTGTCCGTGGCGTTTAATAACACCTTGGAAACCTTTACCTTTAGTAACTCCTGTTACATCAATTACATCGCCTTCTGCGAAAATTTCTACTTTGACTTCTTGACCAACTTCGTATTCTCCAACGTTCACGTTGCGGAATTCACGAATGAAGCGCTTAGGAGCAGTATTCGCTTTTGCTACGTGACCTTGTTCTGGTTTGTTAGAAAGCTTAACGCGCTTATCTTCGAAACCAACTTGGATCGCTTCGTAGCCGTCAGTATCAACAGTTTTCTTTTGAAGAACTACGTTTGGAGTAGCTTCGATAACTGTTACCGGGATTAAATCGCCGTTTTCAGCGAAAACTTGTGTCATACCAATTTTTCTACCTAAGATTCCTTTAGCCATTTGTCACACCTCCTGTAAGTTTTAAAAAGTTATATTGTTTTTACCATTAAAGTTTGATTTCGATATCAACGCCAGATGGTAAATCAAGTTTCATTAACGCATCAACAGTTTGTGGTGTTGGGTTAACGATATCGATCAGACGTTTATGCGTACGCATCTCGAATTGTTCACGAGAATCTTTGTACTTGTGAACAGCACGTAGAATTGTGTACACAGACTTCTCAGTTGGAAGTGGAATCGGACCTGATACACTTGCACCTGAACGTTTTGCAGTCTCCACAATTTTCTCAGCAGACTGATCTAAAATACGGTGATCATACGCTTTTAAACGAATACGAATCTTTTGTTTTGCCATTATTTTCCCTCCTTCTCGCCTATTTTCTAGACATTCTCCACGAAAATTCTCCAACACACCGCCATGGCAAAGCGGCCGGGTGTGTCGGCAACCTCTCGTTTCATCGCAGTCAAAGACCAACATTCAACATTATATACAATAAAAAAAGAATAAGCAAGTCTTTTCGCTAAATTCTTTTAAATGTTGTAGATTTTCTTTACTACTAATATTTCTCGCTTATTTAAGCCGTTTACTAGTATATATAATTTTTTATGATTTTGCAACACATAACCTAATACTATCAACGTTTTCGGACATTTCGAACAATTAATGCACAACTATAAAATATAAAAGCAGTCTCTAAAGTTTAGAGACTGCTTTTACACGTTATAGAAAGAACACACAAGCGATCCAGCCAAAAATAACAAGTGGTATGTTTATAAAGATAAACGTCGGTACACATGTATCCCAAATATGATTATGCTGTCCATCCACATTTAAGCCGGCAGTCGGTCCTAGCGTTGAATCTGATGCAGGTGAACCTGCGTCTCCTAATGCGCCTGCTGTACCTATTAAACACAGTATCGCTAAAGGGCTCATACCTAGTCCTTGAGCTAAAGGAACAAATAATGTTGCAATAATCGGCACAGTAGCGAATGAAGAGCCGATTCCCATTGTCACAATTAATCCGATAACTAACATGATAAATACTGCTAAGCTTTTATTCCCCTGAAGGATAGCTAGAGAGCTTGTAATTAAACTATCTACATCACCCGTTGCGTTGATAACTGAAGCAAATCCATTTGCTGCTATCATTACAAAGCCAATGAACGCCATCATTTTCATACCCTCAGATAAAATCTCATCTGCCTCTTTCCATTTAAGAGCACCTGTGAAATACATAATCATTATCCCTGCAAAAGCTCCGACAATCATAGAATCCGTACTGATTTGTGCCCATAGCGAAACAATTAGCGCTATCACAGTTGAAATTATTACCGATTTACTTACCTTCACATTTAAAGATGTTGTTTCAACTTCATTATCTTGATATTTGCGAGGTTTGCGATAAACAAAGAATGCTATAGCTAATCCAACCAACATGCCCAAGATAGGAATGGCCATTGCTGCTGGAACATCACTTGCTTTTGCAACCATGCCAGCATTTGTAACTTGTGTTGACACAATCTCTTGAAAAATAGCTCCAAAGCCAGCAGGCACAAAGCTATACGTACCAATCAAACCAACCGCAATCAAAGTTGCTATAATTCTACGATCCACTTCAAGCATATTTAAAACCTTTAAAATAGGCGGTATTAGTAATGGGATAAAAGCAATATGAATCGGGATTAAATTTTGAGAGAAAATCGCCATCATAAAAATAAGAAGAAAAATTAATACTTTCACTAAGCCCTTCCTATTACTAGAACCATTTTTATTTAACAAGTTCAAAATACCCGATATCATCAACTCAGGTATTCCCGTCTTAGAGATGGCTATAGCAAATCCACCAAGTAAGCCATAGCTTAGCGCGATAGTGGCACCTGCACCTAATCCTTCTGTAAATGACTCAACCGTTGCTTGAATACCCATACCACTTGCTAAGCCTCCTGCAAAGGCTCCTAAAACAAGCGAAAGAACTACATTAATCCGAAGCAAACTTAATATTAACATGACAGCTACTGCCACAATTACCGCATTCATAAAGACACTTCACTTTCACACACTAGATTGTTAATATGTTAAACTTTAATATTCTGACAAACGAAAGTCAAGCAGTTTTTATTCATTACAAAAAGCCCGAAAAGTATGAAATCTATCCTGCCACGTCACATTAACAAAAAAACAGCATGATCTCTATAAGATCACACTGTTTTTTGGAGTTTCTACCTATTTAATAGTCTATAGAGACTCTCTGATGACTTTTTTATAATAACCAACTGAAAGTACCGCAAAGATGGCATATAACGCTATATAACAGCTCATAGCAATCCATAATGGAGCTGTTAACTCTGTACCAAATAAAAACCATCCTGATTTCACCGCAAAATAACTATGGAGGAGTCCAATCAATAATGGAACACCAAAGTTAAACGCTTGTTTCATAAAGATTCCCTTCATAATATCTCGTTCTGAAAAGCCTATTTTTCTTAAAATCGTATACGCTCCTCGTTCCTCTTCTGCTTCAGACATTTGTTTAAAGTACAGAATGCTACCAGTTGTCATTAAAAATGCTAAACCTAAAAACGCTGTTGTAAAAATTGTTAACCCAAGGGATTCAATATTATTTTTACGTACTGCTTCAAATGAATCGATAATATAATTTTGGGTATTGCCATCAGTGTCTACAATAGATATAACATTTGCGCTCGTTTCTTTATATAATCTCTCAGCTAGCGCTAAGTCTTTTTTTGACTGTAATGTAATAGAAGTTTGTTTATGCCATGGAAAAAGCTTTGCTTGAGTAGACAATTTTTCAAACAGTGAGTCCGATACTACGAAAATCGGTCCCCCGCCTCCAGCAGTTATTGTTCCACCAATAATACTTTCATCGTGAATCGCTTTGACATGCAATGTTTCTTCAAGATCACCTGCAGACACTACTAAATCTCGATCTTTTTCTAAAGGAAACATCTCGGCCATATAGCCTCCGTAGTTTGTTAAAATCACATCATTACCCGAAATTGATGTATTTGGTGTTTTTTGTTGATAATCAGAAAGCGGAATCGTGTATATCGTTCCCTTCATATTATAAAAAGGGCTATCTTGTTGTTCATCAGCCATTAATTGGGCTATTGAAGCTGTAACTCCTTGTAAACGATATTCAACCTTGTTATAAGCTATATTATTTTCCTCTAGCTTATTTAAAAAGGCCTGACCTTGATCCTCATGCAAAATATAATCTCCAGGTACTTGGCTATAGGCTGATGCCTCTGAAGAATAATACGAAATATATGATAGTGTTGTAATCCCAAGAGATACACCTGTTAAAACGGTAATAAGCGTCAATGATTTAGCATTACTTTTCATGCGATGCATAATGGGTGTTAATGCTAATACATCATGGACAGACAAATGCCCATTTTTCTTTAAACGGATGGTATTCATTATAAATGCTACGGAGAAACGAAAAACTAGGAACGTTCCACCAATTGTAGTAGCCAAAATAATAATCATATTTAAAAATAGATTGCCTGCAGTATTAATATCAAATAGCTTTGTTGATGCATAGTAGCCATATGCAATGAACACTAACCCTAAGAAGCCGATAACCATTTGTAATGGATTGAATCGTTTCACCCGCTCATCCGCTTGTTTAGCAGCACTAAATAATGATAGTAGCGAGACACGGTGGATCATCCATGTCATTTGTATCAATACAACTACTAATAAAATAGCGAAAACGAAGATTGATTGCTGTAATGCCTGTGTACTAAAGGTCATAGTCACAAGCGTTTCTTTTTCAAGTAGGCGCAATAAAATCATTGCGATTAAGCGAGAGCTAAAGAAACCTACTAGCATTCCTACAACGACAGCTCCGACAAATAATAAAATACTTTCTAACGCCAATAATCGTACAATCAGGCCCTTCGTCATCCCAATTAGCTGATATAAGCCAATTTCTTTACTGCGACGCTTCATAAATAAATGGTTAGCATACAAGACGAAAAATAAAATAATAAAGTACAAAATATACGTTGCAGCTTTAAAACCTGCTGATGCTGTGCCACTCTTCTGGACTGTATTGAAAACTTCACCATTATGCTGTAATGTCACAAAAGAAAAATAGAGTGTCACACTGAAAATAAGTGCGAAAAAGTATAAATAATAATGCTTCATATTTTTCTTCATGCTTCGGAATACAAGCTTACTAAGACTCATAACCGTCACCACCTAGCACACTTTGCGTATGCATGATTTCTTGGAAAAACGCCTGTCTAGTCTTATCACCTTTATACAACTCACTGTAAATGAGCCCATCTTTTAAAAACAAAACACGTGTACAGAAACTTGCAGCCACCGCATCATGTGTGACCATCATAATCGTCGCCTTTTTAGATTCATTAATGCCTTGTAAGTTTTTCAGCAATGCTGTTGCTGATTTTGAATCGAGTGCACCGGTAGGCTCATCTGCAAATACCATCGATGGGTTTGTAATTAAAGCTCGAGCAGCAGATGTACGTTGCTTCTGACCACCTGATATCTCATTCGGATATTTATTTAAAATATCTGCAATACCGAGTAGATATGTCAGCTCTTTCACTCGACTTTCTGCAACAGCTTTTGGTAGCTTTCCAATAGCTAATGGCAATAAAATATTTTCTTTGACCGTTAACGTGTCCAATAAATTATAGTCTTGGAATATGAACCCGAGCTGCTCGCGACGAAAATTAGCTAACGCCTTTTCCTTCATACCGCGTAAACTTTGACCATTTATTTCAATTACACCTTCCGTTGCAAAGTCTATCGAACACAAAACATTTAATAGTGTCGTCTTTCCTGAGCCTGATGGACCCATAATGCCAACAAATTCACCTTCATTTACTTCTAAATCTATACCTTTCAGCACCTCTTGCGCCGTTGATTTTTTACCATATACTTTTTTTACTTTACGTCCAATTAAAACTGCCACAAGTTAACTCCCCTTTCTATACTACAAGTGTACCCCGTCTGCTTATTCTTTTCGTGCGTTTTACATGACAATATAAAAAGGTAGGTGACAATTTCGTCATCTACCTGTTAGTTTGACATATTCATTTTGTAATGGAAATCGCAGTGTAAATATCGAGCCTTCTCTTACAACTGACTGTACGCTTATTCGCACGCCAATTTTTTGAGCAATGTTCTGTGCTAAATACAGACCCATACCAGTTGATTGTGCAGATTCTCTTCCTGCCGTACCTGTATACGATTTCTGAAAAATTCGTGGCATGTCCTCTTTACGGATACCTATACCTGCATCCTTAATATGTAGCAAAGTTGCCCCAGTTGAATCAATTTCTGTAAAAATAAAAATCTCTGTATTTACAGGGCTATATTTTATGGCATTGGATAACAATTGTCTAACAATGAATGCTATCCATTTGCTATCTGTCATGACTACTTCCGTTAATTCTCCTACATCGAAACCAATATCCTTTTCTAAACACCAAGCCTGCATTGCACGGATTTCTTTATAGACAACTGTCCGTAGCTCAATTTCTGTTAAATAATTATCTTTTTCTATAGAAGCTAGCCGTGTTTGATGTAACTGCTGATCAACCAATAAATGGAGCCTTAACCACTCCGTCTCTAATTTTCTACGCAAAGATAAATCCTCGACATGATCTAACATCAAATTTATCGTTGTTAACGGTGCCTTCACCTCATGTACCCAAGCAAGGAGGTCATCTGAATATTCCTGCAGCTGCACCTTAGCATTATTTAGTTCGGCATCCTTATCATAGAAGACATCTTCAATTTTTTTGTAATAAGCCTCTTGAAATGGTGATAAAGCTAAACTTCGAGTATGGGGCTCATCAAGTCGACTATCCACATTTCCCAGGAAATCTTTCAGCTGGCCGACTTCTCTTACATAACGCCATATTAAAAATATAGAAAAAGTGACGACCATGATGATATTCACGTACCAAATGGATATGGCTACTAAACCAACATCTAAAGAAAATAATATGTTAAGAATAAGAAGAAGAAACACAAAAAAACCAATCCACGCAAGCCGTTCTCTTAAAAACAATAATGCCATTCTCATTCACGTCACCTGCGTTACGGCAATATAACCAAGTCCCTTTTTTGTCACAATGACTTCCTGTAAACCAATATCCTCTAGCTTTGTACGTAATCGATTAACATTTACAGATAATGTATTGTCATTGACGAAACGCTCGTCGTCCCATAATTTTCTCATTAAGTCTTCTCTTGAAACAATTTGATTAGCCTTTTCCAACAAAATACGTAAAATAAACAATTCGTTTTTTGTTAAGGAAACAAGCTCCCCATTAAACATAATCTCGCTACGCGCATAATCGAGAACAGCACCATTAAAACGGGTAACATCCATTGCTTCTTCAACATAATCATAAGTTCGACGTAAAATAGCTTGTACTTTCGCAAGTAACACTTCCATATGAAAAGGCTTTTGTATAAAATCATCGGCACCCATTTGCATAGCCATCACCATATCCATTGGATGATCGCGTGAGGATAGAAAGAGAATGGGTACTTTCGAAATATGTCGTATTTCACGGCACCAATGAAAGCCATCATATGCTGGTAATTGAATATCAATTAATACTAGTTGAGGCTTCTCTTCTATAAAATCATCCATCACCTTTTGAAAATCATTCGGACCTACCACTTGTAAGGACCATTGCGAAAAACGCTCTTGAATCATTCCAAAAATTGATGGATCATCTTCTATCAATAAAACCTTCATTTCCATATACATACACTCCTTCCGCAATTATATTTTAACATAAAAAACCAATCTGTAAGCGTCCCTACAGATTGGTTTTAAAATTAGCATAGGCTAAAAATTATTTTTGGATAGTAGCAACTACGCCAGCGCCTACAGTACGGCCACCCTCACGGATAGAGAATTTAGTACCTTCTTCAAGAGCAATTGGAGCGATAAGTTCTACTGTCATTTCGATGTTATCACCAGGCATTACCATTTCAACGCCTTCTGGTAAGTTACAGATACCTGTTACGTCAGTTGTACGGAAGTAGAACTGAGGACGGTAGTTAGAGAAGAATGGAGTATGACGGCCACCCTCTTCTTTAGATAAAACGTAAACTTCAGCTTTGAAGTTAGTGTGTGGAGTAATTGAGCCTGGTTTAGCTAATACTTGACCACGTTGGATATCTTCACGAGCTACACCACGAAGTAAAGCACCGATGTTGTCACCAGCTTCAGCGTAGTCTAATAATTTACGGAACATTTCAACGCCTGTTACAGTTGTAGATTTAGCTTCTTCAGCGATACCTACGATTTCAACTACGTCACCAACTTTAACTTGACCACGTTCAACACGGCCAGTTGCAACTGTACCACGACCAGTGATAGAGAATACGTCCTCTACTGGCATCATGAATGGTTTGTCAGTTTGACGTTCTGGAGTTGGGATGTAAGAATCTACAGCGTCCATTAATTCAACGATTTTTTCTTCCCATTCTGGTTCGCCTTCAAGAGCTTTAAGAGCAGAACCTTTGATTACAGGAATATCGTCGCCTGGGAAGTCATATTCAGATAGTAGGTCACGGATTTCCATTTCTACTAATTCTAATAATTCTTCGTCGTCAACCATATCACATTTGTTCATGAATACTACTAAGTATGGAACACCTACTTGACGAGATAAAAGGATGTGTTCACGAGTTTGTGGCATTGGGCCATCAGCAGCAGATACTACTAAGATACCGCCGTCCATTTGAGCAGCACCAGTGATCATGTTTTTAACATAGTCAGCGTGTCCTGGGCAGTCAACGTGTGCATAGTGACGAGTTTCTGTTTCGTATTCTACGTGAGAAGTGTTGATTGTGATACCACGTTCTTTTTCTTCTGGTGCGTTATCGATATCAGCGTATGATTTAGCTGTACCACCCATTTTTTTAGAAAGAACTGTAGCGATTGCAGCAGTTAAAGTTGTTTTACCATGGTCAACGTGTCCGATTGTACCAATGTTAGCATGCGTTTTTGAACGGTCAAATTTTTCTTTAGCCATTAGAGATTGCCTCCTCGAAATTGTATGTTTTATTTTTAAAATTTATAGAATGAATGCTGATAGAGAACGGGCCCATCCTCTATCCTGCAATCATAGCTTACAAATTAGTTATACTTTATGCAAGATGAAAATTCAATTATTCACCTTTATTTTTTTTGATGATTTCAGCAGCAATTGATTTTGGTACTTCTTCATAATGATCAAATGTCATTGAGAATACACCACGACCTTGAGTTGCTGAACGAAGAGTTGTTGCGTAACCAAACATTTCCGCTAACGGAACCATTGCACGAACAACTTGAGAGTTACCGCGAGCATCCATACCCTCAACGCGTCCGCGACGAGATGTAATGTTACCCATGATATCACCAAGGTACTCTTCAGGAATTACTACTTCAACTTTCATCATTGGTTCTAAAATTACAGCATCACATTGTTTAGATGCTTCTTTAAGAGCCATAGATGCAGCGATTTTGAACGCCATCTCATTCGAGTCAACGTCATGGTAAGAACCGAATACTAATTTCGCTTTAATGTCGATTAATGGGTAACCAGCTACTACACCGCGGTCAAGAGAGTCACGAAGACCTGCTTCAACTGCAGGAATGTATTCACGAGGAATTACACCACCAACGATAGCGTTTTCGAATTCAAAGCCTTTACCTTCTTCATTTGGAGAGAACTCAATCGTTACGTCACCATATTGTCCACGACCACCAGATTGGCGAGTGAATTTACCTTGAACTTTTGCAGAGCTACGGAATGTTTCACGGTAAGATACCATTGGAGCACCTACGTTAGCTTCTACTTTGAATTCACGGCGCATACGGTCAACTAAGATATCAAGGTGAAGCTCACCCATACCTGAGATGATTGTTTGTCCAGTTTCTGTGTCAGTGTGAGCACGGAAAGTTGGATCCTCTTCTTGAAGTTTTTGTAAAGCTTGACCCATTTTATCTTGGTCAGCTTTTGATTTTGGTTCTACAGAAAGAGAGATTACTGGTTCTGGGAATTCCATAGATTCAAGAATAACTAGGTTTTTCTCGTCACATAGTGTATCACCAGTAGTAGTATCTTTAAGACCTACTGCTGCTGCGATATCCCCAGCGAATACTTTAGAAATCTCTTCACGAGAGTTAGCGTGCATTTGTAGGATACGACCTACACGTTCACGTTTACCTTTAGAAGAGTTTTGTACGTATGAACCTGCATCTAATGTTCCAGAGTACACACGGAAGAAAGTTAATTTACCTACGAATGGGTCAGTCATAACTTTGAATGCAAGAGCTGAGAATGGCTCTTCATCAGAAGATTTACGTTCTAACTCTTCGTCACCATCAACTGAAGTACCTTTGATTGCTGGTACATCAACTGGAGATGGTAAGTAATCGATAACTGCATTTAACATTGGGCGTACGCCTTTGTGTTTGAATGCTGTACCACAGATTACTGGGTAGAATTCTACTGCAATTGTAGCACGACGGATAGCCGCTTTAAGCTCAGCAACAGTAATTTCTTCGCCTTCTAAATATTTTTCCATGATTTCTTCATCAACACTTGCAACAGCGTCGATTAATTTTTCACGGTATTCTTCAGCTAATTCGCGGTGTTCTTCAGGAATTTCACCTTCAGTTACTGCAGTACCTTTTTCGTCGCCGTAGAAAGTTGCTTTCATTTCAACTAAGTCAATGATAGCAGAGAACTGATCTTCAGCTCCGATAGGTAATTGGATTGGGTGAGCGTTTGCTTGTAAACGATCATGTAGAGTTCCTACTGAATACAAGAAGTCTGCACCTGTTTTATCCATTTTGTTAATGAATACGATACGTGGAACGCCGTATGTTGTAGCTTGACGCCATACAGTTTCAGTTTGAGGCTCAACACCTGATTGAGCATCAAGTACTGTTACAGCACCGTCAAGTACGCGTAATGAACGTTCTACTTCAACTGTGAAGTCTACGTGTCCAGGAGTATCGATGATGTTTACACGGTGGCCTGCCCATTGAGCTGTTGTAGCAGCAGAAGTGATAGTGATACCACGTTCTTGTTCTTGCTCCATCCAGTCCATTTGAGAAGCGCCTTCATGAGTTTCACCGATTTTGTGAATCTTACCTGTGTAATAAAGGATACGCTCAGTTGTTGTTGTTTTACCAGCATCAATGTGAGCCATGATCCCAATATTACGAGTATTCTCTAGAGAGAATTCGCGTTTCATTAGGTATTTCTCCTTCCATATTGGGCTTATGCTATGTTTAGATTACCAACGGTAGTGAGCGAATGCTTTGTTCGCTTCTGCCATTTTGTGCATATCTTCACGTTTCTTAACTGATGCACCAGTGTTGTTAGAAGCATCTAGAATTTCGTTAGCTAAACGCTCTTCCATAGTTTTTTCACCACGAAGACGAGAATAGTTAACTAGGTAACGAAGA
Organism: Lysinibacillus sp. NPDC093210; assembly: GCF_044753985.1. Taxonomy (NCBI): domain Bacteria; kingdom Bacillati; phylum Bacillota; class Bacilli; order Caryophanales; family Bacillaceae; genus Lysinibacillus; species Lysinibacillus sp. NPDC093210. Next base: position 206,184 of record NZ_JBIVOE010000007.1, on the reverse strand, counting down.
CCTAAAGTTGTACGGCGTTCTGGACGAACTTCAACCGGTACTTGGTAGTTAGAACCACCAACACGGCGAGCACGTACTTCAAGAACTGGCATTACGTTGTTTAGAGCAGCTTCGAATACTTCGATTGGATTTTCACCAGAACGTTCTTTAACTAGTTCGAACGCACCGTATAAAATCTTTTGAGAAGTACCTCTTTTACCATCAACCATCATTTTATTGATTAAACGAGTTACTAGTTTTGAATTATAAATTGGATCTGGTAACACGTCACGTTTGGAAACAGGACCTTTACGAGGCATGTGTTTTCCTCCTTTCGAATAATTATCGATTTATTTTTATACGTTGGCCTTGTACGAAGTTATCACTTAACTCTAAATCAGCTAGCATGATTTGAATTTGGTGATATCAACGTAAGACTCAACACTAATTAACACTTAACGTGTTAAATTATTTTTTTTCTTTAGGGCGTTTTGTTCCGTATTTAGAACGTGATTGTAAACGACCGTTTACACCAGCTGTATCAAGAGCACCACGTACGATATGGTAACGAACACCCGCTAAGTCTTTTACGCGTCCGCCACGGATAAGAACAACACTGTGCTCTTGTAAGTTGTGGCCTTCACCTGGGATATAAGCTGTAACCTCAATTTGGTTAGTTAAACGTACACGAGCGTATTTACGTAACGCTGAGTTTGGTTTACGAGGTGTCATTGTACCTACACGAGTACAAACACCACGTTTTTGTGGAGATTTAACATCAGTTAAAGATTTTTTAAATGAGTTATATCCTTTGTTTAACGCTGGTGATTTTGATTTCGTGATTTTAGATTGACGAGGCTTACGTACTAATTGGTTAATTGTAGGCATCGGTATTTCCTCCCTTCATTTATTCCTTGTTAATACCACACATCCAGGTGGTTCATTTTTTGGGTAAAAACAAAGTCTTTGTGTTTTATACACAAAAACTAATCTACAGCAATAGCAACAACCGCAGCTCCAACATGGATTCCACAGGCTTTGCCCAGTTCCTTTTTGGACTCGACAAGAATAACTGGTATACCGTTCTCTCTCGCGAAAGTTATGGCCGAATCGGTTACCCAATTGTCTGCATCAAGTGCCACAAAAAGCTCTTTCACTAAACCAGCTTGCATTGCTTTTACTGCTTGCTTTGTACCAATGATTGTTTTACTAGCCCTTACTTTATCATAAGACATTTTCATATCCTCCGAAGTACAGACAGTTAACTATCAACCTTCAATATATTATCATTATCAATTTCTACTGTCAACTAATATCTTTAAAAAGTCCGAAGAGATGCGCTTTTGCCATCTCTTCGGAGCTTAGTTTAAGTTATTCAGCAGAAACTAAATCTTCTGCGTCAAGCTCATCTTTTTCAATGCGGATTTGACGATAACGTTGCATACCAGTACCTGCTGGAACAAGTTTACCAATAATTACGTTCTCTTTTAACCCTAGAAGTTCATCACGTTTACCTTTAATTGCAGCATCCGTTAACACACGAGTTGTTTCTTGGAATGATGCAGCAGATAAGAATGATTCAGTTTCTAGTGAAGCTTTAGTAATACCTAAGATTACAGGGCGACAAGTTGCAGGATTTTTACCGTTCATAACAGCATCTACGTTTGCCTCTGCGAATTGGTGAATATCTAATAATGAGCCTGGTAATAATTCTGTATCACCAGCTTCAATTACGCGAACTTTACGAAGCATTTGACGTACCATTACTTCGATATGTTTGTCTCCAATTTCTACCCCTTGCATACGGTATACTTTTTGTACTTCTTTTAGTAAATATTCTTGAACTGTTGAAACGTCTTTTACTTTTAATAATTGTTTTGGATCGATAGAACCTTCTGTTAATACTTGACCACGTTCGATTGAGTCACCTTCGATAACTTTCAGACGTGCATTATAAGGTGCTTGGTATTTACGAGTTTCTACGTCACCTTGAACTGTAATTTCTTTTAGACCTTCACGAATTTCAGTAATATCTGAAACCGTACCAGCAATCTCTGAAATGACAGATTGACCTTTTGGATTACGTGCTTCGAAAATCTCTTGGATACGTGGAAGACCTTGAGTAATATCGTCTCCGGCTACCCCACCTGTATGGAATGTACGCATTGTTAACTGAGTACCTGGTTCACCGATTGATTGAGCTGCAATAATACCAACTGCTTCCCCAACTTCAACTTTTTCACCAGTTGCTAAGTTCATGCCGTAACATTTTTTACATACACCATGTTTTGTATTACATGTGAACGCTGAACGGATTGTTACTTCCTCGATACCTGCTTCTGTAATAACACGAGCGACATCTTGGTCGATTAAACCGTCTTTTTCTAAAATTACATCGCCTGTTTCTGGATGGAAAATCGTTTTCTTCGTATGACGACCAACAATACGTTCGTCTAACGCTTCGATTAGTTCTGTACCTTCCATTAACGCACCGATAGTTAAGCCACGGTCAGTTCCACAATCATCTTCACGAACGATTACATCTTGTGCAACGTCTACAAGACGACGTGTTAAGTAACCTGAGTCGGCAGTTTTTAGGGCTGTATCGGCAAGACCTTTACGAGCACCATGTGTTGAGATGAAGTATTCCAATACTGTTAAACCTTCACGGAATGAAGACTTGATTGGAAGTTCGATAATACGACCAGCCGGGTTGGCCATCAGACCACGCATACCAGCTAACTGTGTAAAGTTAGACGCGTTACCACGGGCACCTGAGTCAGACATCATAAAGATTGGGTTTGTTTTCTCAAGTGACTTCATCAGTTTTGATTGAATTTCATCTTTCGCTGCACTCCAGCTAGAGATAACACGGTCATAACGCTCTTCTTCAGTAATGAAACCACGACGGAATTGCGCTTGAACTTTATCTACTTTCTCTTGTGCTTCAGCTAGGATTTCGCCTTTGTCTGGTAATACCACGATGTCAGATACACCAACAGTGATACCAGCGCGAGTTGAGTATTTGAAACCTAAGTTTTTCATGCGATCAAGCATTTTAGATGTTTCAGTAATGTGGAAACGTTTAAACACTTCTGCAATGATATTTCCTAAGAATTTCTTGCGGAATGGGTTTACAACAGGTACGGATGCAAAATGTTTGCGAAGTACTGCTGAACGTTGTGCCTCTACTTTACCTTTTTCATCTAATTGGCTGTAAGCAGCATCTGCTTCAAGCTCTGCTAAAGTTTCTTCGTCAATTGTTAAGTTTACGAAGTATTTCTCTGGTGTTACTTGCTCTAAGTTGAAATCAGTAGGTTCGTTAATGAACGGGAATGATTCAGGCAAGATTTCATTAAAGATCACTTTACCAACAGTTGTTAATAAGAACATATTATTTTGTTCTTCTGTAAATGTTGGGTTGTTCAGTGAACTTGCTTTGATCGCGATACGTGTATGCAAGTGTACATGACCTGTATCATATGCGATTAAAACTTCGTTTGGTCCATAGAAAATTGAACCTTCACCACGAGCATCTTCACGCTCAAGTGTTAAATAGTAGTTACCTAATACCATATCTTGAGATGGAGTTACAACTGGCTTACCATCTTTCGGGTTTAGGATGTTTTGTGCAGCAAGCATTAGAAGTCGAGCTTCTGCTTGTGCTTCTGCTGATAATGGTACGTGAACCGCCATTTGGTCACCATCGAAGTCAGCGTTGTAAGCTGTACATACTAACGGGTGAAGACGAATCGCACGACCTTCAACAAGTGTTGGTTCAAACGCTTGAATACCAAGACGGTGAAGCGTTGGTGCACGGTTTAGTAATACTGGATGCTCACGGATAACATCTTCTAAAACGTCCCATACGTCGTTGTTTAAACGTTCGATTTTACGTTTAGCAGATTTAATATTGTGTGCAAGACCACGTTCTACTAGCTCTTTCATAACGAAAGGTTTAAATAGCTCGATTGCCATTTCCTTCGGTAGACCACATTGGTACATTTTTAAATTTGGACCTACTACGATAACTGAACGACCAGAATAGTCAACACGTTTACCAAGTAAGTTTTGACGGAAACGACCTTGTTTCCCTTTTAACATATGTGAAAGTGATTTTAACGGACGGTTACCTGGTCCAGTTACTGGACGACCACGACGACCGTTATCGATTAATGCATCAACAGCTTCTTGTAACATACGTTTCTCGTTTTGAACGATAATGCTTGGTGCTCCAAGATCTAATAAACGTTTTAAACGGTTATTACGGTTGATTACACGACGATATAAATCATTTAAGTCAGATGTTGCAAAACGACCACCATCTAATTGAACCATTGGACGAAGCTCCGGTGGAATAACAGGTAGTACATCTAAAATCATCCACTCTGGAGAGTTACCTGAGTTACGGAATGATTCTACTACTTCAAGACGTTTAATCGCACGTGTACGGCGTTGACCTTGTGCTGATTTTAGTTCTTCTTTTAAAGAATGTGTTTCATCTTCAAGATCGATTTTAGCAAGAAGCTTTTTGATTGCTTCTGCGCCCATCGCTGCTTCGAAAGTTGCACCGAATTTTTCACGGTATGCACGGTACTCTTTTTCAGAAAGTAATTGCTTACTCTCTAAGTTAGTAGCACCTGGTTCAATTACAACGTAAGATGCGAAGTAAATTACTTCTTCTAAAGCACGTGGGGACATATCTAAAATAAGTCCCATGCGGCTTGGAATACCTTTGAAGTACCAAATATGAGAAACTGGAGCAGCTAATTCGATATGACCCATACGTTCACGACGAACTTTTGCACGTGTTACTTCAACACCACAACGGTCACAAACTACGCCTTTATAGCGAACACGTTTGTATTTACCACAGTGACATTCCCAGTCTTTCGTAGGACCGAAAATACGTTCACAGAATAAACCATCTTTTTCTGGTTTTAATGTACGATAGTTAATTGTTTCTGGTTTTTTTACTTCACCATATGACCAAGAACGAATCTTGTCAGGGGATGCTAAACCAATTTTCATATATTCAAATTCATTAACGTCTATCAAGGAGCCTACCTCCCTCTAGTTATAGGTCTTTATAAAGACTCTTTTACGCAGCTCGACAATCGTTTGCAAAAATACATTTTGACAAAAGATTAAAAATAGATTGATTTCATTCATAAAGAAAGTCGAGCAGGGCGTTAAATCCTGCCCGACTAATTTGAAAAATAAGTTTGACCATATTCACACGAATGTGAACTTAACCTTATCCATTATTCAAAAGACTCTACTGGCTGTTCTTCTGTTTCTGGCTGTGGCGCAATATTAAGTGCGTCAGCAGGTTGAAGATCTTCTTCTTCGTCTAGATCGCGAAGCTCTACTTCTTCATCATTGATTGTTAACATTTTAACATCCATACCAAGAGATTGTAGTTCTTTAATCAATACTTTGAATGATTCCGGAACGCCTGGCTCTGGTACGCTTTCACCTTTAACGATAGCCTCGTATGTTTTCACACGACCAACAACGTCATCGGATTTAACAGTTAAAATTTCTTGAAGTGTGTATGCCGCACCGTATGCTTCAAGTGCCCATACTTCCATCTCACCAAAGCGTTGTCCACCGAACTGCGCTTTACCACCAAGTGGTTGTTGTGTAACAAGTGAGTAAGGACCAGTTGAACGTGCGTGAAGTTTATCGTCAACCATGTGTGCAAGTTTGATCATGTACATGATCCCAACAGATACACGATTATCGAACGGTTCACCTGAACGTCCATCATACAGGATTGTTTTACCGTCACGGTTCATCCCTGCTTCTTCCATTGTTTCCCATACATCTTCTTCGTTGGCACCATCAAATACTGGTGTTGCCATATGAACACCTAAGTAACGAGAAGCCATACCTAAGTGTAACTCTAAAACTTGTCCGATATTCATACGAGAAGGTACACCTAATGGGTTTAACATGATATCGACAGGAGTACCATCTGGCATAAATGGCATATCCTCTTCCGGTAAGATACGAGAGATAACCCCTTTGTTACCATGGCGTCCGGCCATTTTGTCCCCAACGCGGATTTTACGTTTTTGAACAATGTAAGCACGAACTAATTGGTTAACACCTGGTGGTAACTCATCGCCGTCTTCACGGTTAAATACTTTAACGTCAAGGATGATACCGCCCGCACCATGTGGTACGCGTAATGAAGTATCACGAACTTCACGTGCCTTTTCACCAAAGATTGCATGTAATAAGCGCTCTTCAGCTGTTAATTCTGTAACCCCTTTAGGCGTTACTTTACCTACAAGAATATCACCATCACGTACTTCCGCACCGATACGGATAATACCACGTTCGTCTAAGTTACGAAGCGCATCTTCCCCAACGTTTGGAATGTCGCGTGTAATTTCTTCAGGTCCTAATTTTGTATCACGAGATTCTGACTCATATTCTTCAATATGAACTGAAGTATATACATCGTCTTTTACAAGGCGCTCACTCATGATAACAGCATCCTCATAGTTGAACCCGTTCCAAGTCATGAACGCAACAAGTACGTTACGACCTAAAGCAAGTTCACCGTTTTCCATAGATGGACCGTCTGCTAAAATATCGCGAGGTTTCACACGTTCGCCAACTTTTACAAGTGGACGTTGGTTGTATGAAGTACCTTGGTTAGAACGAATGAATTTTTGTAATTTATATTTTGTTAAATCGCCTTTAACTTCTTTACCGTCGACTGTTTCAATGCGACGAACATGGATTGAACGAGCTTCAACATGCTCAACAATACCATCGAATTTCGCAACTACAGCCGCGCCAGAGTCACGCGCATCTACGTGTTCCATACCAGTACCAACAAACGGAGCTTCTGGATTTAAAAGAGGAACCGCTTGACGTTGCATGTTGGCACCCATAAGCGCACGGTTAGAGTCATCGTTTTCTAAGAATGGAATACATGCAGTCGCTGCAGAAACTACTTGTTTAGGAGATACGTCCATATAGTCCATTTGAGCTTTATTGAAAACTGTGTTGTCTCCACGGAAACGACCTACAACTTCATCGTTAGTGAATGTACCATCAGGATTTAATAGCGAGTTCGCTTGCGCTACATAGTAGTTATCTTCTTCGTCAGCTGTTAAATAATCAATTTGATCCGTTACTTGACCAGTTTCATGGTCAATACGACGATATGGTGTTTCAATGAAACCAAATTTATTTACTTTAGCGAATGAAGATAACGAGTTGATTAAACCAATGTTTGGACCCTCAGGTGTCTCAATCGGACACATACGACCATAGTGAGAATAGTGAACGTCACGCACTTCGAAACCAGCGCGCTCACGCGTTAAACCACCAGGCCCTAATGCAGATAGACGACGTTTATGCGTTAACTCTGCCAGTGGGTTTGTTTGGTCCATGAATTGAGATAATTGAGAGCTACCAAAGAATTCTTTAATAGACGCAATTACTGGACGAATATTGATTAACTGTTGTGGTACGATAGCGGCTGTATCATTAATAGACATACGCTCGCGCACAACACGTTCCATACGAGATAAACCGATACGGAATTGGTTTTGTAATAACTCACCAACAGAGCGAAGACGACGGTTACCTAAATGGTCAATATCATCTGTTGCCCCTACTTGGTAAAGTAGGTTGAAGAAATAACTTACTGAAGATAATACATCAGCCGGTGTAATATTCTTCACTTCTTCGTCAATGTAGGCATTGCCAATAACATTGATTTCTTTTTGAGCTTCATCTTTAGGTGCATAAATTTTAATAGATTGGATTGTTACGTCATCTTCAAGTACTCCGCCAACTTGTGATAAAGTGCGGTAGCCAATGCCTTTAGAAGAATCCTCTAGGTAAGGTAAAATCTTATCTAAAGTACGACGATCTAGCACAGTGCCCTTCTCTACTAAAATTTCGCCTGTTTCTGGATCAACAAGCGTTTCAGCAATCGTTTGGTTGAATAAACGATTTTTGATATGAAGCTTTTTGTTCATTTTGTAACGACCAACATTCGCTAAATCATAGCGTTTAGCATCAAAGAAACGAGAATATAATAAACTTTTCGCACTTTCTACTGTTGGTGGCTCACCTGGACGTAAACGCTCGTAGATTTCTAAAAGTGCTTTTTCTGTACTTTCAGAGTTATCTTTTTCTAGCGTATTACGTAAATACTCATTATCACCGATAATATCGATAATCTCTTGATCTGAACCGAACCCTAATGCACGAAGTAACACTGTTACTGGTAGCTTACGAGTACGATCAATACGTACATATACTACATCCTTCGCGTCAGTTTCATATTCTAACCAAGCACCACGGTTTGGAATTACTGTCGCACCGAAGCCTTTTTTACCGTTTTTATCAGTTTTATCATGGAAATACACACTTGGTGATCGAACTAATTGTGAAACGATAACACGTTCAGCACCATTGATAATGAACGTCCCTGTTTCAGTCATTAATGGGAAGTCACCCATAAATACATCTTGTTCTTTCACTTCGTCTGTTTCTTTGTTGTAAAGACGTACTTTCACACGTAATGGAGCTGCGTAAGTAACATCTCGCTCTTTACACTCATCGACATCATATTTAGGATCACCTAATGAATAATCGATGAATTCTAATGAAAGATTACCTGTAAAGTCCTCGATCGGCGAAATGTCACGGAACATTTCACGTAAACCTTCTTCAAGGAACCACTCGTAAGACGCCGTTTGAATCTCAATCAGATTTGGAAGCTCAAGCACCTCTTTAATACGCGCAAAGCTTCTACGCTGGCGGTGTTGTCCGTACTGAACTAGTTGACCTGTCAACTCATTCACCCCTCAATAAAGCGATATTAGGTCTTTGCAAAATCATCCAAATAGTGTATGATTTCGAAAGACAAAAAGAAAACGAGTCTTCAAAAGATCTCATTTTCGGTTAACTAAACTTATCTTGGCAAGTATACCCATATAAAATCATTCATATACCAAAAGGGCACACGACCTCAAAATAATATTTTTGCATTGTATCATGTTATCATAGCCGTTTTGTCAAGTCAATATTTTATACATATTTCATTTATTTTTTTGCACGCACTATCCAGTATCCTTTTTTCTTCTCCACCACATCGACTTCAGAAAACTTTTCTTCTAAATAGCTAACCGTTGATGGTGCACCTTGCTTCTTCTGAATTACTACCCATAACTCTCCAGAAGTGACTAACTTATTATAAGCACCATCGTAAAAGCGGAAAACCGTGTCCTTTCCTGCACGAATTGGAGGATTGGTTAAAATAGCTGCAGCCTTCGCCTCATCATCAACATTCGATAGTCCGTCACTGACAAATATTCGTACATTTTGAACACCGTTTACTTGCGCATTTTTTTGAGAAAGCGCAACTGCTCGTTCATTAATATCCATCATCAAAACCGTGCGCTCAGGATTTGCCTTGGCAATCGATAACCCAATTGGCCCATAGCCACAACCTACATCAAAAATCGCACCATCTACATCCGGCATTTGAAACGCATCTATTAATACACGGGATCCAAAATCTACTTCGCTTTTACTAAATACACCTGCATCCGTTTCAAAGGAAAACGTATGCCCAAGTAACTTGAACGTCCAGTGACGAGGTTTACTTTCAGTTTGAGGCTTACTTGTATAATAGTGATCTGACATTTTCACGCCTCCTCAGAATGAAGAAAAAGCTCGCCACAATGACGAGCTTCCTTTTGTATAAAAGTAATACGAGATTACTTAACTTCTACAGATGCGCCAACTTCTTCAAGTTTAGCTTTGATTTGTTCAGCTTCATCTTTAGAAACGCCTTCTTTAAGAGCTTTAGGAGCGTTATCTACAACTTCTTTAGCTTCTTTAAGACCTAAACCAGTGATTTCGCGAACCACTTTGATTACTTTAATTTTTTCAGCACCAGCAGATGCTAATACTACGTCGAATTCTGTTTTTTCTTCAGCTGCAGCAGCACCGCCAGCAACTACTGCTACTGGAGCAGCAGCTGTTACACCGAATTCTTCTTCGATAGCTTTTACTAAATCGTTTAATTCAAGAACTGTCATAGCTTTGATAGCTTCTAAGATTTGCTCTTTGTTCATTATAATTTCCTCCTAATTGGATGTGTTTTAGTTTTTTGCGGTCAAGCCGCGGAAGTTATGCAACGCAAGAAATTATGCGCCTTGTTCTTCTTTTTGTTCTGCAACAGCTTTTGTTGCAAGTGCGAAGTTGCGCACTGGAGCTTGAAGTACAGATAAAAGCATTGAAAGAAGACCTTCGCGTGATGGAAGTTCTGCAAGTGCTTTAACATCTTCAACAGAAGAGATTGTACCTTCAATAATACCCGCTTTAATTTCTAAAGCTTCGTTTTTCTTAGCGAACTCGTTGATGATTTTAGCAGGGGCTACAACATCTTCAGTTGAGAACGCGATTGCGTTAGGACCAGTTAATACTTCATTGATTCCTTCAACGCCAGCAGCTTCAGCAGCACGACGAGTTAAAGTGTTTTTGTAAACTTTAAACTCAACACCAGCTTCACGAAGTTGTTTACGAAGTTCAGTCACTTGTGCAACGTTAAGACCACGATAATCCACTACTACTACAGAAGCAGCGCTTTGGAATTTTTCAGTGATTTCTTGCACTTGTGATTGTTTGTTTTCGATTGCTTTGCTCATGATGACACCTCCTATTAGAATGGGTCATTTATACCGACAAAAGTAAAGCCTCTGGGTCATATAGACACAGAGGCTGAAAGTCATCATCTTTAAAATAAGAATCCGAATTCCGATGTCCTCGGTAGGATCATTAAGTGACAAGTCACTCCTACTGTCTACGGTACAAATGGATGATTCACAACAGCATCCATCTTACCAAAGATACGGATAGCTGTCAATCGATTTATATAAAATTATTTTACTACTACGTTTGCAGCGTCAATTTTAATAGCTGGGCCCATTGTAGTTGTAACGTTTACAGATTTCATGTAAGTACCTTTAGCTGCAGCAGGTTTTGCTTTTTGAACAACGTCAAATACAGTTAAGAAGTTTTCTACAAGTTTTTCTGTAGCAAAAGAAACTTTACCAATAGGAGCGTGGATAATACCAGCTTTGTCAGCGCGGTATTCTACTTTACCAGCTTTGATTTCTTCGATTGCTTTTGTTACGTCAAATGTAACTGTACCAGTTTTAGGGTTTGGCATTAAGCCTTTAGGTCCTAATACGCGACCAAGTTTACCAACTTCACCCATCATGTCAGGAGTTGCTACGATTACATCGAAGTCAAACCAACCTTGTTGGATTTTTTGGATGTATTCTGCATCGCCTACATAGTCAGCACCAGCAGCTTCTGCTTCTTTAAGTTTTTCACCTTTAGCGAAAACTAATACGCGTTGAGTTTTACCAGTACCGTTTGGTAGCACTACTGCACCACGGATTTGTTGGTCATTTTTACGAGTATCGATTCCTAAACGGAAAGCAACTTCTACAGTAGCGTCGAAGTTTACTGTGCTAGTTTTTTGAGCAAGTTCGATTGCTTCTTGTGCGCCGTATACGTTGTTACGGTCGATTAATTTCACTGCATCTTGCAGCTTTTTACCTTTTTTAGCCATTATATATTTCCTCCTTGATTGTGGTTATAGCGGATTTTACCTCCCACGAATAAAGGTTGCGCGTTCACAAAGAAACTCCGCAACCTTCCAAAAAACAAAAACATCAAGTAACTGGGATTAGTCTTCGATAACAATACCCATGCTTCGTGCAGTACCTTCAACCATTAACATAGCAGCTTCAACTGAAGCAGCGTTAAGGTCTGGCATTTTAGTTTCAGCGATTTCGCGAACTTTATCACGTTTAACCGTTGCAACTTTTTTACGGTTTGGTTCACCAGATCCAGATTGGATACCAGCTGCTACTTTAAGTAAAACTGCTGCAGGTGGAGTTTTCGTAATGAAAGTAAATGAACGGTCTTCGAATACTGAAATTTCAACCGGAATAATAAGACCAGCTTGATCAGCAGTACGCGCATTGAATTCTTTACAGAATCCCATGATGTTCACACCTGCTTGACCTAATGCAGGACCAACCGGTGGAGCTGGGTTTGCTTTACCAGCAGGGATTTGAAGTTTAACTACTTTAATAACTTTTTTAGCCACGAGACACACCTCCTTAAGTCCGTGATGTGGTAATTGGGTTGCCCCTCCCACTCAATATCTGTCTGTCAGCTAATTGCCGATAACATTAAAATTATCATTACAGACGCCAACCGAAGTATGACAGTCTGACCTTTGAAATGATACCACTTTTAATTTTTTTAAGCAAGTAGTAATTAACAAAAACTGCGATATACGCTCAATCATACGTAATATGGTAACTAGAATGTAAAACTATAATTTTTTAATTTGTTCAAAATCAAGTTCCATAATTGTTTCGCGACCAAACATATCTACAGATACTTTCAGTTTTCCTTTTTCAGCGTCGATTTCTTCAACACGTCCTTGGAAGTGCGCAAATGGTCCTTCTAATACTTCAACTGCTTCACCAATAGTAATATCGATTTCAACAATTTTATCAGTCATGCCCATTTGTTCTAATAGACGATCCGCTTCTTCTGGTAATAGAGGTGTCGGTTTAGCTCCGCCACCTGATGAACCGATAAAGCCAGTTACACCTGGCGTATTGCGGACAACATACCAAGAATCATCTGTCATTATTAGCTCTACTAGGACATAACCAGGAAAGACTTTACGCATCATTGTCTTCTTTTTGCCGTCCTTCATTTCTGTTTCCTCGTGCTCAGGCACGATAACGCGGAAGATTTTATCTTGCATCCCCATTGTTTCAACACGTTTTTCTAGGTTTGCTTTTACACGGTTTTCATACCCTGAATACGTATGAACAACATACCAATTTTTCTCCATAACTGCTAGGACTACTCGTCCGTCCCTCCCTTACAAATAAAAGTGAAAATGATCGCGATATGCAATGTGCATCCTTTATTCTTTTCACAAACTTCCCAATAGAAAAACATAGCTTTCGCCGTAGCAAGCGAAAGCTCGATGATATATACCTAATTAGCATAGTCATCTATCGCTACCAACATACTTTCACTGGTAGTCACACTTATCATAATGAAAACATTTTACTGCTCTTTACTTCATAAAACAAACGAAAAAACCCGTTATTGTAATGGACGGGCTATTTTCAAAAGTATTAACATGCTCTTTTCTAAATTATAAATCTAAGTACCAGCGGAATAATGATGAAATACCTAAGTCTACTAACACAAAAAATAAAGCCATAATTACTACAGTTGAAATTACAACGACTGTATATTTCGTCAGTTCTTTACTTTTTGGCCAGCTAGTTTTTCGCATTTCCGACATTACGTCGCTGAAAAAACTTTTAATCTTGCCCATTCTAGCCTAACCTCCGAATCAATCATATCTGTCTATTTACAAAATATTTTATAACGTTTGTTTATGCACTGTATGTTCATTGCAATGCGAGCAAAATTTCTTTAATTCGAGACGTACAGTAGTATCTCCTTTAGCAGGAAAAGTGTAATTTCTCGATCCGCATTTTTCACAATTTAGCACGACTTTCTTTGCCATATAATCACCTTTTCGGCACTTTGTCTTTTAAAGACTAACACCTAAAATTGTCAATGTCAACAAGGGTACGTGCCCTCTATGACATTTCCTCAAGCACTAAATGACGCTCTAATTTCCGCTTAACTCGTTGCAAAGCATTATCAATCGACTTTACATGCCGATTCAATTTTGCAGAAATTTCATGATAAGATTGTCCATCTAAGTATAGAGCTAATACTTGTAGCTCCAATTCGCTTAAAATTTCACTCATTTTTTCTTCTAAATAACCAAACTCTTCTCTATGAATCATTAACTCTTCTGGATCGTCCATAATAGCGCCTGTTAACACATCCATTAATGTGCGATCTGATTCCTCATCAAAAATAGGCTTATCTAGAGAAACATAGGAATTTAGCGGAATATGTTTTTGCCTTGTTGCTGTTTTAATTGCTGTAATAATTTGTCTTGTAATACATAACTCTGCAAAAGCTCGAAAAGAAGCAAGCTTGTCCCCTTTAAAATCACGGACAGCTTTATACAAGCCAATCATACCCTCTTGTACGATATCCTCTTTATCAGCACCAATTAAAAAATAAGACCTTGCCTTTGCCCTTACTAGCAAACGGTATTTTGTAATTAAAAAATCCAACGCATCTGTATTACCTTGATGCACCATTTCAATAAGCTCTTCATCATTGAATCGTTCAAAATCTTGTGTCACTTGTACAATACTATTTTTAAACATGGTATCACCTCAGCTGCAACAGATAATTAGGAACAGTATAACGGAATTGGAAAATATGCGTCAATCAATCATTTTAATCCACGACGCCACTTTTCGAAGGCAAGTGCCACATCCGGCTTTAGCTCAATGCGTGAAGGTGGCTTGCTATCCTGCTTTCTTTTTACATCGTGAGAAATTTTATGCTGAATAATGCTCATATCAATTTCTAGCTCTCTTGCCGATTTGCGTAGTGCACCATTACCAAAAATAACACTTTGTTCTGCCATATCGGAAGTCGCGACGTGAATTTGTACATGTCTTGCCTTTAGTTCATGTGTCATCTTTTCAATGCGTTCATCTGCTGTTTCATTTTTCCTTGTATAAATGATTTCGACACCATTCTCTATATAAGATTGTTCCACACCCGGCACAAGATGGGCGTCAAAAACTACGATTACGCGCCATCCTATCGCCGCTTTATATTCAGCCATAAGCTCAATTAATCGCTTACGTGCATCTTCAAAATTTGTGTCACGTAATGGACGTAGCTCTTTCCAAGCTCCAATCATATTATAGCCGTCAACAAGCAAAATGTTTTTCATCGTTACTCATTCGCTTCTTGACGTTTACGATACACTTCGTACATTAAAAGTGCGGCAGCTACAGAAGCATTTAATGATGTGACATGCCCAACCATAGGCAAATGATATAAAAAGTCACATTTCTCTTTTAACAGGCGACCCATCCCTTTGCCCTCGCTACCAATAATAATTGCAAGTGGTAAGGTTGCATCCATTTTTCGATAATCCGCTGAACCCTTTGCATCGGTACCAGCAATCCATACGCCACGCTCTTTTAACTCATCTACTGTTTGTGCTAGGTTAATAACACGCACAACTGGTACATGCTCAATCGCTCCTGTAGAAGCCTTCGCCACAACCGCTGTCAAACTCACTGAGCGACGCTTTGGAATAATTATACCATGTACGCCAATTGCATCTGCAGTTCGCATAATCGAGCCTAAATTATGTGGGTCCTCTAACTCATCTAATATTAAGAAAAATGGATCTTCTTGTTTTTTTTGTGCCGCTGCAAATAAATCATCTAACTCTGCATAGCTATACGCTGCAACAGAGGCAACAATTCCTTGATGATTAGCATCCGATAATTGATCGACCTTTTTTTTCGGTACAAATTGAACAATGATGCCACGTTCACGCGCTAAATCAAGCAGTTCATTGACCCCTGACTTTTTAACACCTTCTGCAATCCATACTTTATTCATATCGCGGCCTGAACGAAGTGCTTCTAACACTGGGTTTTTACCGGCAATAATTTCACCATTTTGTTCTGCCATTATTTTGACACTCCTTTTAATTCCTCGATTATTTGAATAGCGTATGCAATGATGTCATAAACGCGTTCTAATTCACCTAGTAAGTACAAGCTTCCGAGTACCGCCTCAAAGCCGGAGCTATTCCGGTATGTTTGGACATCTGTATTTTTCGGAACAGAACCGGACTTGGCATTGCGTCCTCGTCGGAACACAGCCAATTCCTGCTCTGTTAAAAAATTTTCATCCATCATGCGATGTACAATCGTAGACTGTGCCTTTGCTGATACATAATGTGTTGCTTCTCTATGGAGTGTATTCGGCTTTACACGGCCACTACGCAGTAAATACTCGCGGACCTTTTGTTCTAAAACCGCATCTCCCATATATGCGAGCGCTAATGCATTTAATTGCTTAACATCTTCATTTCGGAGTTTATCCAAGTTACTTACCCTCGTTTCCATCTTGTCCCTTGGCGTGTATCCTCTAAAATGATACCTTGCGCCTGTAAATGGTCGCGGATTTCATCTGAACGAGCAAAGTCACGATTTTTACGTGCTTCTACGCGTTCCTGCAAAAGGGCTTCAATCTCTTCGTCTAGAAGTTCAGCTTCTTTTGCAAATTCAATACCTAAGACGTCACCTAATACCTCAAAAGTTTCAACAAAAGTTAATAATACCTTTTCATCAGTATTCGTCTCATTCAAGTAAATATTAGCAATACGAGCTAATTCAAATAATACTGAAATAGCATTTGCTGTATTGAAATCATCATCCATCGCTTCTTCAAATTGTGCTTTTTGTGTAGCGATTTGTTGGAGCCATTCGTCCGAATGTTCACCGAGACTCGCAGTAGCGGATAAGCGGTACTTAACGTTGTTATAGGAAGTGCGAATACGCTCTAAACCAGTAGCTGCAGCATCTACTAAATCTTTAGCAAAGTTAATTGGGTGACGATAATGTACAGATAACATAAAGAAACGTAAAATTTGTGGATCGATTTGTTTACGTATATCGTTCACAAGCACAAAATTACCAAGGGATTTTGACATTTTTTCATTATCTATATTAATATATCCATTATGCATCCAGTAGCGCGCAAATGTTGTATCGTTATGTGCTTCAGATTGCGCAATTTCATTTTCATGGTGCGGGAATGTTAAATCTTGACCACCTGCATGTATATCAATTGTATCACCTAAATGCTCACGTGCCATGACCGAGCATTCAATATGCCATCCTGGACGTCCGTTGCCCCAAGGACTTTCCCAATAAATCTCACCAAGCTTTGCTGCTTTCCATAATGCAAAGTCTAATGCATCGTCTTTTTTCTCGCCTGCTTCGATACGTGCACCGATCTTTAAATCATCCACCGATTGATGTGAAAGCTTACCGTAGCCGTTAAATTTTCGAGTTCGGTAATACACATCGCCAGCCGATTCATATGCGTAGCCTTTTTCGATTAACACTTTAATAAATTCAATAATGTCATCCATGTGATCTGTTACACGAGGATGCACATCGGCCTTTTTGCATCCTAGTGCAGTAACATCTTCAAAATATGCAGCAATAAAACGGTCGGTAAGCTCATGAACTTCTTCACCAAGCTCGTTTGCTGCTTTAATAATTTTATCATCCACATCTGTGAAATTTGATACAAATTTCACATCGTAGCCTTTATATTGAAAATATCGTCGTACAGTATCGTACACAATTACAGGACGTGAATTCCCAATATGAATATAGTTATAAACAGTCGGACCGCAAACATACATTTTAACTTTGCCTTCTTCTAGCGGTACGAAAGTTTCTTTTTGTCTTGTTAATGAGTTAAAAATTTGAATACTCATTGTGTTTCTCTCTCCTTTTGTAAGCGTCCGATTTCTTCTTGCAATGCTGCTATTTGCTTTTCGAAACCTTGACAACGTTCCTCTACAGGGTCAGGAATATTTTGATGATCTAGTTTTTTCTCTAAACGAACACCATCTCGCATCACTACTTTACCAGGGATACCGACTACAGTAGAATTTGGTGGCACTTCTTTTAATACTACTGAACCAGCGCCAATTTTACTATTCTCACCAATTGTAATAGAACCTAATACTTTTGCACCTGTGGCAACTAACACATTATCTTCTAATGTCGGGTGGCGCTTGCCTTTTTCTTTCCCTGTACCCCCAAGTGTAACACCTTGATAAAGTGTAACATTATCGCCTATCTCACATGTTTCCCCTATAACAACGCCCATGCCGTGGTCAATAAAGAAGCGACGACCAATTTTAGCACCAGGGTGTATTTCAATTCCTGTAAAGAAGCGACTTATTTGCGAAATTACGCGTGCGATAAAATAAAAACGTCTTTTAAAAAACCAGTGTGCAACTCGATGCGCCCATGTAGCATGCAGCCCTGAATATGTTAACACAACTTCAAGTACACTGCGCGCTGCTGGATCATTTTCAAAAATAGTCTCTACATCTTCCTTTATTCTTTTAAACATCAAAACTCCCCCTTTTCGATTCAATGTGTGTTTGTGATCTCGACCACGTTATTTCAAACCCTTACAATAACCCCACGCAAAAATGACGTTAAAACCTATTGTTATTAGTAATGATTTCCCTTTTTCATCTAACACCCGAAAATCATAAAAAAATAATAAAAAGCGCCCCTATCATTCCTAAAAAGGAATGACAGAGACGCTGAATTTGCGCGGTTCCACTCTGATTGAAGGCATATGCCTTCCACTTTGGACGTCCTATAACGGGAACGACTCGATAAAGCCTACTATTGTTCAGCTTTATGCTCAAAGGTGCATTTCGGTTTTGCCTTGGCTCAGACCACTTTCAGCCGGTGATGGTCCTCTCTTTAGAGCTTGCGCCACGTACTTCTCCTTATCAACGCTTTCTCAATGTACATTCATTTTACATCGAAGAAACAGTTTGTCAATAAATTTCTATTATTTCGCGTATTTTTCTACACGGTCAATTGTTTTCTCTTTACCGATTAAACAAATAGCATTCGGTAGCTCCGGACCGTGCGTTTCACCTGTAGTCACAACACGGATTGGCATAAATAAATTTTTACCTTTATGACCCGTTTCTTTTTGCACAGCTTTGATAGCTGCTTTGACAGTTTCAGGTGTAAATTCTTCTAAATTTTCAAGTTGCACTTTAAATGCAGCCATTACCTCTGGTACCTGCTCTCCAGCTAAAACTGCTTTTGCTTCCTCATCATATTCAATATGATCGTTAAAGAATAGGCGAGATAGCTCCACGATTTCAGCACCAAAGCTCATTTGCTCATGGTAAAGCGCGATTAAATCTGTTGCCCAAGCACGTTCTTCAGCTGTTAGCTCTTCTGGTAATAAGCCAGCTTTTTGTAAGTGTGGTAAAGATAAAGCCACTACTTCTTCTAAAGATAATTTTTTGATGTACTGATTATTCATCCAAGTAAGCTTTTGCTTATCAAACATAGATGGCGATTTTGATAAACGTTTCTCATCAAACATTTTAATAAATTCTTCTTTTGTGAAAATCTCTTCTTCACCTTCAGGAGACCAACCTAGTAAAGCGAAGAAATTGAACATAGCTTCTGGTAAATAACCAAGGTCTTTATATTGCGTTACGAATTGAATTATTGACTCGTCACGTTTTGATAATTTTTTGCGGTTCTCGTTAATGATTAATGTCATATGCCCAAAGCGAGGATATTCCCAACCAAATGCATCAAAAATCATCATTTGTTTTGGTGTGTTTGATAAATGTTCTTCCCCACGGAATACGTGTGAGATTTCCATAAAGTGATCGTCTAACACTACCGCATAGTTGTATGTTGGAATACCATTTGCTTTCACAAGTACCCAGTCACCAACATCTTTTGATTCGAATGATACTTGTCCACGCACTAAATCTTCAAATTCATATGTTACATTTTCAGGTACACGCATACGAATTGTATATTGCTCTCCAGCCGCTTCTTTAGCTGCTACTTCTTCAGCAGATAAATGACGGCAAGTACCATCATAAGTTGGTGCTGCAACGCCACGAGCTTTTTGCTCTTCACGAGACGCCTCTAATTTTTCTGATGAACAGAAACATTTATATGCTTTACCTTGTTGTAATAACTTTTCAGCATGCTCTTTATAAATATCCAGGCGTTCCATTTGACGATAAGGTGCATAAGGACCACCAATATCGATTGACTCGTCATATTCGATACCTAACCATTTTAAGTTATCTAACTGAGACGCTTCTCCACCTTCTACATTACGCTCAATATCCGTATCTTCAATACGCACGATGAATTTACCGTTATGATGTTTTGCATATAAATAGTTGAATAACGCTGTACGTGCACCGCCAATATGTAAAAATCCAGTTGGTGATGGCGCGTAACGAACGCGAACTTCTTTCGTCATAATTAAATGCCTCCTAAATGTTCGTCTGAAAATAATTCCGACCTTTTTTAACTTTGTTCATTTTACCACTGTAGTATAGGAAATAAAAGTAGCGCGTGCTTAGGAATTGGACACGCGGCATTTTTTATTTTTTTATCAATAGAATCGTTGCCATTGAAGCAATGCCTTCTTCTCGACCTGTAAAGCCCAATCTTTCAGTAGTTGTCGCTTTGACATTTACTTGTGATGGTTCTGCGTTTAATAGCGTTGCAATGCGATTTCTCATTTGTTCAATGTAAGGCGCCATTTTCGGACGTTGTGCCATAATGGTGCAATCTACATTGCCAAGCACATAACCTTTGTCTTCAACGATTTTCCAAATATACTCTAGTAACTTTGCTGAATCAGCATCCTTCCATTCAGGATCTGTATCTGGAAAGTGACGACCAATATCACCTTCACCTATTGCTCCAAGTGCTGCATCTGTTACCGTGTGTAATAATACATCTGCATCCGAATGCCCTACTAAGCCTTTTTCATGTGGAATTGTAATACCACCAATAATTAGTGGACGCCCTTCTTCAAATGCATGTACGTCAAAACCTTGTCCTACTCGAAACATACAATACTGCCGTTACAACAGAGATAATTGTAACAGCATTCACCTGCCTTTATGATTTTCTATTTATAGACAGTTTACCATATTTCCTAGGAAATTGAGCTCTCCACATCATCTTCAAAACTCTTTACATACACAACTAACTTACGATAGAGATAATCAACATACATAAAGTTTTTTATAGTTTGTACAAGATTAATAAAAAAATCCCATCAGCTACGTTTAAAGCTGATGAGATTCAAAGTTATTTTTAATAAGTTTCCGACACTCGGCGCCGTAAAATTGCTTCACCAAATAGTAAATCTTCTTTAGTCGTCATCTTCACATTCTCGTAGGTACTCTCTACAATATGAACCGCATGGCCGAGACGTTCAACTAGCATTGCCTCGTCTGTGCCTAGGAAGCCTACTTTCTCGGCAACATCTTCAGCCTCTACAATCAAATCAAAGCGGAATGCTTGTGGTGTTTGAATCATCCACAGGCTTTCACGATCTACTGTTTCTTCAATGATGCCATCACGTACTTTTTTCATCGTATCCTTGGCACGAACGCCAGCGATAGCAGCGCCATAATTATGGGCACTTTGCACAAGGTTTGCAATAATTGCGTGCGTAATAAACGGACGTGCTGCATCATGCACTAAAACGATATCAACTTGCTCCATTTCCTTCATGCAGGAATGAACCGAATGTTGACGCTCTGCACCACCATCGGGCAAGCCCTTAACCTTAGAGATACTATAATTCGCGAGCATTTCTTGAATAAACGCTCGCTCCTCCGGCTTCACTGCAAGCCAAATTCCTGTACAGTTTCTATCTTGCTCAAATACTTCTAATGTGTGTATTAAAATCGGTTTCCCTAAAAGCTCTAAAAATAATTTATTTTGTCCTGCTCCCATTCGCTTCCCGCTACCTGCTGCCGGAAGTACTACTTCATACTGCACATTCTCCACTTCCTAATCATCCTTTGGCTTGGCAAAAATCATACGACCTGCTGATGTTTGTAGAACGCTCGTTACAGTTACTGTAATTGCCTGTCCTATATAACTTCGACCACCTTCTACAACTATCATCGTGCCATCATCCAAATAAGCGACACCTTGGTTATGCTCTTTCCCATCTTTAATAACGACAACTTGCATATCCTCACCAGGAATAACTACTGGCTTCACTGCATTTGCCAAATCATTGATGTTCAGCACTTGCACTTGGTGTAGCTCACATACTTTGTTCAAGTTGAAATCATTCGTAACAATTTGAGTGTCATTGCCCATTTTCTTTGCAAGGCGTACAAGTTTTAAATCGACTTCCTGCACATCTTCAAAATCTTCTTCGGTAATCTCTACCTTTGTCATACGTTCATCTTGCAGTTTTTTTAATATATCCAATCCACGGCGACCTCTTGTACGTTTTAATGTATCTGAGGAATCTGCAATATGCTGAAGCTCCGTTAGCACAAACTGCGGCACCACTAGGACACCCTCAATAAAGCCAGTTTCAGAAATATCCGCAATACGGCCATCTATAATAACGCTCGTATCTAGCAATTTATAGCTACCGCGAATTTCTGGAACATCACTACCTTCAGCAGCTTTTTTCTTCGCATTATGCCCACGTAATGTGAATAACTGTAGTAGCTCATCTCGCTTTTTAAAGCCGACACGGAATCCCAAATAGCCAAGCACAAATGACAGGATGATTGGAATTACTTCTGTAATACCACGTATCTGAACGCTATCAATCGCAAAGCCTAGGAAATACGCTACGATAAGTCCTACAATTAGCCCAAGCGTACCAAATAATAAATCCCCAACCGGTACTTTAAATAGCACCTCTTCCATCCAGCTAATAAGCCGAACGAAATAGTCGGAAAATGCGAACGATAATGTAAATAGTAAAAGCGCCCCTAAAGCAACTGATACATAAGGATTATCAAGCCAAGGATTAGATGATAAATGAAGCAATTCGTATAATGGCGGTAAGAAAACAAGGCCTAAAGCTCCCCCAATCAGTAAAAAAGCAATTTGAATAAATTTTTTCATACTGTCACCTCCAATTCTTATAATCGATTATACATATTTTTCAGTAGAAAATCTGTTTTGAGCCCATCAAAACATTATTATTTTTACTGCTGTTTATTGGACGTTATTAAAGCCTTGAGAGATGCATTACTTCCACAATAAATGTTATCCAATTTCAAGAAATTTTTATGACCGCTAAAATGAAGGAAAAGTGCATGCTAGGATATTCCTCAGCATGCACTAATTTATTCAATCAATTTCATAATTCACATTGCATCAAAATAAAAATAAAATTCAACATTACGCTACAGCTTTCGCTCCACTTCAATGTCGGTATTCTTTTAGGAACCAGTTATAAAATTGGCACATAAAATTATTTATAGCTCTCTAAAGCAGGCATTCAATGCATCCTTAATTGTCTCTACACCCACAATTTCGATACCTTGTGGGAAATCCCAACCGCCAATATTAGAGGCAGGAATAAACGCTCGCTTAAAGCCTAGTTTTGCCGCCTCAATGACACGTTGTTCAATACGTGTTACACGACGTACCTCTCCTGTTAAGCCTACTTCACCAATAAAACAATCTGTAGCACGCACTGCCTGATCCTTAAAACTTGAAACAATACTCGTCAACACCGCTAGGTCAATTGCAGGTTCATCTAACTTCACACCGCCAGCAACTTTAATATATGCATCCTGCGCTTGTAGCATGAGACCCATCCGCTTTTCAAGCACCGCCATAAGCAATTGCACGCGGTTTTGGTCTACCCCTGTTGCCATACGTTTTGGATAATTGAAGCTCGTCGGAGTCACTAGCGACTGAATTTCTACTAAAATTGGTCTTGTCCCCTCCATTGATGCCACAATGGTTGAACCTGCAGCACCTTGTGAGCGTTCCTGTAAAAACAACTCAGACGGATTCAATACTTCCTTTAAACCCCCCTGAAGCATTTCGAAGATAGCAATTTCATTTGTAGAGCCAAAGCGGTTTTTCTGACTCCGTAAAATACGGTGGTTATGATGACGCTCCCCTTCGAAATACAACACTGTGTCCACCATATGTTCTAAAATACGTGGTCCCGCAATTTGCCCTTCTTTCGTTACATGCCCTACTAAGAAAATGGCAATGCCTTTCGTTTTTGCAATTCGCATTAGCTCTGCTGTACATTCACGTACTTGCGATACACTACCAGGTGCACTTGTCACCTCTGGATGGAAAACTGTTTGTATGGAATCCACGATAACAAACTTCGGCTGTACATCATCAATCGTTTGGTTTAACAACTCTAAATTCGTCTCCGAATAAATATAAAGCTCTTGAGAAATTACTCCTAAACGCTCTGCACGCAATTTCGTTTGTCGAATAGATTCCTCCCCAGAAATATACAGCACACGGTGCCCTTTATTTGATAGCAACGCAGATACCTGTAATAAAAGCGTTGATTTCCCAATCCCAGGGTCACCACCAATTAATACAAGGGATCCTGGCACGATACCACCGCCTAAAACCCGATTGAGCTCTCCCATTTCAGTAGCTACACGAGATTCTTCAGCTGCTTCCACTTGTATAATAGGTATAGCCTTTTGTGTTACTGTAGCCGAGTGTTGGAATGCTCCTCGAGGACCTTTTGCAACGACCTCTACTTCCTCAACCATTTTATTCCATTCTCCACACCCTGGACAACGGCCCATCCACTTTGCAGATTCATAGCCACAACCAGTACAGACAAATTTAGTTTTTTTCTTCGCCATAGTACCACCTCGAATATTTGTTCTTATATTCATTTTACATAAAAAAAGACAGCTTGGCACTAAATGCCACGCTGTCTTCTTAAATCAACATGTTAACAATAAGCAACCTGCTTATTTAGAAATTGAAACGCCCTCTTTTTTCTTAACGACGAATTCTTCATTTACATAATCGATCACAACTTGGTTTCCTTTTTCTACATTTCCTTTAAGCAGTTCTTCCGATAGACGGTCTTCCACTTGTTTTTGCAATGCACGACGGAGTGGACGAGCACCATATTGAGGATCATAGCCTTCCTCTGCAATTTTATTTAGTGCAGCATCGGTTAACTCTAACGTAATATCCTGCTCCTGTAGACGTTTTGTTAAGGAATTAGCCATCATTGAAACGATTTCTTTTAAGTGTTCTTTTTCTAGTGAGTGGAACACAATCATTTCATCGATACGGTTTAAAAATTCTGGGCGGAATGCTTTTTTCAATTCCTCTAGCATTGTACCCTTCATATCTTTATGCTTCGATTCTGAGCTTCCTAAGCTGAAGCCAAGATTTTTTTGATACTTTAACGCGTCCGCGCCTACGTTAGAAGTCATAATGACAACCGTATTGCGGAAATCAACGACACGTCCTTTAGAATCAGTTAAACGACCATCTTCCAGTACTTGAAGTAAAATATTGAAAACATCTGGGTGAGCTTTTTCAATTTCATCAAGTAGCACAACGGAATACGGTTTGCGTCGCACTTTTTCTGTAAGCTGACCACCATCATCAAAACCTACATATCCCGGAGGTGAGCCCACTAAACGTGAAGTCGAATGTTTCTCCATATATTCTGACATATCAACGCGAATCATCGCATCTTCATCACCGAACATTACTTCTGCAAGCGCTCTTGCAAGTTCTGTTTTCCCGACCCCTGTAGGACCAAGGAAAATAAATGAACCAATTGGACGCTTCGGATCTTTTAAACCTGCTCTTGCGCGTCGAATCGCACGAGAAATTGCCTCAACAGCCTCACCTTGACCAACAACTCGTTTGTGTAACTCTTCCTCAAGTTGTAATAGTTTAGATGATTCTTCATGTGCAATTTTTGCTACAGGGATTCCCGTCCACATAGAAACTACAGCTGCCACATCGTCTACCGTCACTTTCGATTCTGCTTTACCTTGTTCTTCTTTCCATGTTTTACGAGTTGTTTCAATTTCGTCTTTTAACTTTTGCTCTGTATCTCTTAAAGACGCTGCCTTTTCAAATTCTTGACCAGATACAGCTGCATTTTTCTCAGAGCGGACATTTTCAAGTTTATCTTCAAGTGCCTTTAAATTTGGTGGCACCGCGAATGAACGTAAGCGTACTTTTGAGCCAGCTTCATCGATTAAGTCGATTGCTTTATCAGGCAAGAAGCGGTCTGAAATATAACGATCACCCATTTTTGCCGCTGCCTCAATCGCTTCATCTGTAATTTTCACACGGTGATGCGCCTCATAGCGATCACGTAAGCCGTGAATAATTTGAATAGCTTCTTCAACAGTTGGCTCATCGACTTGAATCGGTTGGAAACGACGCTCTAAAGCTGCGTCTTTTTCAATGTATTTGCGGTACTCATCTAATGTTGTAGCACCAATACATTGCAATTCACCACGTGCCAATGAAGGTTTTAAAATGTTTGAAGCATCAATTGCACCTTCTGCCCCACCTGCACCGATTAGTGTGTGCAATTCATCAATGAATAAGATGACGTTGCCCGCTTGACGAATTTCATCCATTACCTTTTTCAAACGATCCTCAAATTCACCACGGTATTTAGTACCCGCAACAACTGTCCCCATATCAAGCGTCATTACACGTTTATCGCGCAAAATTTCTGGCACTTCATTGTTAATGATTTGTTGCGCTAAGCCTTCTGCAATTGCCGTTTTACCTACCCCTGGTTCACCGATGAGCACAGGGTTATTTTTTGTACGACGTGATAGCACTTCAATAACACGTGTAATTTCTTTGCTACGTCCAATAACAGGGTCTAATGAACCTTCACGAGCAATTTGTGTTAAATCGCGCGCTAAGCTATCTAATGTAGGCGTATTTGCAGCCTGTGTCGCTTGTTGTCCAGATTGTGCATTGTCGTTATTACCTAACAACAATAATACTTGCTGACGAGCTTTATTTAAGCCCACACCAGCATTGTTTAATACACGAGCAGCTACCCCTTCGCCTTCACGAATAAGCGCTAATAATAAATGTTCTGTACCAATATAGGAATGGCCTAATTTACGCGACTCATCGACCGATAATTCAATTACTTTTTTCGCACGAGGCGTGTAGTGCACAATTGGTCCAACATCCTCTGTTCCTTTACCGACTAGCTCTTCAATACCTGCTTCAATCATTTGAGGGCTAATATCAATGGCTTCTAATGCTTTCGCAGCTATACCACCGCCTTCACGAATAAGCCCTAAAAGAATATGCTCTGTTCCTATTGATTCGTGCTTCCAACGAATTGCCTCTTCCTGAGCAAGCTGTAATACTTTTTGTGCGCGTTGTGTAAAACGATTAAACATCATATGAATCCTCTCCTTTTCCCCCTATAATAGGCTTACTCTTAGTTTCTAGAAATAATGCCTCTCGCAACATTTTTGCTCGTGCTCTGTCTCGCTCAGCAGGCGGTAAAACCTCTCCTGCATAGTGCTGTAAAAATCCTGGCTGCATGCTGACAACGCACTCGTTTAAAGATGTTGCTTTAATATTATCAATCAACTGCAAATCCACTCCTAAACGTACATTTGATATGCAAGTAGCAGCTTCTTCACTTGTTAAAATTCGAGCATGTGTTAATGTCCCTAAAGCTCTGTATACACGATCTTCTAAAGCAAGTTCCGCTTTTTCCATTAGCTTACTTCTTGCTTGCCGTTCTTTTTGAATAATTTTTTCTGCAACACTTTGGATATCTGCTAAAATATCTTCTTCTGTTTTTCCTAGTGTAATTTGATTTGATACTTGATAAATATTCCCTAAATTTTCACTACCTTCACCGTATATACCCCTAACGGTCATCCCTAAACGAGTCATTGCATTGATGATTTGATTCATCTGACCTGTCAGTGTAAGCGCGGGAAGGTGCATCATAACAGAAGCGCGTAATCCAGTACCAATATTAGTTGGGCAACTTGTTAAATATCCAAAAGTGTCACGAAACGCATATGGCAAGGCTCCTTCTAAGGCTCGATCAATCTTATTTGCTTGCTCGTATGCCTTCAGAAGTTGAAAACTCGCCGTCATACATTGAATGCGTAAATGGTCTTCTTCGTTCACCATAATGCAAATAGATTCATCCTCAGACAACAACATAGCGCCGACTTGCTCTTTTTTTGCAAGCTGTGGACTAATTAAATGCTTTTCAACTAAAATTTGTCGTTGTAACGGTGTTAAATCTTTTATTGAAAAATAAGAATATCTTTCTTGAAGCTTGGAACTGTCCTGTATTGCGTGGGTGACAGCCTGCTCTACCTGTAATGCCTCGTTTTCCGAGAAAACTAAAGGGAAACGAAAACCATCTAAGTTCCTTGCAAGGCGGATGCGTGTACTAATGACGATATCTGAATAATCATCCTCCATATCCATCCATGCAGGTGTAGCACGCTCTAAAAACGATTCAATCATCACGACACATCACCACCTTCGAATTGTAGCTGTTGTTCAAGATTTTTTGCCTCGTCACGAAGCTTCGCCGCTTCCTCAAATTGCTCCTCGTCCACTGCATCCTTCATGCGTTTCCGAATATCTTCAATTTGTTTTTTAATGACAAAAACATTGTTTTGAGCACCAGGCATTTTACCTATATGCTGAGGTCCTGCTTGAATACGATTAAACAGCTTTGGCAAATGCTCGCTAAACGTGTCATAACAACTAGGGCAACCAAATTTACCCTCTTTCAAAAATCGCTTATACGTAAATCCACATTGTGGACATGTTTGTTGCTGAGGTGGCGCTTGCTGTTTTTCACCGACTTTTTGCCATGTAGGTGAGCCAAACCAGTTGGATAATAATTGTTGAATCGATACAGGCTCTTGTTTAAACTCTGCATGGAACGGATGGAACTGTGAGGCACAGACATCGCAATAATGGTGTTCCACCTTCTGCCCACTTTGTACTTGTGTCACAGTTACTGTCGCATTGCGTTGCTTGCAATGTTCGCAAATCATTTCCATCACCTCTTTATTTTTGCTTTTCATATTTAATGGTTGTTAACATCGCTCGCAAAATTTTTGCACGAATACTATCCCGTAAAGGTAGTTGTAAATCTAAAGTCGAACGATCAACCGCTGCTAACATTAATTTCGCTTCTCGCTTCGAAATTACCTGCTCATCAATCAAACGATATACTACACCCTCCGCAACCGTTTGTGAGGCTCCCCCTTCAATTTGCAAGAGCACATCATCTATCAAATCAATTTGTGAGTTTGCACGGACACGTAAAATACGGATGTATCCACCGCCACCCCGTTTACTTTCCACCAGGTAACCCCGCTCAGCTGTAAATCTTGTATTAATCACATAATTTATTTGTGAGGGCACACATTGAAATTTATCAGCAATTTCACTACGTTTAATTTCAATATGCCCTTCTCCACCTAATTCAAGTACTTGCTTTAAGTAGCCTTCTATGATGTCTGAAATATTACGCACTTTAGGAATACACCTCGCTAACCTCACTGACTTTGACTATCTTTGACTATCTTTGAGTATATTATACAAAACGCTTGAAAATAATTGCAATTATTTCGCACAAAGATTTGTGTAAAGCGCATTGTTTAACAGAATGTCTACAATAAACATACGGCAGGGACCTATTAACTTAAACATGATGTACTTTTATTTCTGTGTAAAAAAGGGAGTTGGCGATTAAAAAAGGCTTGTCCCTAATAATTAAAGTTGGTTTTACCTATAATGTACCCTTTTTGCTTATAGAAAAAACGCAAGTATATGCTCAGAGCATATACTTGCGTCATAAAAAATTATACCCAGCGTCCAACTATCGGGTAACGCCAAGGTTCATCTGAAAATGCCTTCACGATTCCGATAATAGGTACGATGTATACCATAGCGATGAATATTAGTAAGAACGGTAAACCGATTAATACAAAAGATAGGATACCAGCAATTACAATCAAAATGCCCATCACGATTTGGAACAATAAAGCTTGCACCGAAAAACTTTTCACTTCTTCATCTGTACTAATTAGGAAAAATAAAATCGGCACTAAAAATGGCGCAAAAAACGCGCTGGCATGTATGATTACCTTAGACCATTTTGTTTCCATATATATCAACCTTCCTTTATGGTGTGTCATTATTATTAATACTCCTATTTACGGAACTATACGCTAAATAGTTTCAAATGCTTCTTAAATTTTTAAAACTTTTTTGAAAGGTATGTGATACTAGATGGAATTTAATAGCACGCTTGCTAACGAATATGAAAAAGGCATTCGACGTACATTACCAAGTTACGATGCCATGCTGCGTTTAACGAAAGCTTTTTATCAATCCGCACTACAAGAGAAAGCTAGTTTTTTAGTTGTTGGCTCTGGTAGTGGCAATGAAATTATACAGTTAGCCGAGCAAAGACCCAATTGGTCATTTGTCGGTATAGATCCATCTGAAGCGATGTTGGAAATAGCAGAAAACCGTCTTCAATCATTATCAAATGATATTTCTTTATTACAAGGTACAATACTAACTGCATCGGTGCCTGCTACGAAGTTTGATGCGGCTAGCTGTATACTAGTACTACATTTTATTGAATCATATGAGGAGAAACTTGCTACATTAAAAGGAATTGCACAACGCTTAAAATCAGGTGCACCATTTGTCCTTGTTTCTAAATACGGTCAACTTAACTCAACTGAAACAGAGCTTCAATTTGAGCTATGGCGCGCGTATTGGCAACAGCACACAAAACTTTCAGCCTCAGAATTAGCTAGTATGGAGCAATCCATCCGCTCGCTTTCATTTATGCGTGAGGAAGCGATAGTTACACTCTTACAACAGGCAGGTTTTTCACAGCCTTCGCGTTTTTTTGCAACGACACTATTCGGCGGTTGGGTATGCTATAAAGAGTAACTTTAATCGCTACAATATAGTAGTGTACTATATGTACTTGAGGTAACGATCTTCCGTTGAAATGTCTCCCTTCCTTCTCTGCTTTAGGAGCGAGACTTCGTGCTTACTTAATACGAGATAAACAGATTTGAGGTGAATGCCATGATTCGCACGATGGCTATGACGAAAGATCAACAATTAATAAAGGAGTTCCCACTTGAAGACATAAAGCAAAACGATTATGAGTGGTATTGGGTAGATTTTAATTGCCCAACTGCAGAAGAGGAGCTTTTGCTCGATACATTTTTTCATTTCCATCCACTTGCAATCGAAGACTGCTTAATGCGTTTACAGCGACCAAAACTAGATTTTTATGATGATTTTCATTTCTTTGTTATTCATAAATTGAATGAAGAAACATTAATTGCTGAGGAATTAAATATTTTTGTTTCCGATCATTTTATAGTAACATTCCACAAAAATGAAGCGGCCGAAATTGAAAAGGTACAGAAGTTTTTAGAAGAACAACCGAAATATTGGGAACGAGGCACTGTTTTTCTGACCTATCAAACAATCGATAAAATAGTCGATAGTTATTTCCCACTTGTTTATAAAATTGAGGATCATTTAAATGCACTTGAAGATGAGCTGACCTATCAAAGTAATGTTAATGCGATGCAAATTGTTTTTGAATTCCGTAGTGATTTACTTCATTTACGGCGCACTATTTTACCAATGCGTGACCTATTGTATCGAATACTTAGCTCTTATCGCTTTGCGCTTAAAAAATCGGAAAGAGCCTACTTCGGTGATATTCACGATCATTTAGCAAAGCTTACAGAAATGGTCGAATCTAATCGTGAGCTTACAGCAGATATGCGCGATAGCTATATGGCCATGAGTTCTAGCCGTATGAACGGCATTATGATGATGTTAACGATTGTCTCTACCATTTTTATACCCTTAACGTTTATTGCGGGTGTTTACGGCATGAACTTCGATAATATGCCTGAACTCCATGGTCACTACAGCTACTTTATCGTGCTTGGCATTATGCTCTTGCTTGCACTATCTATGCTAGCATTATTTAAATCTAAAGGCTGGTTCAAACTATTTAAACCATAAAGTGTGTTGAGCGTTCCTAAAACTCACTTACAAAAAAATCCGCGTAGACTTCTGAGGAGAAATAGGGCACGAGTATAAGCTAGATGCTTTGGCAAGTAGCCCTACTCATGCTTTGCCCACAGAAGGCAATCGCGGATTTTTAACTTATAAAAAATGAGGGACATAGATGTCTCCAAAAATATTTAATATGGACCTCGATCATCCACTTTATTTTCACCTTGTTGCGGGAATAAGAAGTATGCGAGCACACCCGATACTATTGTTGCACAAATCGTTATTAATAGTTGGTTTAGATCTGGTACATCTGCATAATATTTAGTTAACATATAAACAGAGCCAATTGCTACAATTACCATCACAGGAATTACAAACTTAAAACGCTTTTTCTCCATGTAATACCTCCTCAATACTATTTTTATCTCACATGCATTTTTTTGTAAAACTAAACAGTTCGTATTTTACAGGTTTCCTACTTGAAATTCAAATTGCCCTAATGCTATGAAAAATTAGTGTGTCATAGGTAATCCGACTAATGTCAGCTTCCCAAGTAAAAAAATAATAAAAAAATATAGAAATATCGGAAATTTTTAACCAAATATAGTACAAAAAATAGTAGAATAGATTTAATACCATATATTCACCAAATTTACAAACCTAACAATAAATACACAAAGAGTCTTCAATTACTATCATTATTATGGATTTATAAAGAATGGAGCAGACACAATGAGTTGGTTTACAAAGAAGAACAATTATGGTTATTCAATTACATTAACACCTGAGGAGTTTAAGCAACACGTACAATTAGATGTTTCAAACTATCCTAAACTACAAAAACAATTACAGTTATTAGACTTAACAACTGAAGATTTAGCGATCATTAAACAATTACAACCTTTAGTTAAAAATGTCATTCCTGAAATGGTCGATCAATTTTATGCAGCGATTAGCTTAAGCCAAAACTTATTAGATATTATTAACAGAACATCACAAATTGAACGTTTAAAGGTGACTTTACATAAACATTTAAGCGATATTTTCGAGAGTCACATTAATGACGAGTACATTAAAGAAAGAAAAGCGATCGCTGAGACACATGTTCGAATTGGACTCCAATCAAAATGGTATATCGCTTCATTCCAATCACTAACTTCGACTTTTACAAGCTTTGCGAACGATTTAGATATTTCAAAGCATGATGCTATACGTGCCATCAATGCATTCTGCAAAATCATTAACTTCGAACAGCAGCTCGTTATCGAAGCATACGAAAAGGAAGAAGAACGGATTCGTAGTGTGGCTGATCAAACAAAACATGCACTTGTAACTACAATTCAAAGTACTGCTGAGGAGTTAAATGCGATAAGTGAGGAAACAGCCGCTTCTCTTTTAGTCATATCTTCGCAAACGGATGATATCGCAGTAGCAACTAAACAAGGTTTAAACTTCGTTGCAGATACTCAGGACAAATCTAAACGGGGTCAGCAGCAATTACAAGAGCAAAATGAGTTAATACACGTTATTTTGCAAAGTGTTAATGGCCTTGAAGTGACGATGAACCAGTTGCGTACATCTTCGCAAAAAATTTCTGAAATTGTCGGGCTTGTCACAGGCATCGCTGACCAAACCAATTTATTAGCACTCAATGCTTCAATTGAAGCTGCTCGTGCTGGGGAACATGGTAAAGGCTTTGCTGTCGTAGCAGAGGAAGTCCGCAAGCTTGCAGAAGAAACAAAAAATGCTGTACAAAATGTATCACACCTTATTAAAGAAACAGAAAGCAATATTTCAACAATGGCAAGTTCTGTCGTAAATGTTGACCAGAAAATCCAACATAGCGTTGATACACAAACAAGTTTATCTGAATCATTCAATGATATTGCAGATGCTGTATCAGGCATTCAACAGCAATATGTAAATACAGCACGGGATATTTCAGCAATTTCTACTTTAATTACGGAGCTATCTCAGGGAGCGACACTCGTTTCCTCTTCGTCAGACTCATTAATTAATGTTGTAAATGAATTAAATATTTAACACAAATAAAAAAGGAAATTGACACGATGCAGTCAATTTCCTTTTTTGTTATTTAATGTGCCAGCGCACGTTTTTGCTTGCGATGCTCTCGTCGAGCAGGGCCTGTTTCAAACAGTCGTTTTTCCGCATCCGTTTCGGGGAAAATTGCAGGAATGGCCTTTGGTTTTCCACTATCGTCCACTGCAACCATCGTTACAAATGATTCGGTTGTTAACTTTTCTTCGCCTGTTTCAATATTACGAGAAATAACGCGGACATAGACTTCCATAGATGAATGTCCTGTGGAAGAAACAATACTTTCAATTTCAAGAATATCACCTACATGTGCTGCTGATAAAAAATCAACAGAATCAATGGAGGCTGTTACAACATGCCCTTTTGCATGCTTCATCGCTGTAATTGCAGCAATTTCATCAATATAAGCTAACACTCTTCCACCAAAAATGGAATTATGATTATTAGTATCCGGTGGTAACACAAGACGCGTCTGAAGCGTACGCGATTGGCTCATTGGTACAGCATTGGTTGTCATAGTTCTTGTAACTTCCCTTCATGTATTATTCTTTCGTCATCGTATCGTAGAAAAAGAATTGATGCAAATTTAGAAGGTTTTTTTCATCGTAATAAACTTCATATCGGTCATTTCTTCAATCGCCCATTTAATACCTTCTCGACCATAACCACTCATTTTTATGCCGCCATAAGGCATGTTATCAACTCGGAATGTTGGAATATCATTAATAATAACAGCACCTGCTTGCAATTCATCAGCAGCATACAGGGCATCTGGTAATACATTCGTAAAAATTCCTGCATTTAAGCCAAGTTCCGACTCATTCACTAGTCGAATTGCGTCGTCTAATGTTTCATATGAAACAATTGAGACGATTGGTGCGAATGTTTCCTGACAAACAACTTTCATATCAGCAGTTACATTTGTCATAACTGTTGGCGTTAAAGTACGTTCTGTAAACGTTCCACCCGTAGCAACTACAGCACCTTGCGTTTTCGCCTCTTCAATCCATTCACGAATTCGGCTAACCTCATTTGGGTTGATCATTGCACTGACATCTGTATTTTTGTCAAGTGGATCACCAACAACAAGTTTTTCTGTTTGCGCTACAAATTCCTTTGTAAAGGCATCAATGATTGAGGAGTGTACATAAATACGTTGTAAAGAAATACATACTTGTCCAGCAAAGCTAAAAGCTCCGCTAACACAGCGTGCAATAATTTTATCTATAGGTGTCGATGGCTCAACAATAACTGCTGCATTTGAGCCTAGCTCTAATGTTACTTTCCGCAAGCCTACTTTTTCTTTAATACCTAAACCAACCTTACCACTTCCAGTAAAGGTCACCTTTTTCACGAATGGATGCGTTACGAGTGTATCACTTAGTTCGCCACCACTACCTGTAACGATTTGTAATGCACCATCTGGTAGTCCAGCTTCCTTAAATATTTCCGCCATCACAATTGCACTAAGTGGTGTTTGTGTTGCCGGCTTTAACACGACTGTATTGCCTACCGCAAAGGCAGGTCCCAATTTATGTGCAACTAAATTAAAAGGAAAATTAAACGGAGTAATTGCAGAAATAACGCCTAATGGCTCACGCTTTGTCCAGCCAATTCGATCACCAGCTCCTGGTGCGGCATCCATCGGTACCGTTTCACCTTTCACCTGCTTAGCTCCTTCGGCTGCAAACTGATACGTCGCTATTGTACGTTCAATTTCAGGTAAACCTGCTGATATAGGTTTGCCCGCTTCTTGCGCTAAAATTTCCGCCAATTCGTCTTTTCGACGTCGCATAATGTCGACTACTTTATATAATATTTCGGCACGTTCGTAGGCGGTAGTTTTTTTAAATGAAAGAAATGCATCTTGGGCACCTTCTATGGCTTGTTCAACATCAGAAACAGAGGCCTTTGCAACCTTTGCAATTACCTCACCGTTATAAGGTGACGTTAATTCATACGTTTCCTTAGCATCTTGCCACTGTCCATTTATCCAAAGCTTTGTTTCGTTCATCTTCAAATACACCTCCAAATAATCTGTTCCTTTTTAGTTTATCATGAAGTGCTCGAATTTGACGCTATTGCGGCTGCTGTAACAGCGGATATCATCACTGCCTGCTGTGCTTAGATTAGTAATTCAATAGAAGACATAATGGCCATTGACAGTGATTGTTGTATTTTTGCCATATCATAAATAGCAATTTGTACGGCCATAAACAATACAAATTCCCGATGCCACTTCAACAATTTCATACCCTTTAACTCATGATATAAATCAACAATTTGCTGAAGCTGCCCTGTATTCATTTGAAAATTAATCTTTGTATAACACAGTATAGAAAAGGCAGCTCGTTTAGCATGTTAAAACGAGCTGCTCTAGAGAAGTACCAATTGTCCTCTTTCTACTACTACTTAAAATCAAATGAATCAATTTATTGATTCAATAACTTTATTTCGAAATTTATATGCTTTTCTTTGTTCTAATTGAGCAATACTTTCATATTCAATTTCGCTTAAACTTTC
Source organism: Lysinibacillus sp. NPDC093210 (assembly GCF_044753985.1). Classification (NCBI taxonomy): domain Bacteria; kingdom Bacillati; phylum Bacillota; class Bacilli; order Caryophanales; family Bacillaceae; genus Lysinibacillus; species Lysinibacillus sp. NPDC093210. Next base: position 169,966 of record NZ_JBIVOE010000007.1, on the reverse strand, counting down.
AAATAATTTTTCAGACATTAGACTCGCTATATCTTCTAATTCAGTGCCTAAATGAATAATTTCTAATATTTCTTTTGAAATTCCTTTAGACTGTAATAAATCCATAGTATAAGGGTTAAATAAAACTTTTTCAGTTTCTTCGATTGTTAATAAATCTTTTTTTAACGCCTCAATTAAACCTATTACATTTATGAGTAGTAGTTTTTCTAATTCTTCGTTATTTGTAGTATTCAATAATAATTTATTCATATTTAATTATTTTACACTCCAACCTTGCTTAACTTTAACATCATAAACTAAACCTGATTTACTTTGAAAATAATGAATAGAAATTTTTTCGGGAAACCGCCTCCACAGTTTGTGTAAATTGGTTTTCAATTATAACAATATCCATCTTCAATACACGCCTTTTCACTGTTTACGTAACATTCTGTCGAAAAGATTCAATCGTTTTGTAATAATTAACATAAAAAGTAAACATAATTTAATGTTTGTAAATAGGTATTATATGGTTTAATTAATATAAACAAAGATGAACGGGGGCTATATTATGATTGAACGGACAATCAGAAAATTACTATTAACCCAGACCCTACAAGAACGATTACAGCGTTATTTATTATTGCGCAATTCCCCAAATAACGTAAACCTACAACTTCTTTTCCAGAAAAATTAGCATAAAAAACAGCGACAAAAAAGCTTTTGCCGCTGTCATTAAACTATTTAATTAAACCTAACTCTTTTAGTTCCTCTGTAGAAAATGCTCTAGACCTTGTTAAAAATCGTTTACCTTCTACGCCTTCAAGAGAGAACATACCGCCTCTCCCATCAACTACGTCTAAAATAATTTGCGTATGTTTCCAATAATCATACTGGTTTTTGTGCATATAAAATGGTGTGTCCCCTATTTTACCTAAGCATACATCCTGATCACCTAATATTAAGTCCCCGTCAGGATAACACATCGGAGACGAGCCATCGCAGCATCCACCCGATTGATGAAACATAACCGGTCCATGTTTTTCCTTCAACAATTCAATTAGTGCCAGCGCTTCTTCCGTTGCTAAAACACGTTCAACCACGCTTTAGCACCTCCTCACCAATTAGAAGAAACCAAGTTTATTTTCGTTATAGCTAACCAATAAGTTTTTCGTTTGTTGGTAATGCGATAACATCATTTTGTGCGTCTCACGGCCAATACCTGACATTTTATAGCCACCGAACGCTGCATGTGCTGGATATGCATGGTAGCAGTTTGTCCAAACACGCCCCGCCTGAATACCACGACCGAAGCGATATGCTGTATTCATATCACGTGTCCAAATACCAGAGCCAAGTCCATATAATGTATCGTTGGCAATTTCTAATGCCTCTTCTTTTGTTTTAAATGTTGTTACTGCAACAACTGGTCCAAAAATTTCTTCTTGGAATATACGCATTTTATTATGTCCTTTAAAGACAGTTGGTTTAATGTAGTAGCCATTTTCAAAGCCTTCACCTACATTATTTTTCTCGCCACCAATTAGACATTCTGCACCTTCTTGCTTACCAATATCTAAATAGGACAGAATTTTTTCCATCTGCTCACTTGAAGCTTGTGCACCCATCATCGTGTTTGGATCAAGCGGATTTCCAACTTGAATAGCTTCAACACGTTGTAGGACACGCTCCATGAATTTATCATAAATGGATTCTTGAATTAACGCTCGTGAAGGGCATGTACATACTTCACCTTGGTTAAGAGCAAATAATACAAAGCCTTCTACTGCTTTATCTAAAAAGGCATCATCTTCATCCATAATATCTTCGAAGAAAATATTCGGAGACTTTCCGCCCAATTCTAACGTAACTGGAATAAGGTTTTGTGACGCATATTGCATAATTAAACGGCCTGTTGTAGTTTCACCAGTAAAGGCAATCTTGCCGATACGCGGGTTAGATGCAAGTGGTTTTCCTGCTTCTAAGCCGAAACCGTTCACAACATTTAGTACGCCTGGTGGCAATAAATCGCCAATTAACTCCACTAGCACCATAATAGATACTGGTGTTTGCTCAGCTGGTTTTAATACAACACAGTTGCCAGCAGCAAGAGCAGGAGCTAGTTTCCAAACAGCCATTAATAATGGGAAGTTCCAAGGGATAATTTGACCGACTACCCCAATTGGCTCATGGAAATGATAAGCAACTGTATCATTATCAATTTGACTTAGCGCGCCTTCTTGTGCACGTAAAGCACCTGCAAAATAACGGAAATGATCAATTGCTAGAGGGATATCTGCATTTAATGTTTCACGAACCGCTTTACCATTATCCCATGTTTCGGCAACGGCTAACTTTTCTAAGTTTTGTTCAATACGGTCCGCAATTTTAAGTAAAATGTTAGCACGCTCTGTAGCGGATGTTTGTCCCCATGCATCTTTTGCTGCATGTGCTGCATCAAGTGCAAGTTCAATATCCTCAGCAGAGGAACGTGCTGCTTGTGTAAAAACTTGTCCAGTAACAGGAGTAACATTATCGAAGTATTGACCTTTCACTGGGGGTGTCCATTCTCCACCAATGTAATTATCATATTTCTCTTTGAATTGAACTACCGATCCTTCAGTGTTTGGAAATGCATAAACCATTTTACTTCTCCCCTTTACACAAAATAATGAGAAAATATCTAGAAATATCGTATTTTTATATCGAAATAACGATATTTTCATAGAGACTCTCTTATCCACTATATTGTCAGAAATTAATGTTTATTTCAACTTTTTAAAATAAATTTTTATAATATTTATTTTTAGTAGAAAAGCTTCTAGAATTCACGGTATTTACAACGATAGGGTATACTTAAGCTAATATGAAATGTATAGGAGAACAATATGAGAATTAACAAATACTTAAGTGAAACAGGCATCGTCTCTCGTCGCGGTGCTGATAAATGGGTCGAAGAAGGTAAAGTAACCATTAATGGTATACCTGCTACTGTCGGCAGCCAAGTAGAGACTGGCGATATTGTTTGTGTGGATGGAAAAGAGGTAAAAAAAGAAGAACAACTCGTTTATATTGTCTTAAACAAACCAGTTGGTATTACAAGTACGACAGAGCGCCATATCAAAGGAAATGTCGTTGATTTTATTAATCATCCTTTGCGCATTTTCCATATCGGACGACTGGATAAAGAATCAGAAGGATTATTATTACTAACAAATGATGGCGATATTGTTAACAAAATTTTACGTGCTGAAAACCATCATGAAAAAGAATATATTGTACAAGTAGATAAGCCTATTACAGATCAATTCATCAAAAAAATGAGCGCTGGGGTTGATATTTTAGATACTACGACATTGCCTTGCCACGTCGAAAAAATCTCAGATAAAGTGTTTAAAATTATTTTAGAACAAGGCTTAAATCGACAAATTCGTCGTATGTGTTCAGCATTAGACTATTCCGTTAAACGATTACAACGCATACGAATTATGAACATTAAGCTTGGAAATTTAAAGGTTGGACAATGGCGCGATTTAACTGATAAGGAGCGAACAGAATTATTCAAACTACTTAATTACACAGCAAAATAAAGCAATTGGAGGGGATAGAGAGATGCTTTCCATTCAAAGTACTGAACAACTTACAGGTGTACGGATAAGCGGTGATTTTTGGGATTTAGATGCACTCATTCATGCCATTTATAAAGTAACTGGAGATGAAAACAAATATTATGATTACCAAGGTGCACGTCTTCGCATCCTCGGTATTTGTCATGATCTCCGTCAAGCTATGCAGGGTGAGCATCAGCTTGAATTTGTGAGTAATGGGCTTAACAAAAGTATACTTTCTCGACATGAACTTATTTTTCCAAATAAAAATGTCTATTACGGGGCGGAGGTTTTATGGCCCGAGCTTCTTTTCACTGCAATTGCTTTAAATGATTTTATTCGCTTACATCAGGAGTTAATCGATTCTTCTGCTTGGAATGGTCATGTTGCCACAATTCGCAAATTCCAAGCAGGGGTTGCTAATTGCTTAGAGCAAGAGCTTACTGAAGAGCAATACTTAGTATTTTTAAGGATGCTTCATACAAAGAATCCATTGACGTTCCGTTATGCCACGCAATATGTAGATATACTAAATTTGGAATACATACAATTGACTATGCAAGCACGTAAAGCGCAGTTAGCGTCCTATGCTCTTCGCTTAATGCTCGAAGATGAGGAATACACCGCTCTAAAATCCAAGCTACTTGAAGTCGCCATTACGACAAAAAAAGCACTACACGAAATCCCTATTAACGCAAACTACCCTGAAGAAATTTTGTGGTAGATGCTAATATTTCTTCATTTTAACGGAGGGTAATGCCAGGTATTAAAACATATACGAGTTGTTGGTAGCGGAGGCGATGACTCCTGCGGGAACGCACGCTACGTAAGACGCAGCAGTCCGAGCGCAAGCGAGGGTTGCGGCTTACGGTGTGCCCACGGAAAGCAACCGCTGTAGCCGACAACAAAGGCATAGCAAAAAAGTGGTAGATTAATTGCAAGCAATCTGCCACTTCTTCTATTGCTATTCAATCGTCTCGTATGCCATTTTACGAATAACTGTTTCATGTTGCGGATAATCAGCTAAAAGTTCATCTTGTGTAAATAGCTCAAAGTCCTCAAAATCAAATCCTGGTGCTACCATACAGCCTACTAAACTAAACGTATTCGCATCATCAACGGAAGATCCAAAAATCGTATCTTTCGGCACTGCCACTTGAGGAACCTCACCCGCTTCTAAATTTAACCCTAACTTTTTCGCCTCATATGTACCATCAGGGTAAATCATATGTACAGTTAATGGGCTGCCAGCGTGATAATACCAAAGTTCATCTGATTTTAAACGGTGCAAATGGGAAATATCCTGGGATTGTAATAAAAAATAAATGCTTGTATAAATTGGTCTAGTTACATCTCTTACAGCTATCTCCTCTGTTGATCGAAACGAAGAAATATAGTATCCTCCCTCGGGATGTTGATCTAATGCTAAATTTTCAATAAAATATTGTGCAGAATATTGCATCTAACTTCACTCCTTTTTTCCACCTTACCAAAAAGTAAAGGTCAAACGCTACTTCCATCTACCATCCCATCATAAAAAGAGGTATCCCGAATAAATCCGAGACACCCCCTTTTATTACAAGCCTCCTAAATAAGCTGCTTTTACTTGTTCACTCTCTTGCAGTTCTTTTGCAGTACCGGATAACACAATACGTCCTGTTTCAAGTACATATGCACGGTCAGCTACCGATAATGCCATATTAGCATTTTGCTCTACAAGCAATACGGTTGTACCTTCTTTATTGACCTTTTCAATAATATTGAAGATATTTTTTACCATAAGCGGTGCAAGCCCCATTGATGGTTCATCCATTAATAATAGCTTTGGTTTTGCCATTAATGCACGACCCATTGCAAGCATTTGTTGCTCACCACCAGATAATGTTCCAGACTGTTGTTTACGACGCTCAAGTAGACGAGGGAATAACTCAAAGACATGGTCCATATCTTTCTTTATACCCGCCTTATCATTACGAAGATATGCTCCAAGCTCTAGGTTTTCCTCTACCGACATATTAGCAAATACACGGCGACCTTCAGGAACATGTGAAATACCTGATTTTACAATTGTTTGCGCAGCCTTACCTGCAATCGAGAAGCCTTCATATTCGATAATGCCCCCTTTAGGTTTTTGCAAGCCTGATAAGGTTTTTAATAATGTACTTTTACCAGCACCATTTGCACCGATTAATGTAACAATTTCTCCCTCGTTTACTTCTAAAGAGACGCCTTTTAATGCTTGAATATTTCCATAGAATACATCAATATTTTGTACTTTTAACATTAGCTGATAACCTCCTCACCAAGGTAAGCTTCAATTACCTTTGGATTGTTGCGAATTTCCTCTGGTGTCCCATCAGCGATTAATTGCCCGTGATCCAGTACGTAAATACGTTCACAAATTCCCATTACTAAGCTCATATCGTGCTCAATGAGCAGAATCGTTAAACCAAACTCTTTACGAATAAACGCTATTAACTCCATTAAGTCATGTGTTTCTTGTGGGTTCATCCCCGCTGCTGGCTCATCCAGTAATAAGAGCTTTGGATTGGCAGCTAATGCACGCGCTATTTCCAGACGGCGTTGCATCCCGTAAGGTAAGTTTTTTGCAAGTTCGTTCTTATAAATATCTAAGCCAAATATTTTTAAGAATTCCGTTGATTGCTGTTCCATTGCTTCTTCACCTTTAAAGTGACTCGGTAAACGGAAAATAGATGACCACATTGAATGTTTAGCTAGTGAATGGTTCGCTACTTTTACATTATCCAAAACAGATAATTCTTTAAATAGACGGATATTTTGGAACGTACGGCTAATGCCTTTTTGCGTTACTTGATATGGTGCAAGGCCATTGATCTTTAAACCGTCAAAAGTAATTGTTCCTTCAGTCGGTGTATACACCCCTGTTAGCATGTTAAAGCTTGTTGTTTTACCTGCACCATTTGGTCCGATTAGACCGACTAATTCACCTTGATTCAGGTACATATTAACGCCCTGTACCGCCTTTAAACCACCGAATTGAATGCCCATATTTTCTACTTTGATAAGAAGGTTTCCAGTCATTATTTTGTACCTCCTTTTTTACCAAACTTAAATAAGTGTGTAATTTCTTTTGTACCCATTAAACCAGTCGGGCGATATAGCATTACAATGATTAATACTAAGCTGTAAATAATCATTCGTGTTTCTGGGAAGTTCGCTAGGTATGTTGATATTAACGTTAAAAATATCGCAGCGATAACAGACCCTGACAGACTACCTAAGCCGCCAAGAACGACGTATATTAAAATATCAAATGATTTTAAGAAACCAAAAGTTGTTGGCTGAATAATGTAGAAGTTATGTGCAAAAATGGCCCCTGCAAGACCGGCAAAGAAAGATCCAATCGCGAATGCTACAACTTTATAGTAAGTTGTATTAATACCCATCGCATCCGCAGCAATTTCATCTTCTCGAATGGAAATACATGCACGTCCATGACGAGAATTTGTAAAGTTAGAAATTACTAAAATAGTTAATACAACACCAATGAAAGCATATGTCCAGTTCGATAAATATTTAACCTGCATCCCTGCTGCCCCACCAACATAATCCGTATTTAAAAAGACAATACGAATAATCTCGGCAAAACCAAGTGTTGCAATGGCTAAATAATCCCCTTTTAAACGTAGCGTTGGAATACCTACGATCAAACCAGCTACTGCTGCTGCAAGCGCTCCTAAGAAAATGGCTAACGGGAACGGAAGCAATAGTTTTGTTGTAATAATAGCTGAAATATAAGCACCAACTGCAAGGAAACCAGCATGCCCAATAGAGAATTGGCCAGTAACCCCGATAACGATGTGCAAGCTGACAGCTAGCATGATGTTAATACACATTGTGATTAACATATTTTTGTAATACAAGTCGATTATTTCTGTTGTAATAAGTGCCTGAATAACTACATAGATGACTAGCGCTAATACGGCGTAGCCCCAGAAAACTTTAGACTTCTTCATCATTACCGCTCACCTACACTTTCTCGCGGGCGTTTTTACCGAAGATACCCGATGGTCTGAAAATCAAAATTAAAATTAAAATGACAAATGCTGCTGCATCGCGCCATAAAGAGAATCCGAGTGCACTTACCATTGATTCCACGACACCTAGTAGCATACCGCCAACCATTGCACCTGGAATAATACCAATACCACCAAGAACCGCAGCGATGAACGCTTTAACCCCTGGAATAACCCCCATTAACGGGTCAATTTTCGTATAATACACACCGAAGATAACACCCGCAGCACCGGCTAAAGCAGAACCTATTGCAAAGGTTGCTGAAATTGTATTATCTACGTTAATGCCCATTAGGCGCGCTGCATCTGCGTCATGTGAAACTGCACGCATCGCCTTCCCAATTTTAGTTTTATGTACGATGAATTGTAATAGAATCATCAGTACGATAGCGACAGATAAAATTAAAATAGACGTACTGCTAATTTGAACACCGAACACATCGAATGTTCTATTTTTAATAACTTCAGGGTATGCTGCTGGCTGAGCTCCTCTGAAGAAAATCGTCGTATATTCGATTAATAGCGACACACCGATTGCTGTAATTAAAGCCGCAATACGCGTTGCATTTCGTAATCGCTTATATGCAATTCGTTCGATTAACACACCGAAGATTGCACAAACTGCCATTGCTAATAATAATGCTGGTAAGAAGCCCAGCTCCCATTTAGCAATTGCGTAAAAGCCAATAAATGCCCCAATCATGAAAACATCACCGTGGGCAAAGTTAATAAGCTTAATAATACCGTATACCATCGTATACCCTAACGCTATTAACGCGTAGATACTACCTAGTGAAACACCATTCACAAGCTGCTGTATCCATTCCATGAGCGTTCACTCCTTTGTTTTTTTTGAGGAATGCAAAAACGGGACCTATTTCTACATAGTTGAATTGAATGCAGAAAAACTCGTGTCCCTCATAAAAAGTTATTTCCGATTCCTTATGCTAGAATCTATGCTTTTTTTTATTAGTCTAGTTGTCTGTTAAAAAATAAAAGAGAAGGCAGGTTGCCCGCCTCCCCCTTGCTTTTTTAAAAAAAATTAAGGATTTACTTTAGAGTTGAACACTTGTTTACCGTCTTTAAATTCAAGAACCGTTGCTGTTTTAATTGGGTTATGGTTTTCGTCAACTGAGAAAGTACCTGTTACTAATGAAAGATCTTTTGTTTCAGCTAATGCATTTTTAATTGCTTCGCCGTCAGTAGAGCCTGCACGTTTGATAGCATCTGCAATGTAGTAAATTGAATCATAGCCAAGTGCGTTAAATGCATCCGGTGCTTTATCGCCATTCGCTGCTTTAAATGATTTTACAAAGTCCTGAATTTTTTGATCTGGGTCTTCTGCAGAGTAGTGGTTTGTAATGTACGTATTATTCAGTGCATCTGCTCCAGCAAGATCAATTAAAGTTGGAGAATCCCAACCGTCTGCTCCCATAAGTGGTACTGTAATACCCATTTCACGAGCTTGTTTTACAATTAGACCAACTTCTTCATAATATCCAGGGATAAAGATGAAGTCTGGATTCGCTGCTTTAATGTTTGTTAATTGCGTACGGAAGTCTGTATCTTTCGCTACATAAGCTTCCTCTTTTACAACTTTCCCACCACTTTTAGAAATTGTATCTTTAAATGATTTTGCTAGACCTTTTGCATAATCAGATGCATTATCTGCAAAAATAGCTACGTTTTTCGCGCCAATTTCACCGGAAGCAAAGTTAGCTGCTACAATCCCTTGGAACGGGTCAATGAAACAAGTACGGAAAGCATATTCATTAACGCTGCCATCATCATTTACTGTAATGTTTGGAGCTGTACCTGAACCAGTAACAATCGGAATTTTGTTGTCATTTGCGATTTGAACTGTTGCAACAGTATTACCAGAAGTTGCAGGAGCTAGCATCGCTACTACTTTATCTTGCGTTGCTAGTTTAATAGCTGCCGCAGTTGCCTCTGAGTTTTCTGATTTGTTATCTACTTTAATAAGTTCAATCTTCTTGCCATCAATACCGCCTGCATCATTAATTTCTTTAACAGCTAATTCTGCACCTAAGCCAATTGATGAACCGTATGAAGCTACGTTACCGGAAAGCTCTAAGTTTGCACCGATTTTAATTGTATCTCCATCTTTTGAGCCTCCACCTGATGATGAGCCTCCACCTGAACTTGTATTACTGTCTCCAGCGCCGCAACCTGCAAGTACGCCTGCAAGTAGTGAAGAAGCTACTAGAAGTGAACCGAACTTTTTAAGCTTATTGTACTCTCTCATAATTAAATTCCCCCTGAAAATTCTCAAATGTTAGATATTTCTGATAATTATAAACAATCTTTCGCTAATGCTCAATAGCAAAAATAATTATTTATAACTATCTATTTTTGAAACAAAATAATATTCAATTAAGCCTTTTACATTGTAAAACATTCTTTATATTTAGTCTAGAGTGATTTTTCAGTATAATTAGTTATTTGTGAATTATCTATTAATTAGGACTAAATTAATAGAAAGCTATTAAGCAAAATTTTTTGTCACTATAAAACTAACATCCATTTTGCGAAAATTGCTTTCTTTTTAATTCTTAGCTATTTTTTCTTTTTAAGAGTATACCTATCAATGCCCCGTACACAACATGACCAATAAGCCACCAACTAAAAGCGGAATAATCAGTTATAATCGGCGTCCGTTTTGAGAAATTTGTTGTAGGGAACAACATACAGCCTATAAAAATTTGTATAAAAACACTATTTCTCATTAACATAGAATTATTCCACTTATACTTATTACGAATCGCGCATAATACGGCTGTTATTAACCACGATATAATGAGATGAAAAGCGAATTCTATTACTTCAGGAAAACGAAAGTTCTTTATAATTGGTATATAATCGACGTTTAATAGTAATGTATATACACGGCTGCCTGTTAGATTTTCAACTACTTTGAAGAAAGCTCCAAATATACAACCTGCAACAAAGGACGCTATTATTACTTGACGATTAATGAGTATTTTCATGTGCTCCTCCTTGCTTCAATCTTAATAAATCCATAAAAGGATGATTCACTATGCATAAAAAAATAATTGTGCTATTCCGCAATGATTTACGTCTAGACGATCACCCTGCACTTTGGCATGCAGCCAATACAGGTGCCATCTTACCCCTTTATATTCAAAATGACCAATTGGCAGAGCAGGACTCTGCTCAAAATTATTGGACGTACTATTCGCTTCAAAATCTCCAAATTACATTTAGTAACTATGACATTCCGCTTATTTTACGAAAGGGAGATGTCATTTCGCAAGTACTTCAGTTGGCATTAGATACGCAGGCTGATGCTGTTTATTTTAACGAACGTTTTAGTCAAACTGAGCGTTCTGAAGATGAACGTTTAGCCCATATATTACGTGCAAATGAAATTGAAGTAAAAGCGTTTTATGGTGATACGTTATTTCACGTGACTTCGATTCGAAATCAGCAAAACAAACCATATGCTATCTTCACATCATTTTATAAACGCTGTTTACAGGAGCTAGCACAAAAACCACTTGGACGTCCTGCTAGCATGCAAGCTTTTCCTATGGACGTTTCATCTCTAGCTTTAGAACAATTGCAGCTACTGACTGGTAACTGGTATAACAAGTTTCACAATTATTGGCGTCCTGGGATGGATGGCGCATTGGACCAATGGGAGCTTTTCATAGAGGGAAATTTATATGACTACAAGGACAAGCGAGATTACCTAACCAAGGAAACAATTTCTAAAATGTCTCCATTTATTGCAGCGGGTAATATTAGTATTCGCTTTCTGTGGACTACTTGTCAGGAGTTAATAGAAGTTGAGGATAACGCTGCGTTCGGTCAGCAAGTCGAAAGTTTTTTAAGACAACTAATATGGCGAGAGTTTTCAATCTATCAGTTGTTGTCCTATCCTTCATTTTCTACCCTCTCTTTACGCAGTAATTTTCAGCATTTTGAATGGGAGCCTAATTCTCTGCATCTGGGTGCTTGGAAAAAAGGGCAAACAGGCTACCCGTTAGTTGACGCAGGTATGCGTGAGCTTTGGGAAACCGGCTATATGCATAATCGAGTAAGAATGGTTGTTGCTTCATTTCTAGTAAAACATTTACTACAGCCTTGGCAGGAAGGCTATTCATGGTTTGAGCATACGCTACTGGACTTTAATGCAGCAAATAATGCTATGGGCTGGCAGTGGGTAAGCGGCACGGGTATCGATTCCGCACCTTATTTCCGTATCTTCAATCCTTCTTTACAAGGTGAGAAGTTCGATATAGATGGTACATATATAAAAAAATGGGTACCTGAATTAGCACACCTACCATCAAAATATATACACGCTCCACATACAGCACCCGCTGCTATTTTAGAGCAGGCTAGTATCACATTAGGTGACACCTATCCGCTGCCCATTGTTGACCATAAAACGGCAAGAGCCCGTGCATTGGAGCGATACAACGCCATAAAAAAAGATACTGGGACAAAAGAAAAAAAGTGTTAGATTGAAAGCAATCTAACACTTTTTTTGTTGTAAACGTTGAAGTTCGCTGTGGCGGTGCTTTCCGCGGACACACCGTAAGCTTTGTATTAAAGTGAATAAAAATAAACAATAAATATCATTACTACCATACTAGGAGCATACTTTGCTGCCAATGTGCGGTTCGAGTTGATTGGAGTGGAAGGCGCGACACTCAAGCAGGAATAGCACGAACGGAAAATCAACCCCCTCTATGAAAGTTAAGCCTTTTTTAATGCAAAAACGCAAAGACGTTCATTAATATTCGTTTCATTTTCTAGATGTACCTCATGTATTAATTCAAAAGGTGTTCCATGATGTAAAAACTGCAAATAATCATATGGTGGGTAATATAAAATAATGTGAATATCACGCATATTTTGCTCAAAAGACTCCCATATATTATGAATGACAGTTCGAAAGATATTAATGGAGAACGGATTAAAAAAGAAAAAAACATTATCACACGGCTTTATTTTGTAGTTTTCTGCAATAGTATGAATAAAAGAAATAGCACCTTGTGAGCCATTTTTTCGACAATAGCTCTCCTTATTATGCTCTGCCTCTGCATAAAAACCTACGTCCATTTCTATTCCAATTGCCGGAGTGTGAAATTTATGATGAATATAAATAGGGACCCTTCCTTTTCCACAGCCCATATCAATAAATACTGGATTTTCCGGCAAATCATATTGTGTAAATAATTGTTCCAATCCAGCATAGGGAGTTGGCTCGTAACGATGGTAATGAGCTAGTTTAGGAAATCCATATTGTTCCCCGACCGTATTAATGTGCAAAAATTTATCAAATTGTTGTTCATTCATCATTTAGATACTCCTTGAAAAAAAGAATGCTTTATTTTAGCATGTAAAAAAGCAAACACCCTATATAAAAGATTTGGATACAGAGTATTTTTATAGTCCTCTTCGATCAAACCTAAAAAAGAAGAATTGTTTGAGTGCCTGGCACTTAGTTTGGGTCCTAAATCGTAAAAATCATCTTTACTTTTGTGCTGTTCTCGCAGGGGTCTGCGTAGATTTTTACTTGGCAAGTTACTAATAGCACGGTAAATTGTTTGAGTGTCTGGCACTTCATCGGGCACTTACTCTCAGCCCTCCGCTCCATTCAACTAAATAAATGGCATCAAGAGTGAGCCTCTTGATGCCATTTTTAACACTCTAACCATATTAAAACGTTTGGATATGGTGTATTTTTAACGTCCTCTACGATTAAATCTAAAAACGAAGAGGAGTGCAGCCACTAAAAATGAAAACGAAGCAGTTGCTGTTAACACTGTGCTTTTATCGATTGTTGCTTCTTGCGTAGCCTGTCCATTGCCTTGGTTAGGTCCCCCATTTCCATCAGGACGTTGCATAGGACCACCTTTATCTCCTCCGCCTTGCTCATTGCCCATGCCACCCTCAGGCATTTGTGATGGGTCGAAGTCTTCTGGTAATTGACTCGGATCAAAGTCTTCTGGTAATTGGCTTGGATCAAAATCGTCAGGCATTTGCATTTGATTTCCATTTCCCTCGTTATTTGTGTCGCCATTTGGCATACCCATATTATTTTGAGCAGTTGCACTTGTTTCTACAACTAATTCACCTGACAGTTGTTTTAAGATCGATGTAGAACGCTGTTTAGCAAATTCAGGTAGACTGTTGTCTCCTGCCACACCCTCTAAAAACTGCTCTGTTGTATAAAATTTTGTAGGATCTGCTTCTTCATAGCTTGTTAATAGCATCGCTAAATTGTTCGTAATCGACTGTATATAATCTTCTGTTAAATAAGTCGTTGCGAGTTGTTCTAAATAACTTTCATACTTAGCGCGATATGTTTCATTGGACAGCAACGCATTTAAAAGTGGGCGCTCTTCAAGAGTTGTCCCAGATACAGGTGTAGTTATGCTAAAGTTAATTGCACTATCTGCCATTAGATTACTAGACATACCACCGCCCATGTCGAAGTTCCCTTTATTGCGATTGGCATTTGGTTGGCCCTCTTGTGTTTGATCGCCATTTGACTGATCTTCCTGAGGTTGCTCGGTGTTTGACTGCCCTTCTGGTGGTTGGTCACCATTTGGTTGGCCCCCTTGTGGTTGCTTTATTGCTGGTGTTTCTGCGTTCTTTTCCGTCTCGCCTTCGGGTAATTCCTTATCAGTATTTCCCCGCATTTGATTTAGATTGCCGCCGCCCATTCCACCACCGCCAGCACCAAAGCCGCCGAATGACATATTATAATCCCAAGGTATAATAGAAAACACTCCATTATTCTCATATAAATAGTAGTTGTGCTTCATATTTCCCTGGTAACTATCAAGATTTACTAGTGCTGTATTGACAGCAAAGTAGCGTAGCATTTCATCGACATCAATATATTGTTCGATGTCTCCGCCATTATTTATGGCATCAAGCATTTCAGTTAGCTTTGAATCCTCAATATTGTCTTCATTCGTTTTCAAACCGATACCTGTATAGTCGGCAATATTATCGCTAATATATTTTAAATCACTGCCTGTACCATCTGGTTTAAATAGAAATCCGTCATTGGATCCATAATTATTCGCTAAAAATGTTTCATCGACCGCTTCTACCCCTAAATATAAGCCACGTTCTTCTCCATTCACCGTAACATACATATAGGAATGGGCAGGTGTCGGCAAGCCCATTTTTTCCATGAGCTCATATGAAATATATTCTCGCATTAAAGTTGAATCACTATAATTATTGTTTAAATTTAATTTTTTTAAGCCGTATAAGCTTTGATTATCATCGTAATAGTCAAAATCGACTTTCAAGCTATAACGATCGGAGTCGCTATTGACAACAGAACGTAACGATAAATTCCCTTTTGTACGAATCGCTACATTTTCTATTGTCTTGCCGTTTATCGTAATATTGCCCTGCTTTAGCTCCTCATCAGCAGCGTTTTCCAGCATGTCCTCCCAGTCCTCTTGAGGTATTTCAATATCAACAGTTGTTACTTTGCTTTTATTGAACACAAGCGTCTCATAGGAATATTCCGTATTTTTCGTTTCAATGCCTAAGTTTGGAAGTACAGCAACCATCACGCCAAAGAGTAGGAGGAGAATCGCCATACTGGTATAGACAATTCGATTTTTAATCATTGACTGCACCCCTCTTGCTCGTATTTAGAAAACTATCGTTCACTTTCATTACGCTGTGAAGTTACCATCGTAGCTAAGCATAATTGCTGATTTTACACCAGGTACTTTTGTTAAATTGTCCATAAACTTTGCATCATTTTGCTTCACGCGAATTTCATATGTTGTTTCGATTTCATCATTTTGAATGATTGATTTTGATTTTAACGCGTACTTTTTAGACTGTGCAGCAATGATACGCTCCACTTCTTCACAAGCTAAATCTTCTTCAAATTTCACAATTAATAAGTAAGGATTTTCAATCGTAATTTTATTCACTAATACTAGTAGAACTAGACCAATCAATATTGCGCCAATAATAACAAGTGGAATGAATCCTGCTCCACAAAGAATACCTGACACTATTGCCCAGAAAATATACACTAAATCCATTGGATCCTTAATAGGTGTACGGAAACGAACAATTGATAATGCACCTACCATACCAAGTGACAACAAGACGTTTGAACTAATACCCATAATAACGAGGGATGTTGCCATAGTCATAATGAGTAACGAAATATTAAAGGAGTGCGAATAAATCACACCATTAAAGGTTTTCTTATATACTGCATAAATAAATAGCCCAACAAAGAAAGCAACAACTAGTCCAATAATTGAATCTGTTAATGAAAATGATGTTGTTTTCTCTAGAAAATTTGATTTAAAAATATCACTAAAATTCATATTATCCATTTTTCATTTCTCCTTTTTATACATGCATACGGCTAAGCTGGTATTTTGAATATGCTTCAGCACGTGTATCCACTGATTGTAGTAAATATTTAATAATATCTGGCAAGTACTCATCATATTTCACTTCTAAAATGACGAGGTTCGGTTCTAGTACATCTACCATAGGCAGATTTTTACTGAACATATCTGTATTGCGAAGGCTTGACTGCACCTTACTATCGAATGTTACACGTACATTGCCAAAGGGATAAATGTACGCCTCTCGCTCATAATCGACAACCGTCGTCGGCTTAATTTGGTGATATTTCATCTCATGAAATAATTCTCGTATTAAAACGCGGTCATCATTTTCCATCCATGCAATTTCACCAGTACGCATTTTTTCGTACTCCGTCTGTGTGATTACACACTTCGTTTTAAACGTTAAATTATTACGCTTACTTTTACGTTCTAAATTCACCAAAGCAGAGGATTTCCCATAAATACGTACTCGGTATTTATCTCGATTAATAAACCCTTCTTTTTTTTCATTCAAAACTTTGTTAGCAAAATTATCGAAGTATGTGCTTCGAATTAAATATTTCCTATCCGGACCAGCATTGTGATCCAGCTTCATCACGTGCTGGATTTTGCTTTTCAAAAGTGCATAGTCTGGATATGAGATAGCCTGTTTAATTTCCTTCCGACCATTCGGGTTAAATGATGTCAGTTTAGGCATGATGTTTTCTCCTTCCTACTATTTCTTTACAATCTTGTATTGCTCTTGTTTTTCAGTTAGCCAAGTCATATATTCTTCATTAATACGAGATTCCAATACAGTTTCATAAACTTCATCTTTGACATCTTCAAATACCGCTTCTTCTGCAGGCACTTTATCTGTCACTTTGATAATGTGATAGCCTTCTGCTGACTGCACCACACCACTCACAGCCCCTTTTTCAAGAGCGAATGCAGCCTCTTCGAACTGCTCATCCATCTGACCGCGGCTAATATAGCCTAAATCGCCACCATCTTCACTTGTATCTGTATCAGTTGAATATGCTTTCGCTAGCTCAGCAAAGTCCTCGCCAGCTTTTATCTTCGCTTCAACCTCTTTTGCAGTTGCTTCATCTTCAAGGAAAATATGGCTAGCTACCACTTGTTCCTGTTGACCGTAGTCATCCTTGTTTTCCTCAAAGTATTGCGTTAATTCCTCATCCGAAATATCAATACTTGACGCAATAACATCTTTTGTCAGCTGATACATACGAATATTTTCCTTAACACTTTCCTTTGTTAGACCATTTGCATCGAGTGCCTCTTGTAAAGAATCCTCTCCACCATAAGATTCTACAAGCTCATCGTATTCTGCTTGAATGGCGTCATCCGATACGGTAATGCCCTCTTTTGTCGCCTCAAGCTCGACAATTTTATTGTTTATGAGTGTGTCTAACACGTCTGCACCATATTGATCGCGCAATGCCTCATCTAGCTCTGTCTGGAGAATCTTCTCACCGTCCACCGTTGCCACATAATCGCTACTCTCTCCACATCCAGTTAATAGCATTGCTAATGCAACCGGAACAGCAAATATCTTGATAAACCTTGAATTTATAGTCATTCTCTATAACATCCTTTCGTTTATTTTCTCGTTTACATTGCTTACTATAAAGTGCTTATGTGTCAGTCAGATGTCAGCTTTACAATTCCTTCAAAATTTTTTACATTTCCATTAGTGAATCTTTATAATAGCTTCACAAATCCCTTCTTTTCACATACAGCACAACAAAAAAAGCCACCACGCCATTACAGCGTAGTAGCCTTTAATAAGGTTATTTCAAAATATGTTCCTGTTGGATTACTTTCAACTAAACGTAAATCACCACCAATTGACTGAGCCATCATTTTACTTAATGGTAAACCTAAGCCTAGCCCTCGAACAGCGTATTTTTTATTTTCTCCTCTATAAAATCGTTCGAAAATAAATGCCTGATCTTCTTGAGTTATTCCGTTCCCTGTATCTTTAACAGCAATAATGACACTATCAAGTTTTTGCCTTAATGTAATCGTCACTAACCCTTCCTGCATTGCTTGCTTTGCATTTGTTAAAAGGTTTGTGAATATTTGCTGCATACGTACGACATCTGCCTGCACATTTACTGACTCTAGAAGATAATTTACTTGTATTTTAACGTTTTGTTCATCCTCCATTACTTCCCACTGTGCCACAGCATCTCGTACAAGTTGATTGACGTTCACTGTGACGAGCTTAACAGGAATCGCATCTACTGCAAAACTATTAAAAGCAAGTAAATCTCCAACCATCGTTTTCATTTTCGTCGTTTCTAGCAATGCCATGTGAATAAATTCTTTGGCGTCCTTACCAGTTACAACGCCATCTCTTACAGCTTGCAAAAGCCCACTAATGGACGTAACAGGCGTTTTTAACTCATGCGTCACACCAGCAAGCAGCTCTGTTCGCGTTCTCTCTAATTGTTCCAGCTTATTGGCCATTTCCTTAAAGGAGGTGACAAGCTCGAAAATTTCTTCTTCTTTATTATTTTGAGGTAAATCAAATGTATAATTGCCTTCTTGTACTTGTTTAGCCGCTTCAGCTACCTGCTTAATTGGGCGTACTAAGCGCTTTGATAAGAAATAGATCGCTCCCCAGCCTAGGACAGCAAGAGCTCCAATTAATAAGGCAAGTTGACCATATTCTTGTTGAACTTTTGTTAAATTTTCCTTTTTCTCTAGCACAAGCACCCATCCGACTACGTTATTATCCCTTTCAATCTTCTTTTTCACTACATATTGAACCGTCTTTTTGCCCTCGGCTTCGACCAGTATCTTCTTCGTTCCTTCTTCATCATCTAATAGGTTAGCAACGTTATTAGTGCTTCCTGGAGGCATCGGTCGATTACTCGTCAGAACATTGCCTTTTACATCGACTACATATAAAATCGGATCAATTTCTCTCATATTATATCGTTCACGATTACCAATAAAGCCTGGTATGCCGTCTGTAGGTCCATTTGAACCAGTTGTATCCGTCAAACGATAAACTGTTTCTTCCGCTATAAAATTCATTAAATCAAGCCGATTTTCAAAAGCTGTGTGACGTATCCAGCTAGCGGAAATTAAAGAGATAATGGCTAGCCCTATAAAGAGTGTAAGTAAATAACGTCTCGTCCAATAGTTGAGTAAGGAGATTCGCCTATTTTTTTTGAACACTTAACTGATACCCCAATCCACGTAATGTTTTAATCTCTCCTTCTGCTTCATCCCAGTCTATAAGTGCTTTACGTAATCGCTTCACCGCCAAATCGACGGCTCGATCACTGCCCTCATATTCCCAGCCCCATACTTGTTCAATGAGCTGATCCCGTGTGAATGTTTGATTTGGATGTTCTGCTAAAAATAAGAGCACCGATAAATCCCGCGGTGTTAACACAATTTCTTGACCATTGAGGAGCACTTGATGCGCCTGCATATCAATTTCCAACTGACCGAATCGCTTCTTTAAAGTTGTTTCATGATTGTTTTCGGCTCGCCTTAATACAGCCTTTACTCGCGCGACAACTTCGTCAGCTATAAATGGTTTAGGAATATAATCGTCTGCACCTTGATCGAAACCTTCTAAACGATAATTTACATCCCCTAACGCAGTTAGCATAATAACTGGACAAGCGCTCTCATTGCGAATTTCTCGTAAAATCGTCCAGCCGTTTTTTTCAGGTAACATAATATCTAATAATACTAAATCGGGCTGATGTTCCGTAAACAATTCTATTGCCTGACCACCAGTAAAGCATTGTACAACTTCATATCCTACCTTTTGCAAATAGGCCTTCAATACTTGGCTAATTGCGAATTCATCTTCTACCACTAATATTTTGGTCATCATTTTTCACCCCACCACGGCTTGTTGATTTTTTATTATAGCATCCGTTTATGTCAGCTAAATGTCAGCAAGCTCGACTGAAGAATGCTTATATGTATATTTGAAAACAGACTTATAACGATACACCATACAACCTATTTACCTAACGCATTTATAGAAAAAGTTATTATTCTTCTCTTGAATTTTTGCAATTCGGTTGACAATGGCTTCTTTGGACACTTATCATTGATTGCGAATGATAATCATTGATAATTCATTCAATTGTAGTTTAAACTATCTTCAATAAAATGATTAGGGGGTAATAGTATGATTAT
Organism: Lysinibacillus sp. NPDC093210; assembly: GCF_044753985.1. NCBI lineage: Bacteria > Bacillati > Bacillota > Bacilli > Caryophanales > Bacillaceae > Lysinibacillus > Lysinibacillus sp. NPDC093210. The sequence continues at coordinate 149,743 of NZ_JBIVOE010000007.1, read as the reverse complement.
TGTTACAAATCGTATTCAAGTAAAGCCTGGCTTTGCAGCAAAAATGGCACCAAACTTTACGAAGCCAGGTCCTCTACAACAGTTTGAGGGCTTTCATAAAGTAGAGGTATTAATCTCGACTGATGATCCTACATATGACGAAATGAGCGTCAATATGTACTGGGAATCGAAGGAACATTTCCAAGCTTGGCGTAATAGTGATGCTTTTGCTGCGGCACATCACCGTCCGGAGCCTGGTTCCGAAAGTGCAAAACCTGAGAATAGCCCTATTATCGGCAGTAAAATTGTTATTGCAGAGCTTGCTTCTTCTATTGAAGCACAAAGCTAATAACAAGTTGTAAACCTTTTAAATATCTTCTGATTCTATCTAAAAAACCATGCATATTTCTAGAAATATGCATGGTTTTTTTATTTAAGTGCCAGGCACTCACACAATTTTGAATATTCCCCAGGTAATATGGAATACAAGTGCCAGACACTCAATACAATTATTGAAACACGACTACTAAAATGTAACCCACAACCGATAAACAAACGGAACCGATTAATCCTGCGATAAATGCTTTAATACCCAATTGCTTAAAGGTTTTAATCTCTACATTTAATCCTAATCCCGCCATCGCCATCGCAATTAGAATATATGCACAGTTCACAAGAGTTTGCGCAACTGTCGGTGGTATTATTCCTAATGAATTAATCCCGCTCATTACTAAAAACCCGAGAATAAACCAAGGAATAATAGAAAGAGAAAATGCTTTATTTCCTTGTTCTTTATCCCTTCTTTGATACATAATACCGATTACTATTGCTACGGGCACAAGTAATGCTACGCGAGTTAATTTTACTATGACTGCCATATCAACAGCCTCATCACCACCTGCAGACGCTGCTGCAATGACATGAGCTATTTCATGTAATGTACCTCCCGCAAAAATACCATATTGCGTAGGCGTTAAACCAAATATTGAATACAACAGAGTATAAACAAGTGTAAATACTGTACCAAGCAACGCTACAATTGCTGCACCTACTGCTGTTTCCTTTTCATTCGCCTTAATTTGAGGAGCAATTGCAACTACAGCTGCAGCCCCACAAATAGCTGTCCCACAGGCTGTTAAAATGCCGAGCTTTTTATCTACTTTAAATACCTTCGTTAAGCCGTAAACGACAAAAAGTGCAAATACTAAATTAATAAATGCAATAAGAAAAACGCCTGCACCTGCATGATAAATATCAGCTAAGTTCAACCGCATACCAAGCAAGATAATACCGAAACGCAATAGTTTTTTACTGGAAAATGATATACCCGCTTGCCACGCATCTGGCACACTAAACGCTGCTCTCCAAGCCATACCTAGTATAATTGCTATCACAAGCTGCCCTAATATCGAGAAGAAAGGAAATGTAGAAATATACTTAGCTAATAAGGCAAGGCCCAACGTCAATATAATGCCCTTTATAAAAGGAGGCGTTAGGAATTTCTTGATCCCTCGTTGTTGATCCATGCTGTCCACTTCTTTCATTCTTTATGAATATTACTTTATAAAAAAGGTAATCATTAGTAAAATACATATATATAATTGCTATCATTAATTTTTCTAATAATAAGGGGTGATGTGATGCAATACGATGCGTTAAAAACTTTTATTACATTAGTTGAGGTAAACAATTTTACGAAAGCCTCAGAAATTTTACATATTTCCCAACCTAGTGTGAGTCTACATATTAAAAACCTTGAACAAGAGTTTCACACGACATTATTTATTCGATCGCCTAAGTCTGTGCAAATTACACCTACTGGTGAAATTTTATATAAACGTGCAAAGCAAATTATGGCCATCGCGGAGGCTGCACAGGAAGATATTTTAGCATATCACCATTCAATTCAAGGAACGCTCATTATTGGGGCAAGCTTTACGATTGGTGAAAATATTCTGCCATCCATTTTGTCAAAACTTCAACAACAATTTCCTCAATTAGAGTTACAAGTTATTATTGGCAATACCGATGAAATTATTCAATTTACGAAGCTATTACAAGTAGATATTGGTCTTATAGAGGGACAAGCACATGACAACGAGCTCGTCATTCAGCCATTTATGCAAGATGAATTATTTATCGTCAGTGCAAGCAACCACCCCCTTGTTAAGCAACCCTCTATTACTATTTCACAATTACAACGACAAAAATGGGTTGCACGAGAAGTTGGCTCAGGAACACGCAATTATTTAGACCATCTATTTCGCACAAATGGACTTCAAGTACATTCACTTCTAACAATTAGTAGCAATCAAGGCGTGAAGGAAAGTGTCATTGAAGGACTAGGTCTGTCTTTACTGTCTGGCAGTGTCATTGAGCGTGACATCCGAAATGGTGATATTGCCATTTTGCCACTTGCGGAACAACGCTTTATGCGGACTTTTTCTTACCTTCACTCGCCTACGATGAAGAATAAACGGAATGTTGAAGCACTTATTGAATTTATTACGAGGAAAAATGAGGCATAAAAAAAGCTTAGCTGGCTGTATTTTAGTCGCTAAGCTTACTTTAATGTTCTAGGGTTTATCGTTTTCCGAGCCTGTTTACGCTCGATAATCTCTATAAATTTTGTAGCAGCACGAGACAATGGAACGCTTTTTAAATAACACATACCAATGCTACGATTTGGAATACTTTCTGTTAGTGGAAGCTCATATAGCAGTCCTCGCTGCAAATAATCCTGTGAAAACTCTTTTGTTACACAAGCAATCCCTAAATTACTCCGTGCAAATTCAAGCACCAAATCATGCGAGCCAAGTTCAAACTCAGGTGCAATTTGAATTCCTTTCGACATTAAATAGTTTTCTACATAGTTTCTTGAGTTGGATTTCTTCTCAAGAAAAATAAGTGGAAACTTAAGTAAATCTTCAAAACGTAGGCTTTTTGATTGCAGTGTTTTATATTTCTCTCCACATACGAAAATATCTTGTATTTCCGTGCACACTGTTAATTGTAGGCTCACATCTTCTATTGGAAAATTGCAAAGCCCTACATCCACTTCACCAGATTTAATAAAGTTACATATTTCAGAGGTCGTACCATTTAGCATCTGTAGCTTAATATTTGGATACATCGTATGAAAAGATTCGAGATACGGCATTAAAAAGAAGCGTGAAATAGTATCTCCTACACCTATTTTCAATTGACCTGTCGTTAAGTTTTTAAATTCTAGAAGCTTTTCCTCTCCAGCATCTAAAAGACCTAATGCCGAGTTTGTATATTCATACAGCAGCTTCCCCTCTGTCGTTAATGTTACGCCTTTCGGTGTACGATTGAAGAGTCGTGTACCAAGTTCTTTTTCCAATTGCATCATTGCTTGGCTAACTGCTGGCTGTGTCATAAATAAATCTTTAGCTGCCCTAGAAAAACTACTATTTTTAGCAACAACACTAAAAACGCGATATAAATCTAATTTCCCTATCATATAAGTACTCCTTATAGCTATTATACGAACTATTAATTTTACTTATATCATTAACTGAGCGTATAGTAAAATCATATTGATTTTTATTCATATTATTTAAATTAACATATAGCTTTTTATGAGGAGAGATTATTTTGGAACGTGTAGTTGGTACAGTTGTGAGAGGTCTTCGTGGTCCTATTATTAACGAAGGCGATAATATTGAACAAATCGTTGTAGATACAGTGTTAAATGCCGCTAAAGTAGAAGGCTATTCAATTGAAGATCGTGATATTGTTACAGTAACAGAATCAGTTGTAGCTCGTGCACAAGGTAACTATGCATCAATTGATGACATTGCAACGGACGTAGCTGCTAAATTCGGTGATGATACTGTTGGTGTTATTTTCCCAATTTTAAGCCGTAACCGTTTTGCAAACTGCTTACGTGGTATTGCGAAAGGTGTTAAAAAAGTTGTTTTAATGCTAAGCTACCCATCTGATGAAGTTGGTAACCACTTAGTTGATATCGACGAACTAGATGTAAAAGGTATTAACCCTTGGACAGATACATTAACGGAAGCTGAATTCCGTGAACATTTCGGCTATAAAAAGCACACATTTACAGGTGTGGATTATATCGAATACTACAAAGAATTAATTGAAGCTGAAGGTGCTGCTTGTGAAGTAATCTTCTCAAACAACCCGAAAACAATTTTAGACTATACAAAAAGTGTACTAACATGTGATATTCACACTCGCTTCCGTACAAAACGTATTTTAACAACGAATGGTGCTGAAAAAGTATTCTCGTTAGATAACATTTTAGCTGTATCTGTAAATGGTTCAGGCTTCAATGCTGAATACGGCTTACTTGGTTCAAACAAAGCGACAGAAGAAAGTGTAAAATTATTCCCACATACTTGCCAACCAATCGTTGACGGCATCCAAGCAAAAATCAAAGAAGCTACTGGTAAAACAGTAGAGGTAATGGTTTATGGCGATGGCGCGTTCAAAGATCCTGTAGGTAAAATTTGGGAGCTTGCTGACCCAGTTGTATCTCCTGCCTTCACTGCAGGCTTAGATGGTACACCTAATGAAGTGAAATTAAAATACTTAGCAGATAACGATTTTGCTGATCTTCGTGGAGAAGAATTAAAAGCAGCTATCTCTGAATATATTCAAAATAAAGACGAGGATTTAACTGGTCAAATGGCAGCTCAAGGTACAACGCCTCGTAAATTAACAGACTTAATCGGTTCTCTTTCTGACTTAACTTCAGGCTCAGGCGACAAAGGAACACCAATGATTTATATTCAAGGTTATTTCGATAACTATACAAAATAATACACTTTATCATATAAACACCCTCCTGCATAGGCGGGTGTTTTAGTTTGCAGAGGACTATTGCCGTTGCTTTCCGTTACGGGCGGACACTTTCCGCGGGCACACTGTAAACCGCAACCCTCGCTTTTGCGCGGATTGGTGTGTCTTATATTTTGTGCTGTCTCATGGGAGTCATCGCCCTCTACTCCAATTAACTACTAGATACCTTACACCGACACACGAAAACACCCGCCATCTATGGCGGGTGTTTTTTTATGGGCATAATGTTCGAGCGATATTTTCAAAATAGCGTACACCGTAAATAAGGGCATCCTCATCAAGTTTAAAGCGTGGGTGGTGCAACGGATATGCTTCCCCAAACTCTTCGTTATGCACCCCTATAAACTGCATAGAAGAAGGGACAGCCTCAGAAAAATCTGCAAAATCCTCTGTGCCGAACATTGGCGCAGCTAATTCTTGTACACCCTCTGCTCCAACAATATCGCCAGCTATACGTCGTGATAAAGCCGTTAGCTCCTTATCGTTTGTCACTGAAGGACAACCAAGCTCCCATTTAATCTCTACTGTTGCTCCGTGCATCGACGCTATACCATTGACAATCTTTTCTAAATGACGACGAGCATCGACACGTACTGTCGCGTCTAGTGAACGTATTGTACCACCTAGCTCAGCAGTATCAGCAATAATATTTAATGCTGTGCCACAATGGAACTGTGCTACCGTTAAAACAGGTGCATGGATGCTTGGTACTTTACGCGACACGATTGTTTGCAGTGCAACAACCATTTCTGAACCAATTAACAACGGGTCAATCGCTACTTCAGGCATAGATGCATGGCTACCACGTCCATAAATCTTAATCTCAAAATCATCCGCCGCTGCTGTAAATTTCCCATCCTTCATGGCAAACTGACCAACTTTATAATCAGGGCTTACATGTAATGCAAATGCATAATCTACGTTTTCTGCGATACCTAGAGAAACAAGTTGAGCTGCTCCCCCTGGTGTTACCTCCTCTGCATGTTGGAAAACGAAACGAATTTCACCATTGAAATCCGTTCCACGCTCAGCTAATGCTTTTGCAGCCCCCAATAACATGGCTGGGTGTGCATCATGCCCACAAGCATGCATGACACCTGGATTTTTTGATTTAAAAGGCAGATCGGTTTCTTCCTCAATTGGCAATGCATCGATGTCAGCACGTAATAAAATTGTATGACCATTACCTTCTGTCTTTGTTCCTTTTAAAAATGCGCAAACGCTCGTTTCAGTTAAGCGCTTCACTTCTAAATGTGGGAATGTTATTAATTGATTATAAATATAATTTGCTGTTTCATGTTCTTGATGTGATAACTCTGGATGCATATGTAAATGCTGTCTCCAGGCAATGACTTGTTGTTTTAAATCTTTTGTTTCTATCATTTGCAAATCCTCCTATCATTCTACAAAGTTAAAACGGTCCGTAATTCATTGCGTGAGCGATAATTAGTAAAATTATAGCTAAAGCTGTTTGAATAGCGAAGTATGGGAACACCCATTTAAACCATTTAGAGAATGGAATACCTGCGATTGCTAGACCTGCTAACAATACACCGCTTGTAGGGATTACCATGTTTGAAATACCGTCTCCAAACTGGAAAGCCAATACCGCTGTCTGTCTTGATACACCAATTAAATCTGCTAACGGTGTCATAATTGGCATTGTCAAAGCCGCTTGTCCACTTCCTGATGGCACTAAGAAATTTAGGCAAAGCTGTAGTAAGAACATGCCCACCGCGTTAATAGAAGCAGGTAGTACACTTACTGCATTCGCTACAAAATGTAAAATCGTATCAATTAAGCCACCTGATGTAGTAATAACTAAAATAGTTTGAGCAAAGCCAATAATAAGCGCACCCTCTACCATATCTCTAGCTCCTGAAATAAAGCCTTCAGCCATCTTATTCGGGCTCATTTTACAAATTATTGACATAATAATACTGCTTAGTAGGAACACGCCACCAATTTCACTGATATACCATTGGAACTTAATAACGCCAACAATTAATGCGACAAAATTCGCCAATAACACAAGCAAAGCTAAAAAGTGGCGCCCACTCATTTTAAAGTCTAATGATATTTCAACACTTTCTTCTGGCTTAAATTTCCCGTAAATCCCTTTAGACGGGTCTTTTTTTACTTTTTTAGCATGTCTAATAATATAGATTACCGTTAAAAGATAAAAAACAAAAAATACGATAATTCTATAGGACATACCTGAATACATTGGCAATTCAGCTATCGTTTGGGCAACCCCGATGTTAAACGGATTTGTAATCCCCGATGTAAATCCAGTAGCTAATGTCCCTAGCATTACTATCGCAAATCCTGTAATTGCGTCCATTCCAAGAGCCATCGTTAATGGAATAATAATCGCAATGTATACTAGCGTATCCTCAGCCGAACCGATTAAAGTTCCTAAACTAGCGAAGATTAATATAAGAATTGGAATTAATACATACTCCTTCTTGCCAAACTTAGAAGCCATTACTTTAATAAATGAATCAATAGCTCCCGTTTTTTGCATGATACCAAGTGCGCCACCAAATAAAAATACAAATAAAATAATGGAGGCACCTTCCAGCAACCCTAAATGGACACTATTAAATATTTGAAGAAAACCAACTGGACTCGAATCAATATAATGAAATGATTCAGGATCCACAACCATTCGACCATTACTCTCCACTCGATCGTACTGACCTGCTGGAATAATATAAGTAAGGGCGCTCATTACCAAAATAATGATAAACATTAAAACAAACGCATTGATACCTTTAACTTTTGGCTCTTCTAAATTATTATTTTCCTGTAAATTTGCCATTCTCTCTCCCCTTTACATTCGTAATATAAAACCCTTTCAAAAGTAGAAACTTGCTACACTAGACAAGAAACCCACTTCACCCCTTTTCCGTTACGCGGAAATATATTCCGATAAACGGAAATATATTAGTAAAAATATAAAAAAATAAAACTGAAATGTCAATATTTTTTGATAATTCTGTTTTATAAAGTATTAAAGTTTTATTTACAATACAGCGCAAATTTACTACTTTAATCAATTAGAGCATTGTAAATTTATATGCGTTTGGTTTTAGAAAACAGTAATTCTACGCATAGGTAAAATCGTTCGTGTACTAATATCATCTTCTTTTGAATAAACGACATTACTTTATTTTCAGTAACTTTCTATCATAAAAAAAAGACTGTTCCATTTTCAGAACAGTCTCTTTAGAAGAAACAACTATGTGATAAAGCCTTAAGCTTCTCATTGCTTGTTACAGAAGGACAACCCAGCTCATATTCAATCTAATTGCAATCTTTGTTTGGCCTATACTTTAAGTAGATTGTTATTAGTAATAAACTTATTAAAAAAGAATCTATTATTCTGACAACAATTATTCCGTAATTTAAAACTGAAACATAGTCTATTACATACCAAATAATAACTAATAATGACGTAACTAGAAATATAGTTGACCAATAAATGAGCTTACGCTTAATACAAACATTGGTATTATTATGTCTTTGAGATAAAGCTCTAAAATACATATAACCAATTATTAAAATTATTCCAAATAATGTACTACCATGTTGTAAAAACTTATACAATGGTATTTCAAAACCGTAAATACTATAGATTTTGGTGAATACTGCGGGGAAATGAAACACCATATACCCATTTATATGAGTAAAGGAATCCCATACTACATGAGTAAACATGCCAAACAATGCAGAATAAATAAAGACTACTAAATTCAACATTTTATTTGAATCTACTCTTTTGGTATAAGTATCTTGTAGTAAAATAGGCAAATGACTAATTAAGGTTTGATGGATAAAGTAATGATATATAAAGTAGAGTAAAGCTACTAAAGGTAGATTTAAAGTAATAAACCCCATAAAAGTATGTCCTATTTCACCAATAGGTTGACCTCTTAGAAAATATTCAAAATCTGGAGACATGCTACCGAAAACCATTGCAGAAAAATTAATGTATTTGCTTTTTCTGGAGAACAGCAATACAGCAGCAGGATGTGCAAAAGTGAGTGGCATTGTTTTAAACCCCTTTTGTTAATTTATCTTTTGCTGTAAGTTCTCAAAATTTTTTCGAAAACTTTAAAGCTCAGCTCCTTGTTATGCCTACAATGAGTATCGACAATCAATATAAGCACGCTAGGATTGAACCTATTTTTTCAAGTAAAAGTATAAATTCAATATTGAGCATTGACAATTAAAAACTCAATAATTGGTCAAAAAAGAGAGATTACAACGATTGGAGCCAAATCCCTGCCACTAAAAGACGATAAACTAGTTTCACTCGAGGAGAACCTTAAATATAAAACGTATAGTCCTCTGGTGTTACACGTTTTAAAAACTTCTTCGTCCGCTCCTCTTTTGGACTAACGAATATATCATGCGGGCTCCCCTCTTCCACAACAACACCACCGTCCATAAAAATAACGCGGTTTGCGACATCCTTTGCAAAACCCATCTCATGCGTTACTACAAGCATTGTCGTGCCTTCTTTCGCAATGTTTTTCATAACGGTCAACACTTCTCCTACTAACTCTGGATCAAGCGCAGAGGTCGGTTCATCAAACAAAATAATATCTGGATTCAAGGCAACTGCACGAGCTATACCAACACGCTGCTGTTGACCACCTGACAACTGACTTGGATAAGCATCATATTTTTCTGACAAACCCACTTTGTCGAGCGCCTTTTTGCCGATTTCAATAGCCTCAGCTTTTGCTATTTTTCGACCAATTACAAGCCCTTCTGTAACATTTTCTAAAGCTGTTTTATTAGTAAAGAGGTTGTAATTTTGGAATACAAAAGCAACACGTTGTCGAATCGCATGGACATCCTTCTTCTTTACATTTTGAAAATCCACATCGATATTTCCAAACGTCGCATGCCCTTGATCGGCCTTCTCTAAAAAGTTAATGCAACGCAATAAAGTCGTTTTACCTGAGCCACTCGGGCCTAAAATAACTACAACATCACCTTTATCAATCGATAAGTCTACACCTTTTAAAATTTCATTGTTGCCAAATGATTTGTGAATATTTTTGATTTTTAACATGATAATCGCCCCTTAGGCATTTGCCATTTTGTATTTGCTCAAATGTTTCTCGTATCGCTTAAACAGGTATTCAACCGTACTACACAAAATTAAATACACGATGAAAATATCAAGATATGCTTCCACATAATTGTAGCCTACATTGGCAGCTACTTTGGCTTTCAGTGTAATTTCTGGCAATGACATGGCATATCCCAATGACGTCGCTTTTATTAAGTTCACTGTTGCTGTACAAATATTCGGCATAGCCACGACTAATGCTTGTGGAATAATAATTCGTCGATAGGCTTGAAAAGTCGTTAAACCGACAGCGTGTGCTGCCTCAAGCTGGCCCTTCTCAATAGTGCTTAAAGCCGAGCGGAATACCTCTATTAATATAGCTGTTGTACTAAAGGCAAAGACAATAAATGCATACCAAATTGGATTGATTTTATATATATCATAGGCAATATGATATTTTTCAAAAATCATCTTTAGAATGAGTGGAATGCTACTATAAATAATAAATATCTGAATAATAATTGGAGTGCCTCGAACAAAGGACACATAAATTTTTGCTAGATGATGAATAACTGGAATTTTATTGATGCGTGTTAGTGCTAATAAAAATCCTAGTGGTAGGGCAACGAGCAACGCAACAACCGTTACAAGGAGTGCAATCGGTACACCGGATAATGCCACAAAAAAGGTTTCAACTAAAAATTGATAGTTCATGATTACGCCTCCTTACGTCGTTTCTAACGTTCTTTTCCCCTTGCCGAAAAACTTTTCCAACATAGCAAAGAATTTTTCAATAATAATGGATAGTACCCAATAGACAATCGCAAGTGCAATATAAATTTCTAGTGCATGCGCATTGATATTACTAGCTATAATTAAATTCGCTTTCCCAACAATATCGATTAAGCCGATTGTGTAAGCTAATGCACCTTCTTGTAATAACGCAATCATGCCATTCCCGAAGTTCGGCAATGCAATAACAAGTGCTTGGGGGAAAATGATACGCCGATAAGCTTGGAATGGTGTTAATCCTACGCTAACAGCCGCTTCATACTGCCCCTTGTTAATAGCCAAATAAGCAGATCTAATCACTTCTGACATTATTGCAGCAAACTGCAATGTGAACGTTACGACAACAAAGAACGCTGTATCTATCGCATGAAGATTTAAACCTATGTTTTCTGCTAATGCAGGTACTCCGTAGTATACAAGGAATAATAGAACGATAGATGGCGTACAACGCATAATCGTTGTATACAAGTTCGCTATTTTTTGTAACACTTTCATTGAACTTAACTTTGCTGTAGCTAATAACAAGCCGAAAAATGTACCTAATACAATGGAAGAACCTGCAACTAAAAAGGTTACTTTTAAAAACGGCAATAATAAGGGAATAGCGTTCCAAATGTACGAGGCATCAAAATACTTCTCCATTTCCTCACCAACTTTATCAAATGTCTTCACTAAAGGCTGCTACGGAACAAAACCTTCGTTCTCCGTTTATTAAGAAAGACTGCTGAGTATGTTGACTCAGGCAGCCTTAAAAAAATTATCGATTTACGTTTTCTAACACTTCAAATAAATCACGGCCATAAAATTCTTTACTTAATTCACTTGTTTTCTTTTGTTCCTTAATTTGGGCAATAGCTTTATCGTAAGCATCCGCAAATTCTTGCTCTTTTTTGTTGAATAATGGCCATGTTTTAATCACTGCAAATTCGTTGTAAACAACTTCATCTTTTAAGTTATGATAAGCGCCATCATCGGCTAATACTTGCTGTTTAAATGGCCCTTCAATCATGACACCACCATCAACGCGACCTTCATTTACCCATTGCACAACATCCACAGTAAATGCATCACCAGCTTGTAATTTAACTTCGTTAGTTGGATTTGCTTTATTGTACTCATCAATAATTGTATACTGTGCATTGTTTGCAGCGATTGGCGCTAGTGCATAGCCCTTTGTCGCAAAGTCAGCTAATGTTTTTACACCTTCATCTTCTTTACGTAGCACTAAACCTGCACTACTTAACCCTAAAAACTCTTTAGGGAATATAAACTTCTCTGTACGTTCCTGCGTAAAGAATGCATTTTTTACACCTACTTGGTACTTTCCTTGCTCTACACCGATTAGTAAATCATCGCTTGTAGTCCCTACGTATTCAAACTTATATTCTGGTAATAATTCATCTACTAGCTTCATTACTTCCACATCATAACCAGTTGGATTTCCCTTATCATCAATATAGCTAATTGGCTTAGAAGCTTGATCGTAAGCAACCTTTACAGTTCGAACTTTAACCCCATCTTCAGTTTCATTTTTAGATGCTTCGCTAGAACTGCATCCTGCTAAAATAGCAAGAGAAGCCAACCCGACTGCTGCAAATTGAAATAATTTTTTCTTTTGTTTAAACATATGTCATTTCCCCTTAATCTCAAGTGATTTTAATATTAATGTTCTGTTAATTTCTGCTGCTCAATAGCAGCTGTTGCTAGTTTAATAATCGTCATATCATCCATTGGCGGGTTATGTAAACCTGCACGAACATTGCGATAATAGCGCTGTAGTGGATTCGTAAGCTGCAAACTTTTTGCTCCAACAACACGCATCGCCTTATCTACAACTTCTATCGCAATATTTGTCACGGTGTGCTTTGCAACCGCCATTTCATTCGTTAAAGTATCTCGTCTTGCTGGATCATCATAAGCTTCCGCTACCCCATATAACACAAATCGTGCCTGTTGGAGCTTCAATTCAATATCACCTAATAGCTGCTGTACATTAGGCAATGTACTAATCGGCGCATTTAAACTATTTGGTTGATGATGATTAGCAAAATGTAACGCATAGTCGCGGGCTGCCTGTGCAATCCCTAAGTAAGTAGCTGGAATATGTAAAATCCAGCCATTGATTTTGCCACCGCTTGGGTGATTCGGCAATTCTACTAAATGATTTTTAGGGACCACAACATTCTCTAACACTAAATCATGACTGCTTGTGCCACGCATCGCAGACATTTCCCAGTTTTCTACAATTGATAGACCTGTTACATCTTTATGAATGAGAAAGAAGCCTATTTGCCCCTTTTCTTCAATCCAAGCAGATGTTAAGAAATAATCTAGTACAGGTGATGCTGTCGTAAATATTTTACGGCCATTTAATAACCAGCCATTATCTGTTGATACAGCAGTTGTTCCAGGGCGGCCACCTCGTGTCGGACTACCAGTTGCTAATTCACTGACAGCTCGATTTATGATGGCACCTTTTTGTACTTCCAAAGCAAACTCTTGGAGAATATCGTCTGCCCATAACTTCTTGTCATATATCTCACCAACAACGCCTAGAGTCCATCCTAATGAAAGAGAGGCGTTCTCGTCGTAGCTAGCTAGTGTTTCTTGAACGAGTATCATATCGTAAACAGATAATCCCTCTCCGCCATATTGTTTTGGTAATGTTAGTTTTGGATAGCCGATTTGCAATAATAGCTTATGTGCCTCAAATGGGAAACGCGATTGCTCATCGACTTCTACAGCCTCGGATTTAATTGGTTCCGCAATTGATGCAAGCTGCTCCAACCAGTAATGCTGGCGCTCAGTTTTAATAAATAACTCTTTCAAGAAATCTCCTTCTTCCTAAATTATATAAAACATATATATTTACTAAGAATTAATGTTTTAAAAAAATCTCTACCTACATTAGTAGTGAGATCACTGTAGTACTGAATTTTCAGATTCATTGTCATTATGATACTTTCAACAAGTTTAATTGTCAATGGATAATTACAAGTTTTTTTGTAAGAATTATAGGGTTTTGTTTTCTCCTTCTTTCAGCTCTTTATTTTGTGCACGAAGCTGTATTTAAAACATATGCTAACACTAAGAAAGAGGTGTATAAATGACCAAAAATATGAATCAGTCTCCAAATACTGTAAATATTGCACAAATAGCTCCTCAAATTATTCAAACAAAATTTGGAGATATAAACGGTGATGGCTTTTTTGATACAGTTTTTTTAATGGGTACTAAGACGCTGGAAAGTCCCCTATGGCAGAATCTAACACTAGTTGTCTTTTACGGACAAACAAGACAATTCCAACAAATTGGGCTAAAAGAAAACATTGGCTATAACCCTACAATTTTTCTAGGCGATTTTACAGGGGATCATATAGAAGATATTCTTGTTATTTCTGATACAGGCGGCAGTGGTGGCATTATTAATGGGGAGATTTTTTCCTCAATCAACGGAAAATTGCTTTCAATATTTGATACGGAGTCATTTAATAATAAACTCACTTATTCAGTAAATTATTTAAACAACTATAAAGCATCTGTCCGTAGCGCAAACCCTAAAAAACGATATATTCTCGATTTAAATTATAAAGGAGCCGATTATTTAGCAGAAATTTATAATAAGGACGGTACATTGAAGCAACCGATTGAAGGCTGGGTTGACCCTATTAGTGGATTATATCCTGTTGATTATGCTCGGGAAGGAACATATCAACTATTAGCCTATCAGGAAATTGCGGGCAGATATCATGCAGATGGTTTAGGGTATGTTGAAAACATCTTAAAATGGAATGGTCGGGAATTTGTAGTTGATCGACAATCCGTGTCCATATTTGGCGAGGATTTAACATAATACGTGAATATCGATATAAACTTAAAAAGTCCGCATACATTCCTGCGAACACAACATAAAACATTAGCCCTAAGAGAAAACAAGGCTGTCCTATGCTATGTTCGACGGAAAGCAGGCGGATTTTTTAGGACGTTAAAACGACCCTACATGTTATTTTTCAACTAAAGCGAAGTAATTATTTTCGTGGTCCGCAAAGTTAAAGACTCTACCCATTGGCATCATTACTAAGTCTCCCACTTTAATTCCCTTCGTTTGGAAATCTTGATACATCTCCGTTATATTATCGGCGTAAAACATAATAGAAGGTGTTGCTAAATTTAATTCAGGCTGCATTTTAGCAATCATTTCTTTGTTGTGTAGTACAAACGACGTTTGTGCGTCTTTTGTAGGGGCAATTTCAATCCAACGCATCTCCGCCTCCGTATTATCTGCTACTACTACAAATCCAATTTTTTCTGTCCAAAACGCTACAGCTGCATCTTGATCATTTACATACAACATTACTTGTCCAATTTGTTGAATCATGACAAAGCCCTCCCTTTTGAACAATAGTATACATCAAAACATAATATTATATGTCTTTAGCAGTCATTATTTTTAGTGCAATTTTGAGATTTTCTTAATTATCTTAATAAAAGAAAAACTGATAAAGACTTAACTTTTAATTTTTTTTTGTTAAAATGAGCTAGTCATCTATTATTTACCTTCTTGGGAAATGTATAGAACAATAATATTATAGTGAGGATAACCACAAGTGACAAAACTAAGTTTCCGAAAAAAGCTCATTTTTTCATTCTTAGCAATACTTCTCATCCCAACATTCATCATTGGGATCATTTCTTACCAAAGTGCAGAGAAGCAAATTTCTAAGGAACAGCAAGCAAGTGCTACCGAAAGTATTCGAATGCTTGATACGAATATTACAGGTACTATTAAACCGAAGATTGAAGACATCCAATATTTCACCAAGAAAATTAATCAATCTTATTTACAAGAAAGTAAAGTTCCAGAGCTTAAATCGCTATTACAA
This sequence comes from Lysinibacillus sp. NPDC093210, assembly GCF_044753985.1. Lineage (NCBI taxonomy): Bacteria > Bacillati > Bacillota > Bacilli > Caryophanales > Bacillaceae > Lysinibacillus > Lysinibacillus sp. NPDC093210. The sequence goes on along the minus strand of NZ_JBIVOE010000007.1, from coordinate 134,152 downwards.
GAATACGTAAATATGCATCCAGAAGTTGAGCTAGTCTATCTCGGGACTAGTGAAGGTAAGATTATAGATGAGCCTGCACAACAATACCAAAGTGACTTTGATCCACGTACAAGACCTTGGTATATGCAAGCGTTAAGTAATAAGGGGCAAATAGCCATTACAGCACCTTATATTTCACAAGCTTCAAGTGCTATGGTTATTACAATTACACAAGCTTTACCAGATGGTTCCGGTGTCATTGGTTTAGATCTCAATATATCTACACTAAGTGACATTACCAATGATATTCACATCGGAAAAACAGGCTTTGCCTCACTTTTAGATAACAACAAAATATATATTTCCCAACACGATAAAGAAAGTGGTTCAGAAGCTACTGAAAGCTATATTGCAAAAATTTATGAGCAAGACAGCGGTACAATTGCTGAAAAGGATCGACAGCTACAATTTATCACCAATGAACTAACAGGTTGGAAGCTTGTTGGTACAATGTTTTCAGCTGAAGCAACAAAAGCTGCAGCTTCAACCTTTAATATCAACTTAATCATTATTGTTATTTCAATTATTGTCGGCGTTGTGTTTATGCTTCTGATGATTAAATCCATTGTAAATCCAATTAATCGACTAAAGCATAGCGCTATTAAAATTAGCGAAGGCGATTTAACAGAATTTATCGAAATACATTCTAAGGATGAAATTGGACAGCTTGGAGAGGCTTTCGTTTCAATGAAAGTTAATTTGAAAAAGCTTATTCGCAATGTTGATCGAAGCGTCCAACATGTGCAAGCATCTGCACATGGATTATCTGCACATGCAGAACAAAATATTGCATCTTCAGAGCAAGTTGCACAGGCGATGCAACAAGTAGCCATTAGTGCAGAAAGTCAGACAACGGGTAGTGACCAAAATGCTATCTCTATTGAGGAAATTGCACAAGGTATCGTTGAAGTGGCCGATAGCGCCATGCAAGTTACAGATCTTTCTAGCAACGCTATTGTGCAAGCAGAAGAGGGTGGTCAATCTGTTGAGCGGACTGTCAACCAAATGAATTCAATTAATGAGTCGGTTGCGCAATCAGACAAAATGATTAAGTCGCTTTACGATCGTTCAAAAGAGATTGGTTCCATTTTAGAAATTATAAGTGCTATTTCAGACCAAACAAATTTACTAGCTTTAAACGCTGCAATTGAGGCTGCTAGAGCAGGTGAACATGGTAAAGGTTTTGCCGTAGTGGCCGATGAAGTTAGAAAACTAGCCGAGCAATCACATCAATCTGCAGAGCAAATTTCCTCGCTTATTTCACGTATTCAGCAAGATACTGCTAAATCTGTTGAAACAATGGTTAAAGCATCTTCAGATGTACAAGAAGGTATACTGTTATCAGAAGATACAAGCAAAAAATTTGCTAATATTACTGAAACCTTACGCAATATTGCCCCAAAAATGGAGGGTATCTCAGCTTCCGCGCAAGAAATTTCAGCGGTAGTGGAGGAAGTTTCAGCAACTGCGATTGAATTAACCGACCACGCTAAGCTTAATGCAGCGGCTTCAGAGGAAGTTGCCGCTTCAACTGAACAAACATTATCCTCTATGCAAGAAATGACTGCATCTGCCAAAGCATTACTCGATATGGCTGATGAATTACAAAGCTATGTAAACCGTTTTAAATATTAAAAAATGCACGATGAGCAAAGGTTTCCCTCTGCTCATCGTGCTTCGTTATAAAATCATTTAGCTTTTTCTTCATGGCTAATCTGCCATTCAATTCCAAACTTATCAGTAAGAGACCCGTAACATTTACTCCAAAACGTTTCTTGTAGCTCCATCGTTACTTTGCCACCTTCTTTAAGTCCTTCAAATGCTTGTCGCAATTGGGCTTCATCATCGGACACAACAGCCAATGTTACGTTGTTGCCAATTGTGAATGGTGAACCTGGGAATGTATCAGAAAACATTACTGTGCTTCCCAAAATCGATAAACGTGTATGCATTACGAGATTTTTTGCTTCTTCTGGTAATGGATAGCTTGGATCACTTGGTGAATCGCCAAATGTCATAATTTCAGCCTTGTCCGTATTAAAAACTTGCTCATAAAATGATACAGCCTCTCGACAATTACCATTAAAAATTAAATACACCTCTACCGCCATTTCCACCACTCCTCTGAATTTTCTGAAACAACTATATTGTACTTAGATTGCGAACGATAAGCTAGTCTTATCATTAGGAAATCCTTGTTTTATAACTTTGGCTGCCGAAGCTTTACTTGATGGGTTATACTATTTAGCTTTATCTTTATGGCTAATGGCCAACTCGATACTAAACTTATTAGTAAGTGAGTATTACTTTCTTTCCCGTTTTTTCATACTAAATAAGGCATCTATGAATATGAAAACAATTACTACCCATATAGAATAAAAAAAATTATTAAACAAATCCCAACTGCCCTTTCTAAAATATGACCAAAGCGATAACGTTATAAACAATAATACAAAGTGAAAAATATAGATGTACTTTCTAATAAACTCCATTATAAGTCACCTCATCAAATTAACTTAAATAAAGACAATAGAATTACTTTCATTATATAAAAGGCATAGTATATAACTAGCTGTTAACATTGAAAAAAGTAAAATGAATTGCGACTCCATTTCACTTTTGACTACATATTACACTTTCAAAAATGTTTATGTTTCCGTCACTTTTTTGTCCCTCCTACAAAATTTTTTATTTATTTTGTTAAAATCTTTGACTTTTACTTAAAAATCATGTAAATTACCAAATGGCGAACAATTTAAAGTAAACATTTAAAAATATTCGTATTTTAGGAGTGTATATAATGGATAACGTATTTGACTATGAGGATATTCAACTAATTCCCGCAAAATGTATTGTAGAAAGTCGATCAGAATGTGATACATCTGTTACTTTAGGTGGACATAAATTTAAATTACCAGTAGTACCTGCAAACATGCAGACTATTATTGATGAAAATATCGCAGCTAAACTTGCTGAAAACGGTTACTTCTATATCATGCACCGTTTCAATCCAGAAACACGTATTCAATTCATTAAAGATATGCAAAGCCGTAACTTAATTGCTTCGATTAGTGTTGGAGTAAAAGAAGAGGAATATGCTTTTGTAGAAGAGTTAGCAGCCGCTAACCTAGTTCCTGAATTCATCACGATTGATATTGCACATGGTCATTCAAACGCTGTTATTCGTATGATTCAACATATTAAAAAACATCTACCAAATAGCTTTGTCATCGCTGGTAATGTTGGTACGCCTGAAGCTGTGCGTGAACTTGAAAACGCTGGTGCAGATGCAACGAAGGTTGGTATTGGGCCAGGTAAAGTTTGTATTACAAAAATCAAAACAGGTTTTGGTACAGGTGGTTGGCAGCTTGCAGCATTACGTTGGTGTGCAAAGGCTGCAACTAAACCTATTATTGCTGATGGTGGTATCCGTACAAATGGGGATATTGCAAAATCTGTCCGTTTCGGTGCTTCAATGGTTATGATTGGTTCTTTATTTGCAGGTCATGAGGAATCACCTGGTGAAACAATCGAAATCGAAGGTAAATTAGTAAAAGAATACTTCGGCTCTGCTTCTGAATTCCAAAAAGGTGAGAAGAAAAATGTTGAAGGTAAAAAAATGTTTGTGGAGCATAAAGGTAGCCTGAAAGATACTTTAATTGAAATGCAACAAGACCTTCAATCATCTATTTCGTATGCAGGTGGCACTAAGCTAGAAGCTATACGAAATGTAGATTATGTAATCGTAAAGAATTCAATTTTTAACGGCGATAAAGTATATTAAATTTTTAAAAGCGACTGTTTTCAAAGTCGCTCAAATAGACAAAATATCTCGTGAGCTTTCGAGGTATTTTGTTTTTTTATTTAGTAGAGAAACGGCTTATACTAATAAAAAAAGACTATAGGCAAACTCAAATTTCTTTGAATTTGTCTATAGTCAGAAATAATTTTTACAGCTTGTTGATTACTGCATGTAAAGTTTCTTTTAGTTCTGCATCATGATTAGAAAGCTCAACAAGGTTACCTAAGCGCTCACGTAATACAGGACGTTCAATGACTAATTTCTCGTCAAGTACTTTTACTAATAATTCAATAATAAGACGGTCACGAACATCTAACGCTTCTTCCAAACGCTCTGGTGTAATTTTCGCATCATTTTTTGCTGCATTTGCCATTTAAAAAAACCCCTTTTATTTTATATTCATGCACATCTATTTTAGCATACCGCCTAATTTTTTTAAAAACTTTCTTTTACAATACTATACAGTAATTTACAGTATTACGCATTCCACATTTACGTTGTCATGTTATATTCTATAGTATTAATAAAATACACGAAATAGTAACAATTATTCTGACAGTCACCATTCTCTTTATAATGTTTTTTTCATATTCTATAAAATAAATATTATTTTTAAATAAGAAAATGGAGGAATAGCATGAATCAAAAGCATTATACGTATATGCAACTTGTGAAAGCTGTACCAAAAACTTTACAACTGTTTCTCAATGTATGCCTTGTATTGTTAGCTCTTATATTAGCCTTCCTGCTTATGAAAGAACTAATTGAATTTCTACACATATTATTAGCAGATGGTACTGGTGATTATAAACTTTTCCTCGCGAATATTCTAATTTTCTTTTTGTATTTTGAATTTATTACGATGATTATTAAGTACTTTAAAGAGGAGTATCATTTCCCTCTAAGATACTTTATTTATATTGGAATAACTGCCATGATTCGATTAATTATCGTTGAGCACGATCATCCTATTAACACTTTGATCTATTCCCTTATTATTTTAATTTTAATTATTAGCTATTTTATTATCAATATTACTCCATTAGAAAGACCTATTCGTTCATCCATTCTTTTTAAAAAAGAGTAATCCTCTATATGCAGTGATGCAGTGTACTTCTCTTTACTATTAAAAGGCTGTCAAACACATTGGTTTTTCAAAAACAAAGAAAAGTTTATGCAATGCCTGTAAATGCTGACTATCGCTAATCTTTACCTTGCCAAGCATAAATAGTTCTTGAACCGTGACAACGCCCATCATTAGTGAAGAAAGCTCCGCAATATCAATAATCATTTCTACATCATAGCTTTCATTTTCTATCATTTCTATATAGCCATCTACTGCCTGTAATATGATGGTCTGGTTGTTTTCTGCTAATAGTGAATCAGAAACTGTAAGCTTAACCGTCATATTACTATTATTAAAATTATGTGTTTTTAGTTCCTGAAAGAAACCTCTAACATTTATTATTCGATACATTAACCCAATCCCTACAACAGCATTTGCATGGTATACACTTGGAATTAAATGATTGGAGCCATTTCGTACATCACCTAAAAAGAAATGAATATTATCATCCTGTGTATTCCATTCAATTCTGTTTATTTGATCTGCTTGGCTATTGAAAAACGTACTGAGTTCTAGTAAAGCCTCTGGAGTTTCATATATAAATTCTTTTATGACCATATTATTTAACATAAAATTCGTCTCGCTTTGCTTTTTAAACGAAAACACCACATAACCTTCAATATAATCATCTTTTTCAACGGCAATAATATAGTTTTGCTTATTTTTAAAAATGGTTGTTAGCTCAGATTGGGTTTTGATAAACATGCCATGCTTTTTAAGCGCTATTCTGTTATAACAGTCTGCAACCTGCTGCTGATCTTGTTCGCTTACATATTTGATATGCTGTTTTGTTGGTCCTTTAGGAAAACTAGAGGGTTCTATTAAGTACTGGTACATTTGAGGTCCATAGCCAAAGCCCATTTTTTTATAAAAATCAGGTCTAAATGGATATAAAGCAACGATGTGGACATCTTTCTCTAAAAAAATATTATAAAAATGATCAATTAGTTCTTTGGCAACTCGCTCTTTTTTATGTAGTAGGTCAACAGCAACTTGTCCTACACCACCAATTGGAATTATTTTTGAAAATAGGTTCATCTCAAAGTCATGGATACGCATACAACCCAATAAATCTTTATCCTCCCATAGCCCATAATAATTTATAGAAGGTTCATTGCTAAGGTTATGCTTAAAAACTGATATTAATCGTTCTGTTGTTTGTTGGGACGCTTCCACTACCCCTGGATAGGCACCAATCACAATATTTACATACTTTAAAATCTCATCTTCCTGTAGTAACTTCTTTACAGATCGCATTTACACCCTCCTATTGTCCAAAATAATTTTGGTTTAGCCGATTTGGTTTTACATTATTTCAAGCATCTATTAATAACATATATTACCACAAGACTTTTAATGCTGTATGATAACAATAAAGCACCATGAAATGATGAGCTTGCGTCTCAAACCGAGAGCATTCAATAACAGCAGTTATCACTCTCTATAAATTAGCCTACTGTGCAGTATAGAAGATTGCCCCAAAAGATTATGTATCAGTACGTTTAGCTTCTAACGACGGTGTAAGAGCTATATACATTACCTGAGGAGGATGAAAAAGTTGGATCTGATTGATGCCTATATTTATGAAGTGACTAGAAGGATCGCTAAAAACAAGCGAAATGCTATTGAGCTCGAACTAAAATCTACAATTGAGGATATGTTACCTGACAATTATTCAGAATTAGAGGTAAAAGAAGTATTATTAAAGCTTGGGGACCCAGCAAAGCTTGCTATGAATTATCAAGATCGACCTAAATATTTAATTGGCCCTGAATTATACGATACTTACATTCAGACAATCAAATTGATTATTCCCTGGGCAATTCTTATAACATTAATTGTTCACCTTGTAAGTGGTATTTTTTCATTTCCAGAACAAGGAATATTTTTGTCTACAATCATCAAAGCTTTTTCTACAACAGTTGCTAGCGTTATTGGAGTAGTATTACAAGTACTTTTTTGGGTTACCGTTACCTTTATTATAGCGGAGCGCTATGGTGGCACTGAAATGCAAATTCCCTTTATTAGAGGGAGCAAAAAATGGACACCTGAAGATTTAAAGAAAATTACTGCAATCTCCAAAGACAATAACATACCACTAAGTGATATTATATTTAGCTTTTTAGGAATAGCCTTTTTTTCTTTCATTTATTTTAACGCTTCTCATCTTATCGGAATTTACTCATCTGATGACAGAATTGGCTTAAAATTTGTCATGCCAATTTTCAATCAAGATACCCTTTTGTCGTTTAAACCTTTTATTTTAAGTTGGATAGTATTAAGTTTTTCCTTAACTCTATATAAATGGAAGATTCGTCAATGGACTATGCCAATCGCCATCATAAGCGCACTTCTTCATTGTTTTGGTACCATTGTTTTTATTGCCATGGCGAACCAGCCTGATTTTATTCATAGTGCTGCTATTCCATATATGGCAGCTATTATGGAAACCACATCTGCAAAGATTATGGTAACATTAGATCGTATACTGCTCGTTTGTATTGCTATTACCATTCTAGCAAGTGCATTTGATATTTATAGCGGCTTCAAGAAGGCTAAAATTAAATAAATTTGAAACTTTATTTAAAAAATAGGTTAGATAATTGATTTTTTAGGGTATTAATGTAGTGGTTATTATTTCTCTTTTCATTGACGACTTTCACCTATGAAAAACATAGTCCCCTCTATAATAACGCAAACTTATTACCTAGTAAAATATACCTTAATTTCATTAAAATACCGTTATTCTCTAATGTTTTGTATAATAATGATATTAAGAGTATTTTTAATACAATTTATAATCTGCACTTCATCAACGTCCAAGCAGAATAAGGGGTAAAAACTATGACAATTCTTCTTGTAGATGACAATCAAGTCAATCTATTTGTAATTGAAAAAATTTTAAAAAATGCAGGTTATGATAACTGTGTATCTCTTTCATCAGCTTATGAGCTTTTTGACTATCTTCAGTTAGATGCTAAAAATCCGGCGGGTAGTTCAGTAGAGTTAATATTATTAGATATTATGATGCCTGAAGTGGATGGTATTGAAGCTTGTAAACGAATTAAACAAAATGAAAAATTTAACGACATTCAAATTATTTTCGTTACAGCATTAGAAGATAAAAACAAACTCGCAGAAGCACTCGATATTGGAGGGGTCGATTATATTACGAAACCCATTAATAAGACAGAACTTCTTGCAAGAATTCGTGTTGCCCTACGATTGAAGGCCGAATTAGACTGGCATACAAAACAAGAAGCAAAAATCAAATATGAATTAGATTTAGCTACACATGTACAGCGCAGTTTATTAAGTGCACCTTTACATGAAGATAATATTCAAATCGAGGTTTCCTACCTCCCATCCTCTAATTTAGCAGGCGATATGTATTATTGGTATAAAATAAACGATAACCGCTACGCAATCATTTTGCTTGATATGATGGGTCATGGTATTTCAGCTGCACTTGTTTGTATGTTTATCTCGTCCGTCCTAAGAGAAGCTGTTAAACAGCTCGTGGAACCTGAGTTGGTCATAAAGGAACTGAACCGTTATATGACGCTTTTACAGAATGCTAAGGAAGAAAATATTCATTACTTTACAGCTATTTACATAGTAATTGATACTGAACAAAAAACGATTGAATACGTAAATGCCGGTCATCCTTCTGGATACGCACTTGTTGATGAAGAAACATTAGTTCCTTTAAATCAAGGAAGTTGTGCTGTCGGTTTCTTTGAGGAAATAAAGGTAGAAAAACAACTTATCAAATATGAAAAGGATGTCCAAATTGTTTTATATACAGATGGTGTGTTAGAGGCGATGGGCCCATGTGAAATAGAGTCTGAAAAACATTTGCAAACGCTAACATCCAGTAAATGGAATTACACTCAATGTCTGATTGATAACCTGCTTCCTAAAGAAAAGCAAACAAACCAACCTGATGATATGTGTGTATTAATGATTCAAGCACAGGCAAATTAAATTAGCCAGCGATAAAAACAAAAATCCGCATACACTTCTGCTATTGGCATGCCTTAAAGCAATGTCTAAGCAGAAAGTATAGCGGATTTTTATAATTGCTATCGCCTATTAATCTAATTTTTGATAAATTTTCTCAACGCCCACGGTTTCTTTATATTTCGAAATAATGGCTTCACAGCGAAGTGTTTCCTTATCCCCTAAGCATAAAAAGCCATTTTGACTTAGGCTTTCGTAAAATAAATGATGTACTTGGCTTTGTAATACAGGTGAAAAGTAAATTAATACATTTCGACATATAATTACATGGAATTCATTAAACGATTGATCTGTCACTAAATTATGCTGTGCAAAAATAATGTTTTTTAAAAGTTCGGGATGGAAATAGGCATATTGATAGTCAGTTTTATAGTATTCTGAAAAAGCATGGCTTCCGCCTGCAAGCATATAATTCGTTGTATATGCTTGCATTTTTTTGATTGAGAACGCGCCCTTTTTTGCCTTCTCTAGCACATGCTCATTCATATCCGTTGCGTAAATCACCGCTCTATCTATTAGTCCCTCTTCCTTAAGTAAAATCGCCATCGAATATACTTCCTCACCTGTTGCACATCCTGCATGCCATATTCGGATCTCGGGGTACTGTTTTAAATAAGGAACGACTTCTTTACGGAAAGCTTTAAAAAAGCTAGGGTTTCGAAACATTTCCGTGACATTAATTGAAAAATCATTTAAAAGCTGCTCTAAAAAATCTTCCTCATGTATAACTTTTTCCAATACACGAGAAATCGTTGGAATATTACTAACCCTCATTCGATTGTATATTCTACGAGAAATAGAAGATTGATTATATTGTCGAAAATCAAAACCTGATAAACGATAGACTGCTTCGAGTAGTAACTCAATTTCCATATTCGAATGCTTGTTCAATTGTTGCTTGAGCTCAAAATTTTGGAATTGATTATCCATACTTATTTTAACTCCCTTTAGAAACTAGCCATACGCGTAACACCGATACTAATTGATCTAAATTTAATGGCTTACTAATATAATCCGAAGCACCAGCCTCTAAAGATTTATCACGATCTGTTTTCATCGCTTTAGCAGTCAAGGCGATAATCGGCAAATCTGTAAGCTTCATTTTTGTTCGAATGATAGACATTGTCTCGTATCCATCCATATTCGGCATCATGATATCCATAAGAATAAGATCTATTTTGTTATTCGTCTCCATGATCTTTAAACATTCTAATCCATCTTTTGCAACGAGAATATTCATGCCTCTATTTTCAAGGGCTGCTTTCAATGCATAAATATTACGATAATCATCATCTACGATTAATATATTTTTCCCTTGGAACACTTCTACTTCCTGTAGAGAGACAATGTCGCTTTCATTCCCTTGCTCCTGCACCTCTTCAATTATCTCAGGAGCTTCAAGAGTTGCCACTACTTCAACAACTGCGGAATCGATGGTCGTCGCCTCATTTAAGCCATTAGGTAAACTTGGAATAGTAAGAGAGAAGCTACTGCCCTTCCCTTCTTCACTTTGTAATGAAACCCAGCCACCGAGTAATTTTGCAAATTCTCTACAAATGGATAAACCTAACCCTGTTCCACCATATTTTCTTACAGTGGCCCCATCTGCTTGCTGGAATGATTCAAAGATTAGCTGGTGTTTGTCTTTTGGAATACCTATACCTGTGTCAGACACTGTAATTTCGAGCCATTCTGAGCTTACATCTTGCATATTATTTGTTAACTGTTCAAGGTCAAGCTGTTTGATATCTACACGCACATAGCCCTGTTCCGTAAATTTTAATGCATTTGATAATAAATTTTTTATAACTTGCTGGAATCTCTTTTCATCTGTATAGAAAATATCAGCAACATTTTCTGCCTTCGATATTTGCAACTCTAGATTTTTTTTCTTCGCTACTGGAGCAAAGATTTGCTCTATTTGCATCGGCATTTCACTCATGTTCACTTCATCGAAAATAATTTCGATTTTCCCTGCCTCAACCTTTGATATATCTAAAATATCATTTATTAATACGAGTAAGTCCTCACCAGATGAATGAATGACTCTTGCAAATTCCATCTCTTCTTCAGTTAAATTATTATTACCATTCTCTGATAACATTTCAGATAGAATTAAAATGCTATTTAACGGTGTTCGTAATTCATGAGACATATTGGCTAAAAATTGAGATTTATAGTTAGAATGTAATACAAGTTGCTCAGCACTATCTTCTAATTCTTTTTTAGCTTTTTCTAATTCTTGTGTTTTAATTTCAGCATCTTTTGTTCTTTCCTCTAGCTGCTCATTAATCATTGTTAGTTCTTCTGTTTGCATTTGCAATTCTTCCGATTGCGTTTGCAGCTCTTCAGATTGAACTTGTAATTCCTCTGTCATAGCTCTAGATTCGTTTAGTAAACGGACAATTTCCATTCGACCTAAAATACTATTAACCGTTAACCCAAATGTTTCAATTATTTGATTCACTAATTCTTTCTGTAGCGCTGTGTAGCTAGTCATTGTCGCTAATTCAACGACCGCTATAACGTCTTCCTCAAATATGATTGGGAAGATAAAAATGCTCTTCGGTGGCGCTCCACCTAAGCCTGTTCCTATTAAACGATAATCTTTCGAAATATCATCGTTAATGAAAACTCGTTTTTCTTGCGCACATTGGCCAATTATACCTTGTCCAATTTTAAATTTTTCAATCCCAACATTATCTCCAGCATCGGCAAAGGCAGCTTTCTTTACAAAATAGACATCGTTATTATGCATTTCCCGAACATAAAAAGCTCCGAATGAAGACCCTGTCTTGTGCGACATTTCTGAAAGGAAAGTTTCGGCCAATTTCGTAATAGCTGAAATCCCTTGATATTTAGTGACAATTTCAGCGATATTAGCCTGCAACCATTCTCTGCGCTCAAATGCATCTAACAACCCATTTGTAGCATCGGCAAGATCATTTATTTCGTCGTTTGTTTTGACATGGATTCTTGTCCGATAGTTACCCTTTGAAGCCGCCATTTCTTTAATTGTTTGTGTGACTTCTTTCATTGTTTTAACGATTGACCGCGAAATCCCACTCGCAATGACGATCGAGATGAGAGATACGAGCACTAGAATGCCAAACAAGCCTGAAGTTAAATTACTGTTTTTTCTATCCAATTGCTTGGCCTTATTTTGCGTTAACGTATTCTCATCTAAACGGAAAGCATCAAACTGATTTCGCATCGTTTCCATATCTTTACGACCAATATCCACTTTGAAAAATTCATTTAATGCTTCCGTATTATTTTCTTTTTTTAATCTTATTGTCGGTTCGCCAGCAGTTGCAATCCAATGCTCAATTGTTACTTTAATAGCATCTAACTTCTCTTGTTGGTTTCCCCTATTTTCTAATAGCTGATACAATTCATTAAAATCAATCTTCCAACTTTCTTCGGCATTAATGTATGGATCTAAGTAACTTGAATCACCGGTAATCATATAGCCTCTTTGGCTCGATTCCATATCTAAAATATATTTTTCAATACGATTGGTAAGTGTTTGAACTTGAGCATCATATTTGATAATGTGATTCCTTTCCTGTTGTAGGGAAGTAATTTGGTTGTTTAATATAATCACTGATGCAAGTAAACAAAGAATAATAACTACATAGCCTAGGATGATCTTTGTACGTATACCCATTTTTATCTTTTTATACATTTAATCCCCCTACCTTTTACTGTCCTATAGCTATATTAACAGTATAATGGTGGAATTGAAATTAACAGGTTGACTTTACTTTGTTCAACTCTAGTTAATTCCCTAGTACAACCGTAGTTAAAACCTCACAGCGAAGGGATTTCAGCTAATCTCCTTTATTTTAAATTTTTCTCTATGCGATCTGCTTTTAAATTCAGAATTGTTTCAGTGCCTGGCACTTATTTATTAATAAGCATTTTATAATTTCATATACATCTTATAGTGAACGATTTTGAAATAAGGGGAGAAAAACTGTGGACATATTTGTAAGACCCGGTGATTCACTGTGGTATTTCAGCGAGTTATATAAGATACCTCTTCAATTAATTATAGACTCCAACCAAAACATCAACTCTCAACGACTTCAAGTTGGACAACGCGTTCAAATTCCTGGATTTGTTACAACTAGCTATTCAATCAAACAAGGAGACTCTTTGTGGCAAATTGCTCAAAGTCAAAATGTGCAGCTCGATGCCATTTTGCTTATCAATCCCGACGTTAATCCAAATCGACTGTACATTGGCCAGATTATTCAAGTCCCTCACAGACTCACTTGGCGGCTCGTAAACGGTAAACAAAATTACGACTACAACATTATGATAAATGATATTAAAAAGCTACAAGCTGCCTATCCATTTCTTCAAAACACCTCCATTGGCAACTCCGTTTTAGAGCGCCAAATGCCCGAGATTCTTATTGGCAAAGGCTCAAAGCGCATTCATTATAACGGTTCATTTCATGCCAATGAATGGATTACTACGCCGATCATCATGACATTTCTAAACGACTACCTACTCTCTCTAACAAATCAAACGACTATTCGAGGGCTCTCCACATTGCCTCTATACGAGCAAACAACACTTTCTATCGTACCGATGGTTAACCCCGATGGTGTGAATTTAGTTCTTCATGGACCACCAGATAATGAAGCATTAAAAAATAAGCTAATTACATGGAACAATAACAGTACCGATTTTTCTGGATGGAAGGCGAATATCAATGGTGTCGATTTAAACGACCAATTCCCTGCAAAATGGGACCTTGAAAGTGCTCGCAACCCTCAATCACCAGGACCACGAGATTATGGAGGAGAAGCACCGTTGACTCAGCCTGAAGCTATCGCCATGGCCGATTTAACAAGGAGAAGCAATTTTGCTTGGGTTTTAGCGTTCCATACCCAAGGCAAAGTAATCTATTGGGGATTTGAAAATCTTGAACCACCTGAATCACAAACGATGGTGGAGGAATTTAGCCGTGTAAGTGGTTACGAGCCTGTTAAATCAGCAGACAGCTATGCTGGCTATAAAGATTGGTTTATACAAGACTGGCGAAGACCAGGGTTCACTGTGGAGCTTGGTAGCGGTACGAACCCGCTTCCAATCAGTCAGTTTGATGACATTTACCAAGAAGCTTTAGGGATTTTTCTAGCAGGATTATATTTGTAACAATTAATACTTCTAGAAAGCCGATAATGCAGGATACTTGTCCTTCATTATCGGCTTTTATATTTGAATTACAGAATAATTTTTTCTATAAAGTCCCAAATATTACTTTGACAGATAGAGTAATCTTTGATAATATTACTCCATCAGATAGAGCAATAAAGGTTAAGTAGGTGACTTATGGTTCGAAGTGACATTATCCGCGGACATTTGGATTCAATTATTTTACGGCTAATTTTAGAAAAGGATCGTTATGGGTATGAAATTTCCCAAGAAATAAGCGTCCGTACAAATAATCGTTTTCAAATTAAAGAAGCAACTTTATACGCAGTATTTCAACGTTTAGAAAAAAAGGAAGTAATTGAAGCCTATTATGGTGATGTTTCACGTGGGGGCAAAAGGAAGTATTACCGCATTACCTCATTAGGCAAAGCTTATTTAAGCGAGCTTGTTAAAGAGTGGACAGAAGTGAAGGAAATTATCGACTTATTTATGGAGGGCTTAGAATGAAAAAAATCAAACATCATATTGATGAGCTATTTAAAGACATGCCACGCAATAATGAAACTGAATTGGTGAAACAGGAAATCATTGAAAATCTTGAAGAAAAGGTATTTTACTTAATAGAGCAAGGAAAAGAAGAAGAGGATGCAATCAATAAGGCAATCGTTGAATTTGGAGATATTGACGATTTAAAAAAAGAATTAGGCGTGAAAGTACCAGAAAAGAAAAGTATGGCGAAGTTAAATTTAGAATTTTCCTTATGGGGAAGTGGCTTAATAACAGCCTTCTTTATTTTTATCAATCTATACTACACACCAAATATCATTTGGGCGATATATCCAATTTTCGCCATACTATGGTGGCCTCTTTCAATGTATTTCGTATGGTCACGTAAGAAATGGAGTGAGTAAAATGAAGCATTACATTAGTTTTTCTGTTGTCGGTAGTTTGATGACTATGCTGTTTTTAGGAATTGTCAATTATTCCACAACGCCAAACACGATATGGTTTATTTACCCTTGCTTATTGTTGTTGCTATGGCCTATCACTTTATATTTCATGTCAAAAAAACTATATAAACAGTACGCTGTTATTTGCAGCGCCATGGTCATTGCTTTCCTTATCATTGAAAATCTTTTGTATTCACCGCAGCATTTATGGTTCATATACGCCATATATCCGATTATATGGTGGCCTATTCTTATGTTTTTAGAGGAAAAAGCTAAATCAATGAACATAGCAGTCATTGGCTGTGCAAGCACAATCATTTATTATTCAATAACAAATTTCATCATGTCTCCCCAATATCCTTGGGCTATCTACCCTGCATTTTTAGTTATATGGTGGCCATTATCTCTATATCACGCTAAGAAAAAAACTTTTGTTGCATTCTCGGTTTATGCTAGCATACACATCAGTATCTTTTTTATAATCGTCAACATCGTTTCCTCGCCAACCGTAATTTGGGCTATCTATCCAATCTTCTTAGTTCTTTGGTGGCCACTAAGTATGTATTTTTATGTTTATAAAAGAAGAATGTATAAAAGCTCTACAATGTAAGGCATCATGTAATCGCTCGCGTGATAGTCTGCCAGCCCCTATTTAAGTAAGGCAAAATACGATTAAAGGGAATATACGTTATGTATAAAAAACAATTAGCCACTCTAAAAATTTTCGCCATGACCTTGCTCATGCTATTCACGACCGTTAACGGAGTTGTCTTTGCAAACGGCGGTGATGCTACAGATAAAACTCTAAATATTTCTGCTATTGATGCGTTCATGGCAAAGGAAATCGATAGGTTAAACATTCCAGGTGCTTCACTTGCAATCGTTAAGAAGAATCAAGTTGAATATTTGCAAGGGTATGGTGACTCTAGCCCAAATGGCACAAAAATGACACCACAAACACCTATTGTTATCGGATCAGTGAGTAAATCATTTACAGCTCTTGCCATTATGCAGCTTGTAGAACAAGAGAAGATTCATTTAGACGATTTCGTACACAATGTGCTACCGGGATTCCAACTTGCAGATAAAGAGCAATCTAAAAAAATAACTATTCAACACTTACTAAACCAAACGAGCGGTCTTTCTACATATGATGGTCAAGTAGCAATATCGCAAGGAGATAAAACAATAAAAGAACATGTACAAAGCTTAGCATATATAAATTTGTCATCACCTGTTGGTAAACACTACGAATATTCGAATTTAAACTATAGCATCTTAGGTGCAGTCATAGAGGAAGTTACAAATACCCCCTATAAAGAGTATATAGATGAATTTATATTTAAACCGCTTGAAATGAACAATAGCTATGCTGATCCAAAAGATGATATCAACAATACTATCGCACACGGCTATCAAACTGTATTCGGTATTAAGGTACCGACAGAGCAATTAATCCATGATGGCACAGTTCCTTCTGGTTACATTATTTCTAGCGCAGAAGATATGGCTAATTACATGATGGCACAATTGAATGAAGGTCTCTTTAATGGAAAAAGCATTTTGTCAGCAAATGCAATGAATACGCTGCATCAACCATCCTCGTTTATTTCACATGATACTTATTATGCCATGGGCTGGGAAGTAAAGAATGACGTCATCTCCCATAATGGATGGACAGAAAACACTTACTCCAAAGTGTTGTTAGATGGGCAATACGGTATTAGTCTTCAAATCAATGCTATGGATTATTTTAATTTAAATGAATATGATGCCATAGTTAGTGGCCTTAACAAACTTGTCCATCATGAACAATATACTATATCTAATAGCAACCCTTTTATGAAATATATAATATTTGATTTGCTATTTGTAATAACCATCATGCTAATTGCTCGCTCGATCTATATAAATTTCAAACGTAACAAACGTAAAATATCAGCTTTCCGTACAGTTCTTAATTGGTTCTCCCTAATTATATTTAACTTCCTAATGCCTTTATTTATTTTAATTGGATTCCCCAAGTTATTCGGGCCACTGTCTACGGTAACAATATTTGCTCCAGGAATTGGACATTTGTTATTTATAATACCTATACTTCTTTTAATGGCGGGTGTCATCATATTAGGAAAACTACTGTTAAAGAAACCTAACGTAAGTGTAAAAACCTTGCCTTGAATTTGAGAGTTATTCACTTAACATAAATCATATATTTACTATATAATTTAATTAGTAAATATTATAATAGGCTGTGATCAATTGTTAAATAATAACCCAATGCAAAATATAGAAGTTATAATGCGGGAAATGCTTGAAATACAACAAAAATCGATGATGTTTGTTAACCTGCTATCAGAAGGTGAATCATTATCACAGAACCAGCTGATTTTACTTCTTCAGCTAAAAATTAATGGTGGTATGAAAGCAACTGAGATTGCGGATTTCTTTAGCGTAACCCCTGGTGCTGTTACGTCCATGTGCGATAAACTAGAAAAATTAAATTTATTACAACGAGTTAGAGAAAAAGAGGACCGACGCGTCGTAAACATGATATTAACAAATGATGGAGAGACAAAAGTACATGAAATATTTTTGAAGTTTCCACAAGAAAAATTAGCGGATATAGCAAAAGTGTTAATGGATGTAAATAAATTAATGCATAAAATTTTTTAGGATTTCAAACAAATTGAAATCCTTTTTTTATTGCCCTCTTTATTTCCTAACACAATAGGCATTTTTTGTTCTTGACAAATTAACGGAGCATATACTTTAATTGATATATATTTTAATTATTAAAATATATATCAATTAAATCAAAGAGGTGATCACCATGTCAAATGAACATATACAAAAGCAACGTAGTATTACGCTTACGAGTGGCACTATTAATGATTTAGCGCCTGACTGTGAACAATTAAAAATTCGCGGTGCTGTTGCTTTTCATCAAGAGCTTCGCTTAAAAACAATCTCTACTCATGGTCATAGCTCGTTCCATTCATGCGTTATTGCGCATGTTTTAAAAAATACAGGCTCTTGTGTTATGAAGGATTATTGTGAAATTACGGAAGTAACGAATGCAGGGAATTTAAAGATACGCAATGGACAAATCGCGACTATTAATAGCTCAGGGAAATTAACAATTGAGCAAAATTTACAAGCACAACAGTTTCACGCAATTGGCTTTGTTAAGGCACAAGAAATACATGCAGCACATTTTTACTTAAAATTATCAGGAGCAAGTGAGATTGACCGGTTAATTGCCGAAGATATAACGATAGAGAAAGATAAATTATCGGTTTCAATTGTTAGAAAAAAACTTCATTGTAAATCGATAAAAGGAAAAAAATTACATCTTTCCTATACAAATGCGGAGGTCGTTGAAGGAGATATTGTTGTAGTGGGCAGTCATTGTTCAATACAAACGCTTTATTATACAAAAAGCTATACTATTTCTCCCAATGCGAAAGTGCAACAAGTTATACGGAGGGAGCAACTATGAAAATGATACGTGGTTTTTTTTGCTCGTTAGCACTGGTTGTCCTAACTGTCCTATATGTGGGGCTTGTTGTAAGTGGCTTATTAGCAATACTTGCTGGCATTTTACGAACTGTAGGCATTGACCAAATAAAAATGAGTATTTGGCAAGGCGTTGATCTCCCGGTCGTTTTCAGCATACCTTTAGCACTTGTTGTTTCTGGCTTTCTGTTCTATTGTTCACTTTATGTAAAACGTTCCATGACATTTTGTTTTTCGAAGCTAAAAATCTAGATCCATGAATGCTAAAGAGGTTCAAATCTTCCACACTTTTGCTCGAACCTCTTCTTCCGCTATACTCACACTTTTAAATACTAATTATTATTTTCCTTGATTTGCAGGGCTTGCTTATTTGTTGCTATATGGATAGACATAAAGAGTGCAAATACAAGACCCACTGTACCAAAGATGACAGCTACGAGCTGTAGTGAAAACCAGTCTGCCAATATACCTAAACTAAACGTAAGTACAATTTGTATAACACTTTGAACAAGGCTAACAGAACTACCGAATCGTCCCATTAAATTTGGCGGGATATTTTTTTGATAGACAGTATCGTATCCCGTATTGCTGAATGCCATAAAAATGCCTAATGTGATAAAACAACACGTAGCAAACCATATATTGCTTGAAGCATAGAAGGCGGTATAGGATACCATCGTACACGTAAGTCCAACTCCTACATAAGTAGCAATTGAAAATCTATGTACTAAAACCATTGCCAATAAACCACCTACAATAGCTCCAACGCCAGCAATACTTACTAGCACACCGTAAAGACTGTCCGAAGCAGATAAAACTTTCTTTATAAAAGTCATTTCTTGTGAATCTAATGCAAAAGCAACCATTAGCGCAATTTGATAGGACATAAAAAATTTTAAGAAATTACGTTGTTGCTGTATAAAGGACCAAACTGCTTTAAAATCAGTTATTATTACGCCCATTGTAAGCACGACACGCTTCTCTTCTATTTCCTCTTCTATATTCGGTAAACGTGAAATGACCCACGCACAAACAAAAAATGTCACGCTATTAATCCATATGGCGATACTTATATTAAAAACAGCAATAAGGACACCTGCAATTGCAGGACCTAACATAAAAGAACCTGAATTTAATGTGCCTAATAATGCGTTAAAACGTTGCTTATCTTCATCGCGTACGTATTTCGCAATATAATAAGTACTACTTGGACCGAAAAAACTATTCGCTATATTCGCTAAAAATAACAAGCCATAGATGAGCCAGATAGACGTCATAAATGGCATAAGGAAAACAATGATTCCACGTACAACATCCATTGCGATCATTATCTTTCTTTTGTTCGACCTATCAATAATTGAGCCTGCTACAAAATTGGTCAGTATACGTGCAATCGGACCAACAATAAAGATACCCGCAACTGCTGTCGCAGAATAAGTTAAATGCCAAACCATTAAATTTAAAGCGACAAGATAAATCCAATTTCCAAGATAAGAAAAGCCAAATCCGCCTAATAACAGCCCATATTTTCGAATCATCGCCAAAGGCAATCCCTCCTTTTTAATATTTTACCATTTACTTCTAACTTAGTATTAAGTAAATTAAATTGCATTTTTATTTATCCTTGCAAAATCGCTACCTTACACACGTGAAATTCATTACAAGATCATATCTAAGAGTTACATGAAATCATTCTATGTTGCTTTTCATTCACTTTTCTTACTATAAAACTATACAAGAAAGGTGGTGCTGCAATCGTGGACGAGCAGCTTTTATTCAGTACGGTTTTTATTTCAGGGATACTATCCTTCCTTTCCCCCTGTATAGTCCCTTTACTACCTGTTTACTTTTCAGTACTTTCAACAAATGAAAGTGGTGTCGCTATACAACACAGCTTGACCTTAGGTAAATGGCAAGTGAACCCACATTTAATTTTTAAGACGGTTATTTTTGTTTTTGGTCTCTCTACAAGCTTTGTCATCTTAGGTTTTGGCGCCGGTTTTCTTGGTGCGTTTATTAATAAAGACTGGTTTATCGCCATATGCGGTGTAGTGGTAGTATTACTCGGCCTACATCAAATAGGTCTTTTGAAATTAGCAGTGCTCCATAAAGAAACAAAAGTAAAACTGAAAAGAAGCGATAAACGTGATTTACTTGGTACCTATTTACTGGGTCTTACATTTAGTATGGGCTGGACGCCTTGTATCGGACCTATTTTAGGGGCGGTATTAGGAATATCCGCTAGCGAAGGACAGGCCACTTACGGGGCACTTATGATGTTTTTCTATGCACTCGGTCTATTAATCCCATTTTTGATTCTTGCAATTTTCTCTGATTTACTATTACGACATGTAAATAAAGTGAATAAGCATATAGGGAAAATCAAAATTGCTGGTGGGATTATCATTATTTTTATGGGAATTGTCTTAATGACAAATAATTTAAATGTGTTACTTACGCTCATTCCACAATAAGAAAGGAGACTTACCATGTACAATTTTAAACTGCTCATTGTCATGTTAGCAGCGGTATTTCTTTTAGGGGCATGCGCAGGGGATTCCACACCCTCAACGAAAGCAGCAGCTAAAAATGAAGGGACTATCGCTCCAACCTTTGAATTAGTTGATACCAAGGGCGATACTTACAATCTCGCTGACTATAAAGGCAAAAAAGTGTATGTGAAATTTTGGGCATCTTGGTGCTCTATTTGCTTAGCAGGCTTAGAAGAATTAAATACACTAGCTGGGGAAGAGCAGGATTTTGTTGTCTTAAGCATCGTATCACCCAATTTCAATAATGAAAAAAAGAGTGATGCATTCATTAAATGGTTTACTGGTGTTGAAGGAACGTCCAATATTAAAGTGCTATTAGATGAAGATGGTGCAATTGCGAAACAATACAATATACGAGCCTATCCAACATCGTCCTATATTGGCTCAGATGGTCAACTCATTCAAACGCTGCCCGGCCATGTAAGTAATCCACAAATTATTGAGAAATTTAAAAGTATCCAATAATAGAAGGAGGTACATCTAATGAATATAAAACTATTTGGTGTATTATTTAGTGTTTTACTATTTTTATATGCATGCTCAGTCGATACTTCTTTGTTAACTAGTCGCGGAAGCACAGCCCAAGCAGAATCTAAATATCCAGCCAACCCAAACGTCAACTTAAATTTTGATACAAATAATTTAAAAGATATTTGGCTTGCAGGTGGTTGTTTCTGGGGCGTAGAAGCATATATGGCACGTGTTTACGGTGTTTATGATGCAGAGTCAGGTTACGCCAATGGAAATACAGAAAATCCAACTTATGAAGATGTTATTTGGAGAAACACAGGGCATGCAGAAACTGTTCATGTCCGCTATGATCCCGAACGAGTTAATTTAGAAAAGCTATTAACACATTTCTTTCAAATTATTGACCCTACTTTATTAAATCAGCAAGGAAATGACCGCGGCACACAATATCGTACAGGTATTTACTATACAGATGAAGCAGATAAACCAATCATTGATCAGGTAGTAGCGAAAGAACAAGAACGCTATGAGGACCCCATTGTTACTGAAGTGGAACCACTTAAAAACTTTACACTTGCAGAAGAATACCACCAAGATTATCTTGAAAAAAATCCAGATGGCTATTGTCATGTAGAGTTTGATTCATTGAAAAATCAAGAAATGCCATCCCTCATTGACCCAGCGCTATATCCAAAGCCAAGTGATGAGGAAATTAAAAAAATGTTAACAAAAGAGCAATATCGAGTAACACAAGGGAATGGCACGGAAATGGCTTATTCAAATGAATACTGGGACAACTATGACCCTGGTATTTATGTTGATATTGTAACAGGTGAGCCACTATTTTCATCAGCCGACAAATATGATTCGAGATGCGGTTGGCCAAGCTTTACTAAGCCGATTGATCCAGCCGTAGTGCTTGAGTATAAAGATACGAGCTTTAATATGATTAGAACCGAAGTAAGGAGCCGTGCTGGTGATAGTCACTTAGGACATGTGTTTAACGATGGACCTATCGATCGTGGGGGTTTGCGTTACTGTATAAATAGTGCAGCGATTAAGTTTATTCCACAAGCTGAAATGGAATCTGCTGGTTATGGTTACTTAGTACAGCTAACAAAATAACAGTACACCCTTGAATTCAGTTCCAGTCACCAAAACAATTTTGCATCCTCCTAGCACTGCAAGTAGTCATATTTATTACTCACCAAGTAAAAATCCACGAAGGCTCCTGTGGGAACGCACGCAACGTAAGCCGCAACAGGCGACGCATTAGCAACGGTTGCGGCTTACACTGTGCCCACGGAAAGCACAGTGGATTTTTACGATTTAGAAAATCTTTTTGCATACTTAGAGCTACTGATAGGACAATACCTTTAAGTATTTTCTCAAAGAGGTGATACGATGTACAAATTATTAGTGGTCGATGATGAAGCGATCATCATAAAAGGAATTCGCTCCTTTGTTAACTTTGAGGAGATTGCCATTTCTGAAGTATTTGAGGCATCTAATGGAGAGTCCGCTCTTGAAATCTTTAAAAACCATAGTCCTGACCTCGTTTTAGCTGACATCAATATGCCGAAAATGAACGGCCTCGATTTCGCCATTACAGCAAAAACAATTAAACCAAATGTAAAAATCGCTATTATTACAGGCTATGATTATTTTGATTATGCCGTAACTGCATTAAAGGCAGGCATTGATGATTACGTTTTAAAACCCGTTTCTAAAAAAGACATTCAAGAAACGTTAAAAAATCTGATTGCAAAAATTCAAGCAACACAAAGTCAGCATGAGCTATCTCGGCTTGTGGAAGGAATTTTGAATGAAACAAACATAAATAATGACACAGGCTATAAAGCTAAAATTCAAAAAGAAATAGACCGTAACATTGCAAATGTCGATTTTTCTTTAAGCTATTTAGCAAAACAAATGGCACTCAGTAATTCTTATTTAAGTAGCTTGTTTAAAAGCCTATACGGTAAAAACTTTCAAGATTATATGCTATCCATTCGCTTAGATAGAGCGAAAATCTTTTTGCTCAGCACTGATATGAAAGTGTACGAAATTGCAGCTGCTGTAGGCTTTGACGATCCCAATTATTTCAGCGCTACATTCAAAAGGAAATTTGATATTTCTCCAAATCAATTTAGAGAAAAAATGAGAGAATAGCGGATGAAGAAATCAAATATATTGAAAACTTTACGCATGCAAATTGCCCTTCATTATTTAAAAGCGAGTGGGCTTATTTTATTATTAATGGGCGTTATTTTGTATTACAGTATTGCTTCTGTTGTGTTAAGTGAAGCAACATCTAGCACGAAAACGGCAGTTGAAAAGAGCGGTATGTATATTGACCTCTATATCGACCGTCTTAAAGCAGTATCAGGTTTACTCGCTGAAAACCCCCAGCTTGTAACATATTTTTCGAGTGCAGAGCGAGACCCTACCATAAAGCATCATCTACTGTCTATGATTGAAACAACGATGGCAACGGATCGATTCATTCAATCGGTTGTAATTGTTAGTAAAGATGGACAAGTACTGTCCAATGAAAAGGGATTAATTATGAGTATGTCGAGCAATATGATGAAAGAACAATGGTATGTGGCAGCTGTTAATAATGGCAGCAAGCCTGTATTGACATCTGCTCGCATGCAGCACTTTTCAATGGATAAAGATAATTGGGTAATCTCCGTTAGCCGCGAAATAAAAAATGCTGAAGGTCAAAATATTGGAGTATTGCTTATCGATATTCAATATAAAGTTATCGAAGACTTTTTAGCTAATTTGGATTTAGGAAAGGATGGTTTTTCTTTCATTATAAATGACAACGGAGAAGTCGTTTATCATAAGGATACCGCGTATTTCGAAAATTACTTAAAACAACAACAATTACAGCAAATTATTACCAATCAAGCGGGCTATGATAAAGAAAAAAATACGTTAACGCACACCTATAAGCTGAATAATGCCGACTGGACATTTGTTGGAGTCTCCTCACAAGACGGCCTATTAATGATCAAAAGGCAGCTGCTCGAAATCTTTTTATTAGTAGGCATGATTCTTTTTATTATGGCTGCTGTTAGTGTCGCTTTATTTGCCGGACGAATCACGATACCATTCCAACGTTTGGAAAAAGCGATGCAAAATATCGAACATGGCTTAAAAGAAATACCTATCGATGAAAAAGGATGCTTTGAGGCACAAAGTTTAGCAAAATATTTCAATAGTATGATTGTCCAAATTGAAAAACTAATGCAGGAAATTACTGAAAAGGAAAAACACTTAAGAGCAACAGAAATTTGTGCGCTCCACAGTCAAATTAATCCTCATTTCTTATACAATACTTTAGATACAATTGTTTGGATGGCGGAGTTTAATGACAGTGAGAAGGTAATCGAAATAACAAAAGCACTTGCTCAATTTTTCCGCTTATCACTTAGTGGTGGGAATGAAATGACAACCGTAGAAAATGAATTAGATCATGTTCGTCAATATTTGTTTATTCAAAAAGAACGTTACGGCGATAAATTACATTACAAGATTGTCTGTGATCAATCGATACGAAACGTACGAATGCCAAAAATTCTTCTACAACCAATTGTTGAAAATGCTTTATATCACGGTATTCGAAGTACCCCTGGTAATGGTCATATTCATATTAGTGCGATACCTATTGAAGATGATGTGGAGCTTATCGTTCGCGACAATGGACAAGGCTTTGACGTCAAACAACTAAATAGAGAATCTACAGAGAAGCGAACAAAGCTTGGAGGCGTTGGCATTCAAAATGTAGATCAACGTATTAAACTATACTACGGCCCTAGCTATGGAATCACAATCAATTCAAGCTTAACAATTGGTACGACAGTCACAATTAAAATTCCACAAGAAATGAATTAAAGAAAAGTATTATAGATGAATCGTTTAATTCTACAACAAAGACCAAAATGTTATTAATAGGCATCAAGAAGTGCTTGATGCCTTTTATTAGTCATCGACTCCTGCAGAAAATTTCAAAAGCAGCAGTTATCTTTATTCATTTTAAATAAAAAAGAACTAAGGCTTACACCTTAGTCCTTAACTCAATGAATTGAATAGTTGTCAAATAAAAACTAGTGCCATGCAGTCCGCTCACTTACCGGTTGCTGGGTATTTTTTTTCCCTTGTGCTTCAGGAAAGTTATTTGCTTGAGCTGAAGCTGCATCAAAATCGAAATCAGAGCCAAACTCCTCTTTATAGAGCTTTTTGCCATTATGATTTACTTCTCGTTTTTTCGCACTATGCTTGTCCCTAACTTTTGCATTGTTACAATTTGTGTTTATATTTGACATAGCCATCCTCCATTGATTTTATTGAAAAGTAATAAAACAGATAATCTGTTCAAATACTTTTCATTTTAAAGTTTGGCCAAGCAAATGAGTTTTTATTTATAAAAAGATTGCATATAAGATGAAACGTTATTAAAGCATGTTAGCTAAATAAGATTGCAAAGATTTAGGTAACATTTGAAAGAATAGTCCCTCATATTTAATATCGAGCAGACCCGCAATAATTATGATAATAACGATGAATGCTAAAAAGGGCTTCTTATTTTTAGAAATCCAATTCAAAAGGCTCCCCTCCTTAGAAAAATTACGTTTTAGTCCCTGTTAAGTATATATTGATTTGTGAAAAAAATATATTATTCCTTTTTAATCAAAAATTAAGCGAAACATACCTTGTCACCCATAAACGGCTTGTGACATAAATTAAAATGATATGTATTAAAAGATAAACGGGAAGTAATTGATTAAACTTTTTTAAGAGAGGAATGGCTATGGTAAATTTTAATTTTTTTCAGGGTACCGTTACACAGATAAATGATTTTGTAGGCGGGCAAAACGGTGAAAGTGAAGGATGTTATACGTTAATGACGGTAGAAAATGGTGCAGGCGGCATTGTTAATTTTGTTATTTCACCATCTACTTATTTTGTAAATCACGAAGTTGTAAGCCGTGGTGATCGCATTGTTGGGTATTATGATGGGAATGCACCTGTACCTTTAATCTACCCTCCTCAATATCAAGCACTTATCATTGTTAAAGAAAACAGCTATCAAAATGTAAAAGTAGACTTCTTTAATTCTCAATTGTTGAGTAGTGATGGTCAATTACAATTAAATCTTGCACCATACACGCCTATTTTACTTATAAATGGGCAGCCTTTTTCGAAAAGTCCTGCAAATCGCACTCTCATTGTTGTTTATGGACCTACGACAAGAAGCATTCCTGCACAAACTACGCCTCATGAAGTAATTGTTTGGTGTTAAGCCCCCTAAAAATATTCAAAATTGTTTGAGTGTCTGGCACTAAATCCACTGCGCTGCAAATGAGCACAGTGGATTTTAGCTATTTTAAACAGTTTGAAGTTTATACTTTTTCACTTCAGGAGGAATTGGGCATACGTATTCCTCACCATTTCGCTGTTCAATTAATTCTAGCTTCGCTTTTTCAAGGACTTCGGGATTTTGTAGCACTTCAATAGCAGTTGCCGCAATAACTTTACCAGCATGCAGCATACCTTTATGTGCAATTGAAGTTTTTCCTGTTGAAACGACCTGCCAAGTATGAAGAGGTGTTCCAATTGGTTCACATGCTACCATGCATTGTACGGTTGGGACAACCCAGCTCACATCGCCAACATCGCTCGTACCTGGCAATATTCCGTTTGATGGAATAAATGGATCGATAACATGTGCTAAATCTTTGCCTTCTAGTTCTTTATTAGCCTTAATATCTTCTTTTTTATCAGCCTCAGATAAAGTTGCACGAATGGCCTTCGCGAATTGTTGTTCATTTTCATCATACTGTGGAACACCTAAAGCAACAAAGTTATCATGCATTGCTTTCTCTAATGTGTTATTCGGCAATATATCGGAAGCAGCGGAAGCAAAATCAATTTCCACTTGTGTACCAGTCATCAGAGCCGCTCCTCTTGCAACATCACAGATGCGTTGATAAATTTCTTCTGCTTGAGCTACGCGTGGTGCGCGAATAAAATACAATACATCTGCCTTTTCTTGTACAACATTTGGTGAAACACCACCCGTATTTGTTACAGCGTAATGAACCCTTGCTTCAGGAATAATATGTTCTCGTAAATAGTTAACGCCGACATTCATTAGTTCAACTGCATCGAGTGCACTTCTACCAAGATGAGGCGTACTAGCAGCATGAGAACTTTTCCCTTTGAATCTAAAGGATACTTCATAGCAAGCAAGAGATGACATGGACCAAACAGAATTTCGAGACCAAGGATGCCAGCATACTGCAAAGTCTACATCATCAAACAGTCCCTCTCTTACCATAAATGTTTTACCACTACCGATTTCCTCACCAGGGCATCCATAGTAACGAACAGTACCTTCAAGATTGTTTTCTTTTAAATATGAACGGATTGCGATTGCCGCAGCTAATGCTCCTGTACCAAGTAAATTATGTCCACAGCCGTGCCCGTTGCCATTCGTTACTTCTGGATTATACTGAATATCTCCACCCACTTGACTTAATCCAGTTAGTGCATCAAATTCACCTAAAACAGCAATAATCGGCTTCCCTGTCCCATAACTACCAATAAAGGCAGTATCAATATTGCCTACTCCCTTCTCTACAGTAAAACCTTCTTCTTCTAAAGTGTTGCATAATAATTCTGCTGATTGGAACTCTTCAAATCCTGTTTCTGCATAACCCCAAATTTGATCGCTTACAGAAATTAATTTTTGTCGTTTTTCTTCAATAACCTTTGATAATGTTTTACGATAATCCATTTCTTTCACCCCGTTAGAATACTATTTTTGCTAAAAAATTTTTAAGCCATCCAAGCAAATGCAATAAACTTTCCTAATAATTCGCCATCTCAGCTCAGTAAAATGGCGAATATAGAAAAGAGTCAATGCTACATACCGATCTATCTTTGCTATTAAAATGGTCCATAATTAATTGCCTGGGCAATAATTAAAAAAATCACAACAATAACAATTTGAATAGCAACATATGGGAATACCCATTTAGCCCATTTTGAATAAGGAATGCCCATCATACCTAGAGCTGCTAACAATAAGCCACCTGTCGGAATAATTAAACTAGAAACACCGCCACCCATTACAGTAGCAAACGCAGCTGTTTGTCTTGTTACTCCCACTAGGTCTGCTAACGGTGCCATAATTGGCATTACTAATGATGCATGTCCACTTCCAGACGGCACTAAGAAATGGATGAAGAAATTGACAACTGCCATACCTACCGCTGTTACGCTTGGTGAAAGGCCATTCAGTAAATTAGAAGTAATATGTAATATCGTATCTAATAAGTTGCCTGACGTAAGTACGACAAGAATTGTATTAGCAATCCCAATAATCATCGCACCTGAAATCATTTCAGAGCATCCTTTTAAAAATGCATCCGTCATTTCATTGCCAGAAAGTCTTCCGATAAGTCCCATAATAATTGCACCTAATAAGAAAATCCCTACAATTTCACTGATGTACCAGCCAAGACTAATAACGCCATAAATCAACGCTATAAAGCAGCCTAAGAACACTAAAAGAGAAAGTGCATGTCTTTTACTTAACTTGAAATCGTCATCAAACGTAATTCTTTCATTCGGGTTAAACTTCCCGTATTCAGCTAGTTCAGGATTTTTCTCGATTTTATTTACGTGTCGTAAAATAAATGCAACCGATAAAATGTAGAAGATAACATAAATAGCGATACGTAAGCCCATACCCGAGTACATTGGAAGTTCAGCAACTGTTTGAGCAACACCAATTGTAAAAGGATTCGTAATGCCGGCAGTAAATCCAGCACCTATCATGCCGAGAAATACTATTGCTACACCTGTTAGCGCATCAAAGCCTAAGGCAATGGTCATTGGAGCAACTATTGTAATATAGACTAACGAGTCTTCAGCAGCTCCAATAAGGGTACCGAGTAACGAGAACAGAAGTACCATCACTGGAATAATTAATTTTTTTCTCTTACCAAATTTTTGTGCAGTAAATCGAATTAAAGCATCAATGGATCCTGTAGCTTGCATAATTCCAAGAGCACCACCAATTAGTAGAACAAATAATATAATTGGTGCACCTTTGACCATCCCTTGGTGAAATGCATTAAACATGTCTAGCAAACCTACAGGCGTATTTGTGATGTATTCAAATTTTGTAGGGTCAATAATCGTTCTACCATTTTCCTCATATCTAGCGTATTGACCAGCAGGTATAACATAGGTTAAGAGCGTAAGAACAACAATGATTAAAAACATTAGAACATAAGCATTCAAACCACCCTTTTTCTTCTTCCTCTTTTCAGTACCTTCTTCTATCTTTATTGGTTTGGCAGTACTCAAACATAACACCCCTTTGTGATTTGTGTAAAAAGCAATCTGTCCTACTATGAATTAACTCAAAAAACAGTCGAGTTTTAATCATCCTCTCGGCTAAAATATAAAATTAGAAAAATTTAGAAAATACCCAATATTGCTAACGCTTTCATAGTTTTCATTTTATAATGCATTTTAGGTCATTGATATTCTAATAGTGAATATTCAATATTACTATTTTAAATATTTAGGGTTATAATTATATTTCAAAAATTAAATCGGCAATATATAATCATTTTTATTTACTTTATAGCTTCAAAAATTAACAGGAAAGGTTGTTATGTAATTGGAAATTAGACACCTTCAGACTTTTCAAATCGTAGCAGAAGAAAAAAGACTAATTCAAGCAGCAATGCGCCTTAATTATTCACAACCTACTGTTACAAAGCATCTACAGCACTTAGAAGATGAGATTGGTTTACCTCTCTTTGAAAAAGTGGATAATAAAAGGAAACTAACTAAAGCTGGGGAAATTCTTTATGAGCATGCAAAAAATATCTTAAATGAGATGTTTACGATGCAAAGGAGAATCGAAGAATTTCAAGGAGAAAAGCAAGTTATTCGGGTTTGTGCATTAGATGAACATTGTGACCGTTTTTTTCTACCCCATATTATTAATTTTCAGAAAAGAAACCAAGATATTTTAATAGAAGTTTATTCTGTAGATAGTAGCGATGAGGCTTTAAAAAAGATAATACAAAATGAGATGGACTTTGCTATTGTAAATGGTAGAACTTTAAACTCTGACATTTCCAATCAATGCATTGACTATGAAAGTTTAGTGCTGTTCTCTTCAAGTAAAGTTGCTAATGATACTTCTCAAATGGAGAGCAAATTAGAAAAATATCCTGTATTGGTTGACCTTAGAGCTCCCTTTATAAAATTTGAAATATTGAACAAAGGAATTCACTTTCCAAATACTATTCACTGCAATAGTGATGAGAGCATAAAAAATGCCGTCCTCAATCACCCCTATCTCGGAGTAATTGGGACAAGCAGAATAAGAAAGGAAATCGTGGATGGGTCGGCTACAATTTTAGAAACCTATACTTCAAACATTCCGGTCAAACTCATTGCCTTAACAAAAAACTTAAGTAATCCGATTTTACAAGACTTTTATAGTTCAATGAGTAAAATGTATCGTCCTCTAAGTAATAACTAAATCGTGAACAAAATCCTAATATTAGATGACCCTATAGCTGGGTCATCTTTTAAACAAATGCGTAAATTAACTCTATTAAGCAATCGTTGAAAAGTATTCGAAAACAAATTGACGAAATTGTTTAGCCATAGGCGTGAAATAGCGTTTTTCTGACCACGCTAGCCCAATTGTGCGTTGACAAGATGGTTCAACAATTCGTAGTTTATGAGGAAACTCCTCTGATTTCGGAACCCAAGATAACTCAGAAACGAAAGCGACACCTAATCCTTGTCTAACTAAATCAGAAATAACTGAAGGCTCATCCCCCTCAAAGGCAATATTTTGAACAAACCCCGCCTCCCGGCAAAACTGATCTGTTAAGCTTCGGAAGCCAAACCCTGTATTCATACTAATAAACGCTTCATCCTTCACCTCCGCAAGTTGAATACTCTCCCTGTCGGCTAACCGATGATTAGGTGGTACGATTAAAAATATTTCTTCCGTAATAAGCGGTTCCCATCTAATACCTTCGCCTTCAATAGGGACTGAGGAAATACAATAATCCAACTCCCCTTCCATCAACAATTTTTTCATAGATGTAACAGACTTTAGAAACTGTTGAAAACGAGCATCTGGATATTTCGATAAAAATGAACCTAATAAAGCAGGCAATACTCTTGGAATCGTTACTGCCAATGTAATACTCTTTTGATCTTGCTCAGTAAATTGAGCTAGCTCCCTTTGTCCCTCATTCAATTCCGCAAAAGCCCTTTCCACACGGTTTAAAAAAATTCTTCCAGCTTCATTTAAACTAATTTTCCGATGTTCTCGATCAAACAATGCAACGCCCAAATCTTCCTCCAAGCGGGAAATCGTTTTACTAAGCGATGGCTGTGCAATTTGAAGTTGCTTTGCTGCCTTCGTCATATGTTCGAGACGGGCAACTGTTTGAAAATACTTTAACTGCAAAAGTTCCATATTGGTCCCCCTCTTGTATAGCTTTAAATCTATTATGTAATAACGATTTATGTATTATACAACATTAATATAATAGATTATTATGAAATAATCTTTTAAAAATAGGAAGGTAGGATTATTTCATGAAAGGATTTCAATTAATATTGCAAGACTTAGTAGCTATTTGGAAACATAAGCATGGGCGAACGGCCTTTATTTTTCTAATTCTTGTTCCTTTAATTTACGTTGGGTTCTTTTTAGCAGGATATTGGGACCCATACGGGCAATTGGACAAACTTCCCGTAGCTGTCGTTAATCTCGACGAGGGAGCTAATATAGATAATGAATCTTTACATGTTGGCGATGACTTTATTACCGAACTAAAGGAAGGCAAAGAATTAGACTTCCATTTCGTCTCTGCCAACACCGCTCAAAAAGGGCTTAAAGCAGGCGACTATTATATGGTCATCACAATTCCAAAGGATTTTTCTAAAAGCGTAACCACTTTAATGGAAGAAACTCCAAAAACAGCTAAACTATCGTATGAAATTAATCCAGGGAAAAACTTTGTAGCTTCACAAATTACTACAACAGCCGTGGAAAAAATGAAAACAAAAATTAACGCCAGCATAACGAAGTTTTACTCTGAATCTATTCTCACTAAATTCCAGGATGCTTCGACTGGTTTTGCAACAGCAGGAGCTGGGGCGGAAAAGCTTTCTAAGGGAGCGACTGATATACAGAGCGGCACCGATAAGCTAGCGGAGGGCATTCAAAGTTTAGATACAGGAGCTCAAAAGCTTCAAACAGGAAGTTCAAGCCTCTCAGCAGGGCAGGAAAGCTTATCAAATGGCGCTCAAGGACTCATAAACGGTTCTGACTCTCTATATAGTGGACTACAGCAACTAACTGGAGCTGAACAAACCCTTCAATCAGGAATAGGGCAAATGAGCGAAAGTATGACAGAATGGTCCTCTAAAAATACAGAGCTAGTTCAAGGTCAACAACAAGCAGCAAAAGCAGCAAGTAATTTGAGCGGGCAATTAGCTCAATATATAAAAGATCATCCCGAAGCGAAGCAAGATTCGGAACTTCAACAATTGATTGCTTTAGCAGAGACATTATCTGCAACTGAAACTACTTTAACAAATGGTCAACAACAACTAGGCGTAGCTGCTAAAAAAATCGCGGCTGGTCAAGCCACTCTTGAAACTAACATGAAAACATTTGGAACAAAGATGACTCAAGCTACTGCGGGGGCAAAGCAACTTCAACAAGGAGCGACTGAATTTTCAAGTGGTTTTGCTAAATGGTCAACAGGCTTTACTACGCTTAATACAGGAATTACAGCTCTATCTAGTGGGATTAATAAAGTATCAGACGGATTTCCAAAACTGCAAAATGGGCTATCTTCTTTAGTAGTGGGATCCAATGAATTAGCAACAAAACTAAATAGCGCAGCAGCAAAAACATCTAATCTTCAATATGATGATGCAACGACATCGATGTTTGCCCAACCAATCGAATTGGTAGAATCTGATTTATCTGATGTTCCGAATTATGGTGTCGGTATCGCACCTTATTTCTTATCACTTGCCTTATTTGTAGGAGGCATTATGGCATCTAATATTCTGCCTCTAGGCCGTAGGGAACTTCTAAAAGTGACTGGCACCGTTCACTTTATTAATAAATTAGGATTAGTTTACGTAGTTGGTTTAATTCAATCAATTATTGTAGATCTCGTTATACTGTTAGGATTTAAATTAGAAGTAGCAAGTGTACCGCTCTTTTTCCTTTCAAGTATGATCGTGTCACTTACTTTCATGACCCTTATCCTAATGCTCATTATTCTTTTAGGAAATATCGGTAAATTTATAGCAGTTACGTTATTAGTATTTCAATTAGCAACCTGTGGCGGAACATTCCCTGGTGAGCTTGGAAACCCTATTCTAGCTAAAATTGGCGCATTTTTGCCGATGGCGCATTCACTAAAAGGTTTCCAAGAAGTGATTACCCTTGGTGGCTGGTCAAACTTAGTTACACAAGGATCACTTTTACTCATCTATCTTTTACTCGCTTTCATCATTGCTTGGATTTCAAGCCACATCCAGCATAAAGAACAACCAACTGTAGAAATCGCTAAATAAAGCTATTCCTAAATTAGGGCATAATAAAAGGAGCCTTCCTCAATAGAAAGGCTCCTTTATCTAATTGGCATACTTTATTTACTTGTGATACGGTTCTTCATATAATCAAATCAAAATTATATCTCCCCCTACATCCAACAAACTGTCTACTCTGTCTTATCCTAAAAGTTATAAACTGATTTTAAAATTTTATAAAATTAAATGAACGAATTATTTAATTGGTGCATCTAATCATTAAAGGAGGCATGGAGATGGACGAAATCGAACTTGCCAAACAAGCGATTAATGGAGATGAAGCGGCACAGCTACTGCTTTTACAAATATATAAAGAAGCTATGTATCGTGTTGCCTATGGCTATATGCAAAATGAACATGATGCAAATGATGCACTACAAGAAATGACGTATCAATGCTTAAAAAATATCCATAAAGTGCAGACGCCTCAGTATTTTAAAACTTGGCTCGTACGCATTGTTATCAATACATGTTTAATGATGAAACGACAGCAAAAACGGATTGTCGTAACAGATGATATAGTGGCTCAGCCCGAGCAAATGGCGGAACTATTTGAACTCAATGATGTCATTGCAAAGCTACCAATTGAGCAACAGGAGCTCATTCATTTGAAGTACTTTAAAGATTTAAAAAACAGCGAAATTGCCACGTTACAAAAAATACCTGAAGGCACGGTTAAATCAAGATTACATAAAACATTAAAGAAGCTTCGTCATTTATTAGGAGAGGGGGGCATTTCATGAGTCAGTTGGATAATGACCAACAACAAAGATATATAGAATTACTTGAATCAGTGCCTATGGAGACATTGCAGTCAAATAAACAGGTCATTGCATACAAGCAATTAAAAAAGAGAACTCGCCATAAACGACTTTTACAATTTGCGGTTACTGCTGCTATTATCATGATTGCCCTTATTAGTTCCATTAGAGTATCGCCCGCTCTTGCTTATACGATGGCACAAATTCCAGTATTAAAACCACTTGTTGAAATGATTGCATTAGATAAAGGCATTAAAGATATTATTAACAACGAATATTACGAGCCTATTAATGTGAGTCAAACGATTAATGGAAAAACCCTTACGATTACAAGTGTTGTGGCAGATGAATCAGGAATGATCATTTCCTATAAGCTTCAATCAGACGAAGACTTAGCGAATATCACTGGCGTCTCTACAGAGGTCAAACAGCAAGATGAACAAATCTATGCATCTGTAGGGAGTAGTTGGTCAGCTCAGCCTGAAGGAACATTTGAAGTTGAAAATACAATTGAAGTGGCCGCAAGCCAAGGTATGAATTATTCATCGCAAAATTTTGAAATTACATTATCGCTTAGCGATCATCCAGAAACAGTCTTTGAAATGCCATTTACATTAAAAAACGACATTAAAGCATCGAAAAAATACCCTATTAATAAACATTTAACTGTCGATGGGCAAAGCTTTACCATTCATGAGCTAATAATTTCTCCGATTAGATCAGAATTGAAAATGTCGATTGATTCATCGAATTCTAAGAAAATATTAAACTTTGACGATATTCGTATATATGATGAACATCAAGAGGAATGGGGCAAAATTCGAAACGGTTATTCTGGATTTGGTAATTATGAAGATAAACAATTTAGCATCATGCTAGAGAGCAATTTTTTCCGTATCCCAAAAAGTATTACGATTGAATTTCGAGAAATCGAGGCTATTAATAAAGCTGATGAATCGGTAGTAATTGATTTTGATAAAAAGGAAATTATTGCTCAGCCTAAGAATATTAATACCGAGCTTGAAATAATAGATAACTTCGAAATTCAATATAAAATATTATCCTCCAATAAAAATGAACTTAGAAGTATGTTTAATCATTTAATTGACGCTAATGGTGAAATTTACTATTCAAATAGTGCAACATTTTCTGAGCACGACAACTATCTATTAGTTACACAAAAATTTAATATGGAGAATGTTAAAAATCTCCCTGTTAATCCAGTAAAGCTTGAAATTGCGCGCTATGACCAATATTTAAATGGCGTTGGTCGTATTCAAGTGGAACTTAAATAAATAGTAATCCTAAAGAAGCCGATTCTAAAAATACGCTAGAATCGGCTTTTCACATTATCCTCGTTCATTACTCGTCATTTAAACTTTAATTTCATAATCCTCTAAGGCATTGCGCAAAAGGGGACTCGGTTCACCTACGCTGTAAAGCTGTAAATTATGCATTGCTCTCGTACAGGCTGTGTAGAAAACTCGACGTAAACTCTCATCGCCATATATTTGCTCCGATGCATCATAGATAATGACAGCTTCAAATTCAATTCCTTTGGATAAATAAGAAGGTATGATGACAACCCCTTGCTCATACTCGGGTGAGCCATTTTTTATAAGCTTAATACCCTCAATAGTAGACAAAGCTTCATATGCATGCTTGCTCTCCTCGGCAGATTTACATATGATGGCGATACTGTTATAGCCATCACTTCGCAAAGCTTCGACCTTAGTCGTAATACAGTGATGCAAAGCTGTGCGATCAGCTAATTGTGTCAGCACAGGTAGCTCGCCTTCACGTTCAAAAGGAATAATCCGTTCGCCATTAGGTACTAGTCTGCGGGTAAATTCGACAATCTGTTTTGTAGAGCGATAACTACGGGTCATATTGATAACTTCTGTTTCATCCGGTCCATATAAGCTACTAAGAATATTAAAATCAATCATTTCATTCGCATGCGCAAAAATTGCCTGATTAAAATCACCTAATACTGTCATTTTCGCAAAAGGAAACAATCGCTTTAAAAATTCAAATTGGAATGGTGAATAGTCCTGTGCCTCGTCAACGAGTATGTGCTTAATCGAGCTATTCGTTTGAAAACCTTGAATTAACTCTTTTATAAATAAAAACGGAGTTGCATCTTCGTAAAATAGTTTATCTTCGTCTAGCATTTCCAACGTCGCGTGGCAAATAGCCTCCCACTCCACTGGTGTCTCTCCCTCTATCCACTGTTTTATTTGCATAGGGTCTATAAACAACTGCTTGTAAATTTCCTTAATATCGATAAACTGCAACGCTCGAATTCGTTTCCGCAATGTCTTCAATTTCTTGGATACAATTAATCGTGCAAGTTTAGCAGGCTCCATCTCATAATCGGCTACTGTCTCTCTTGCAAAGCCCTTTCTTTTAGCTAAATAGACACGTGCCTTATGGTATTCCTCGTTGCTAAGCAGCTCAATTTCTTCTTGTACCCATTCCTTCTTCCATTCGACTTTTTCTATTTCTTTTATTTCCTTCAAGATCCATTCCTTTAACTTTTCCAGTCGATTATGAAACTTAAGTGAAGCGTCACTACTATAAAATTGCTCAGCGATTTGTTGCGCGGTAATAATCGGCTGCCCTCTGAAGTTAATGCCCTTAAATATCATGCCGGAGTACTCCAGCGATTTTCTGTATGCTTTAATGACTTCAAAAAAACGTGTAGATGCTTTGAATCGGATGCTCGCTACTCTTGATTTATATGCTGGACTATTTGCTGCTGTTAAAACATATTCCAATTGCTCGTAAGGATTTTCAACATAAAACTCTTTACTTAATCGGTGATGTAAGTACTCCTGAAATGTAACTTGCTGCATATTTTCTTCACCAAGTTCAGGTAGCACATTGGATACATAGCTATTGAACATTGCATTAGGTGAAAATAAAATAATTTGATCAGCATTTAATCTATCCCGATATTTATAAAGCAAATAAGCTATTCGCTGTAAAGCTGCAGATGTCTTGCCACTACCAGCGGCACCATGAACTATAAGCAATCTCCCATGATCATGACGAATAATTCGGTTTTGCTCCTGTTGAATCGTCGCAACTATACTATGCATATGTTTGTTTGTACCTTGCCCCAAAACTTGCTGTAAAATCTCATCTCCGATAGTGAGACTTGTATCAAACATCGATTGAAGAACACCATCGCGAATAAGATATTGCCACTTTTTCTCCAACTCCCCTTGGATAATGCCTTCAGGTGTCGAGTACTGGGCAGGACCAGGCGAGTAATCGTAGTAAACACTTGAGATAGGAGATCGCCAGTCATAGATAAGGAAATCCTCCCCACTCTTATCCATAAGAGAAGAAATACCTATATAGACCTGTTCCTGAGCTGACGTACCTTCCTCTAAGAAATCAATTCGGCCAAAATAAGGAACCTTCTGCATACGGCGTAACGTAGACAATCTTTTAGACGCATGTTTGTGGGTGCTTTGACTAACAGACAGTGCTTGCGTTTCTTGTCTTAAGCCGATAATCGTCTCAAGATAATCGTCGAAGGTATCCATATTCACCTTAATTTCATCCCAAAAATGTTTGCGAATATTTACAACTTCGTTCTTACGCTGTAAAGTTTCTTTCTCCAACCTACTCAGTTGCTCTGAAATAGTCTCCATTACATTGTCTAATCGTTTTTGCTCCTGCTGAAACTCCGATTTCATCGCATTCACTCCTTAAAAATGTAAGTATAGGGGTTGACTTATAAAAAACAATGCTTTATAATTAAGATAGGGATAATATATCCTTTTAATAATAAAGTGCCTATCTATATAAATTTAACACATGTTCATGTTTTTATCAATGGATTAACCATGATTTCTATTTCTATATAAATAAACATTTAACATAGCGTAAAAACACTTCGCAATCGACATCTAGGAGTGTTTTTTTATTTGCAAAAAAGCACCGCTCTACAACCTAGAACGGTGCTTTTACTTATTCGCTCACTGCAAGCAATCGATGTTTAGTTAGTTACTTACTTTTTTAGTTTTTGGCACAAACCAAACAACAACAAATGCAATAATGGCTACGATAAGCATAGTGAAATAAGTCGTGTTAGTTGCGGTAGCATAACCTCCACTTGTGCTAGTTGAAACCTTTGTTAGTTGTATTGTATAGATTGTCACAATCACTGCTGTGCCAATTGCTCCTGCTAATTGACGAATCGTATTATTAACCGCTGAGCCATGTGAAGCTAATTCTTTCGGTAGTGCATTTAAGGCTGCTGTATTTAAAGGCATTGTAATAAAAGCTAACCCAATTCGTAATATAATTGTGCGGACAAGTAAATACATATATGGAGTAGAAGCAGATAAATCAATTACTGCCCACATCGACAAAACGATTAAACTCATGCCTACTATAAATAATGGCTTTGCACCATATTTGTCATACATTTTCCCCGTTACCGGTGATAAACCTGCATTTATTAATGCCCCTGGTAACAATAAAAGACCAGCTTCAAAAGCAGTAAATCCACGACCATCTTGTAAATAAATTGGTAGTAAAATTAAATCCGCATACATTAATATGGTAATGGCTATATTAACAAGCGTTGTCATTGAAAACATTTTATATTTAAATACCGTCAAATTTAATAATGGCTCAGCTGAAGACATTTGGCGCTGACAAAATAAAAACGTCACAATGATTCCTAAAAGAAGGGATGTAATAACAAGCCAATCAGCCCATCCTCTACTTCCTGCAATACTGAACCCAAAAAGTAAAAATCCAAATCCGATTGTTGAATACCCAACACTTAATCCATCTAATTTTACTTTTGCCCCCTCAACTACATTAAATAAATATTTATAGGCAAACAAAATAATTAGCAAAACAAATGGAATCAAGCCAATAAATAGCCATCTCCAAGACAAATATTCAACAAAAAAGCCTGAAACAGTTGGTGCAATTGCTGGAGCGAATATAATGGCAAATCCAACTTTCCCCATAACAGCTCCACGCTCTTCCATGGGATACAAAAAAACAATGACTGTCATCATTAATGGAATAATGATTCCTGCCCCAACTGCCTGGATCATACGTCCTGTCAGTAACATTCCGAAATTCATTGCACTTGCAGCAACAATAGATCCTATTAATAAAAAAAGCATAGAACTGATAAACAACTGGCGAGTTGAATATCGTTTCATTAAAAAGGCAGTGATTGGGACTAGCACACCATTCACTAACATAAAGCCTGTCGCTAACCACTGAATGGTTGTAGGGGTTACATCAAAAATAACCATTAAATCACTAAGTGCCACATTTAGTAATGTTTGATTCAATGTAGAAAAGAAGCATCCTGCAATCATTACAAAAAGCAAAAGCTTTTTCATTCGAGCAGATATTTCATTTTGCATAATAGAACTCCTAACGCTATCATAATTTTATCGACACATTGTCTAAAAAATATCTTAACAAGAAATTTACTAAGTTGACCATGAACAATATAGTATTTACTGTCGACTACTAGACAATTTGAAGCAAACTGTATATAAAATCTATAATGATAGACAGGAATGAGAAAAATGACTAAAAAAGAGGATCCGCGTGCCATAAGAACACAGGAAATGCTTAAAAGTGCTGCCTTAACCCTCTTAAATAATGGACTAACCATTAATCAATTATCTGTGCAAAAGGTGACACAAAAGGCGTTATTAAATCGAACAACATTTTATTTACATTATCAAGATATCGATGCCCTAATTACGCAATTAACACAGGAAATTTTACAGGAGCTAACTGAAAAAATTGAAGCGCTTATTCAAGTTCAGGGCATCGACGAAAAAAAACAATTGATTCAATTACTAGATTATCTTTATACACAAAGACATCATCTACTCATTCTTTTTCAACTCGAACAATTTGAAAATCATTTATTCCAATTATTAAAAAAGTTAATCGAAATTCGCAGAAATAAAAATACTAAAACAACTAAAAAGGTCTATGTTGATTCTCAAATCAAAACAGCTTCGATAGTTGGCGTTATAATGTGGTGGTTAAAAAATGGGCTACATTTAAGTTCTGATTATATAGCAGAACAAATTCACCTTATGTATAAATCTTAATAAATATACAAAAATAGCAATAAACATGAATACAAGTTGGTGTGTGTTAAGCATGCTACAATTAATGTATGAAGAACAGTTGGAGTGACGAAAATGAGTAAACGAGAACAACAAAAACAACAACGCCGTCAACATATTATCCAAATTGCAAAAGATTTATTTTTGGAACATGGCGTT
The DNA here is from genome assembly GCF_044753985.1 of Lysinibacillus sp. NPDC093210. NCBI lineage: Bacteria > Bacillati > Bacillota > Bacilli > Caryophanales > Bacillaceae > Lysinibacillus > Lysinibacillus sp. NPDC093210. The sequence continues at coordinate 92,760 of NZ_JBIVOE010000007.1, read as the reverse complement.
CAAAATATACAAATGCAAGATGTCGCGGACGCTTCTGGTGTTGGGATTGCGACAATATTTCGTTATTTCCCTAAAAAAGAGTATTTAGTGATTGCAGCCTCAAATACTATTACTAATGACATGGCGACGCATATAGAGCAGATTGTTGAGCAAACAATACCTGCTTATGAAAAAATTAAACAAATTTTGGATTATTATATAAGTGGAACAAAGGACCCTAAGCTACGGCTAGCAAAGTTTTTTGAGTCCTTTGATTTACATGAAAAAATTGCTACCGAATCATCTGAGCAATATGCAGAATATTTTTTTGCACGAAACAAATTGGCTGGTATTTTATTCACATTGGCTGACCAAGGAAAACAAGATAGCTCATTAAGACATGATGTTGATTTAGATTTATTTATCATGACGATGGTGCAAAATTTTAGTTTATTTACATTTAAATCAAGCCTAACAACCCACGAGCCAAACCTCTCCACGTTGTTATCTACGGACAAGCAACTGGAGTTGATGAAGGATGTATTTTTATCTTTTATTCGACCACAATAAATGACGAACGTTTTGAATTGACATTCGAACGCGAAAGTTGTTAACTAGGAAGTAGAAAAGTGATAGTTAACTATCAAATTTTAATTTTTAGGGGGCTTTTTAAATGAGTCGTTTAGCAGGTAAAGTAGCAATAATTACAGGAGCTGCACAAGGTATGGGTGCTGCACACGCAAAATTATTCGTAGAAAACGGTGCAAAAGTTATTTTAACAGATTTAAATGAGGAAAAAGGAAATGCATTTGCAGCTGAATTAGGAGAAAATGCTATTTTCGTTAAACAAAACGTTACTTCTGAAGAAGATTGGGCTACAGTTATCGCGAAAGCAGAAGAAACTTTCGGTCCAGTAAACGTATTAGTAAACAATGCTGGTATTACAATGGCGAAAAATATGCTAGAAGTGACATTAGAAGAATACCGACGTATTGTAGACATTAACCAAGTGTCTGTATTTTTAGGTATGAAAACTGTTGCAGGTTCAATGGCGAAAGCTGGTGGCGGTTCAATCGTCAACATTTCTTCAATGAACGGCTTAGTTGCTGGCGCTATTGGTTATACAGATACTAAATTCGCTGTTCGTGGTATGACTAAGGCAGCGGCAATCAATCTAGCACCAATGGGTATTCGCGTAAACTCTGTACACCCAGGCGTTATCGCAACACCAATGGTTGTACAAGCAGATACAAAAGCTGCAGTAGAAGAATTCTCTAAACATATTCCATTAAAACGTGTAGCTCAACCAGAAGAAGTATCTAATATGGTATTATTCCTAGCTTCTGATGATTCTAGCTACTCAACAGGTTCAGAATTCGTTATCGATGGCGGCTTAACTGCACAATAATACTTGATAAAAAAAAGCCCAATTTTCTATTAAAGAAAATTGGGCTTTTTTTTTATGGGCGTGCTGTATATCTCCTATTTCCCCCTCATTTAGCATCGTTGAAATAACACCATATGTTTTTATTCCAATTAAAAGGGAATGCATTAAAGTAAGATGACTTTGAGGAGGATTCAAATGGAAAATAAAAAAACTGAACAATTAAAGAAACATATCATTGATAACCAAGGAAAACATGCCTTAACGACGAATCAAGGATTAAAAATGGCAGAGGATGAATTTTCTTTAAAAGCAGGTTTAAGGGGTCCTACCCTTATGGAGGACTTTCATTTCCGTGAGAAAATGACTCATTTCGACCATGAACGTATTCCTGAACGTATTGTTCATGCACGTGGTGTTGGCGCACATGGTATTTTTCAGCTTTATGAATCATTAGAAGCTTATACAAAGGCTGATTTCCTTACAAATCCCTCTAAAATCACACCTGTCTTTGTCCGCTTTTCGACAGTACAGGGATCTAGGGGATCAAATGACACAGTGAGGGACGTGCGCGGCTTTTCCACTAAATTTTATACAGACGAAGGTAATTATGATTTAGTCGGCAACAATATGCCTGTTTTCTTTATTCAAGATGCCATTAAGTTCCCTGATTTCGTCCATGCGGTAAAACCTGAACCACACAATGAAATACCACAAGGTGCTAGTGCTCATGATACTTTTTGGGATTTCATCGGGCAAAATCCAGAAACAGCTCATATGATTATGTGGCATATGAGTGATCGTGCCATTCCTCGTAGCTTACGAATGATGGAAGGCTTCGGCGTTCATACATTCCGACTTATTAACGCTAAAGGACAAGCCCATTTTGTGAAGTTCCATTGGAAGCCTACTCTAGGTGTACATTCATTAGTTTGGGATGAGGCACAAAAAATTGCAGGTAAAAACCCTGATTTCCATCGACTAGATTTGTATGAAGCGATTGAAAAAGGAGACTTTCCAGAATGGGAGCTCGGTTTACAGGTAATTCCGGAAGAAGATGAGCATGCATTTGATTTTGATATATTAGATCCAACTAAATTATGGCCAGAGGAAGAAGTTCCCGTAAAAATAGTCGGCAAAATGACTCTAAATCGGAATGTAGATAATTTCTTTTCTGAAACAGAACAAGTTGCTTTCCATCCTGGGCATGTTGTACCTGGTATCGATTTCTCAAATGACCCTCTTTTACAAGGACGATTATTCTCTTATACCGATACACAACTTTCTCGATTAGGAGGGCCTAACTTCCATCAGATCCCAATTAATCAACCAGTCTGCCCTTTTCAAAACAATCAACGTGACGGTATGCACCAAATGGCAATTTTCCGAGGACAAACGAGCTATCATCGCAACGGCTTAAATGACAATCAACCAGCTCCTGTTTCTGCCGAAGAAGGAGGCTACGAGCATTATCAAGAAAAAATTGATGGCAATAAGATTAGAGGTCGTAGCGAAAGCTTCTTAGACTTTTATTCACAAGCGAAGCTCTTCTATAACAGTATGGCTCCTTTTGAGAAACAACATATTAAAAATGCCTTTAGTTTCGAACTTGGCAAATGTAAATCGAATGCCGTAAAAACAAATGCAATTGACCTTATAAATCATATAGACCATCAATTAGCTCAAGAAGTAGCCAACAATATTGGAGTGGCATTGCCTAAGACAAATCTTGAAATACAATCAGATAAAAAATCGCCCGCACTTAGCATGGCTAATACTATCTTTAAACCAGATACGAAAAATGTCGCGATTTTATTGAATGGAAAGCCTAAGGAATCCCTTCTAACAGAATGGCTTCAGACTTTAGCTAAACAAAATTTAAATTATAGTATCATCGATAAAAAGGTATCTCAATTCGACGATTCCCTTAAAGTAACCGATACTTATGACACAACAGACCCAAGCCTTTTTGATGCTGTTTTAGTCATCAGTAGTGAATCTCCTATTCAAACACCTGTGCTAGAGTTTATAGAAACAACCTTTAAACATAATAAACCTTTAGCCTTTGACCTTAATGATCCTCAAGCATTAGATTCTTGCAGGATAAAACTTGAGGGATCGGGTGTCTACAATTTAAAAGACTCTACAATTGAATCCTTTATTGAAGGCATAGCCCAAGGTCGATTCTGGGATCGATAAAACTAAAAATAAAAGAAGGCCTATCCAAAACTCAGTTGTTTGGATAGGCTTTATTCATTAGATTATCTTATTTACTTACATAACTTTTACCCTTAAACATCCCCTGCATTCCGTAAATTCCCTAAAAAAACTTTGACTTTCGAAAAACATTGATGTAAATTGTTAAATACACGAACGTATATTGGTATACCAAAACACAATGTTCGCATTTTAAAATTCTTCGTATAAAGTTGGAAATACGGTCCAAAAGTCTCTACCAAACTACCGTAAATAGTTTGACTATGAGGAATTACAAAAAACGATATATTATTCTCGTACTGAAAAAACGGTTAGTTTATTCGGTCTATTTACGTTTTTTGTTTTTCTGTATGTCAAACTCTAGTTTATTAACTAGGGTTTTTCTTTTTTCACTCTTATATACGTAATTATTTTAAAAAAAGTACTTCACCAAGAGAGGAAAAGAGCATGGAAAACACAGAACAACATCAATCCATATGGCAAGTAATTAAACAGAATTACAGATTATATTTAGGAGCGCTTGTTATCGTTATTATTGCCGAACTGATTGGAGTAAAAAAATTCCAAGTAGGTTCTGCTTTAATCGTTATATACCCAATGCTTTTTGCAATTGTAATAAGTGTTTTACTTGGCCCAGATATTTTTCGATTTTTTAAAGAAAAGGCATCTACAAAGGCTTCATCTCTTGTCCTTGTAGCAATCACACCCTTTATGGCGAAAATTGGGGTACTTGCTGGCTCTAATCTCCCTAAGCTTGTCGATGTTGGTCCAGCATTAGCCTTTCAAGAGCTTGGACATGTCGGCACAATTTTTCTAGCCTTACCGATTGCATTATTGCTAGGGATTAAAAAGGAAGCCATTGGCGCAACTAGCTCTACTTGCCGTGATAAGGATTACGGATTGATTTGTCATTTATATGGCGCCAATTCACCAGAAGCTAGAGGTGCTCTATCTATTTACATCATCGGTTTTTTAATCGGTACCATTTATATTGGATTTTTAGCAAGTATTGTAGCTTCGACTAATATTTTTCATCCTTTAGCATTAGCGATGGCTTGTGGAATAGGTAGTGGTGTCATGATGGCGGCAGCATCTAGCACATTGGCAACAATTTACCCAGAATACGGCGATCAAATTATTATGCTAGCAGGTGCAAGTGATACGTTAGCTGCCATTATAGGTATCTACTTTACTTTATTTATCTCTCTTCCTCTTACTAGGAAATTATATTACTTGCTTGAGCCAAGAATCAGTCCAAAACATACACGTGATCCAAAACAAATGAAAAGCATGAAGGTTGGTGATTAATATGACAATGAGCATGCGAGATTGGACAATTTCTCTTTTATTAACGTCTGTTATTACAACTCTTATGGCAAACCTAATTGGTTCTCATGTATCCATTGCAGAATCTATTCCTGGCGTACTGATTTTATCAGCTATAGCCTTCGTCGGTATATTTTTAGGAAAAATCATTCCTTTAAAAATCCCAGCAATTATTTATGTTGTTCTAACAGGCTTACTTGTTGCTAGCCCGATTTCACCTATTTCTCAACCAGTCATTGAGTATACAGCTAAAATTTCCTTTATGGCTCCTATAACAATCGTTGGTACCCTTGCTGGAATTGGACTTAATTTTAAATCATTTATTAGCCAAAGCTGGAAAATGGTCATTATCGCTTTATTAGTTTTTACAGGTACGTTCATTACACAAGCAGTCTTTGCTCAAATATTTTTAAACCTAACCGATGCATTAGATTCATTCTAAATCGAAATAGAGAGGCACCCCCTCTCTATTTTTACTTAATTCATTAATGGAGGCATATTATGCAGGATATAGCGTATAACGCTGATTTAATAGTTAAAAATTGTTCTATCTTAACCCCTGATTTTAACATCATTCATGACCAATCGATTGTCATTCAAAATAATAGCATCGTAGCTATTGGAGCTACTGCATCACTTGCTAATATTTATCAATCAAAAGACATGTTAAACGGGAAAGGCAAACTAGTACTACCAGGCTTAATTGATGCCCATACTCATACATGTCAACAACTTCTCCGTGGAAGAATTACAGATGAATATCCTATGATTTGGACGCGCATCATGGTTCCATTTGAAAGTAATTTGCAGGAACAAGATGTTAATATAAGCTCACAGTTAAGCTGTCTCGAAATGATTAAGTCTGGCACAACAGCCTTTATCGATGCTGGTGGCAGACATATGCAGCAAGTAGCAAATTCGGTATTAGAATCTGGACTACGAGGTGTTCTAACATGTTCGACTATGGATAGTGGCTTAGACATCCCTCCTACGATGAAATCTAGTATCGAAGAAAATATCCACAATAATCGAGCGTTGTTTAATCAATTCCACGGAGCTGGCGACGAGCGATTAAATGTATGGTTTTCTCTTAGATCCATCATTACTTGCACACCAGAATTAATACAGGAAGTTTTCGCAGCAGCAAAAGAATGCTCTACTGGTGTGCAGTCTCATATGAACGAATATCCAAATGAAATTAGCTATTGCTTAGAAAAATTTAAAATGCGTCCATTTGAATATCTTGCTTCCTTAGGTGTCCTTAATGAAAATTTCTTAGGTGCCCATAGTATTTTGCTTTCTGAAAACGAAATGGAAGTTATTAAAACTTATAACAGTAAAGTTGTTCACTGTCCTATTAGTAATTCAGGTAAAGGTGTGCCAAAAACGCCTAGCTTGTTACATAGAGGAGTTGGTGTTGGCTTAGGCACAGATGGAGCAGGTCATTCGGGACTAAGCTTATTTGATCAAATGAAAGTGTTTAAATCATTAATACGTGCATTTTCTGGCGTTCCAATTTTCGATCCGGTAGTGATGCCTTCAAAAAGTATTTTAGAAATGGCAACATTAGGTGGAGCAAAAGCAATGATGCAAGAAAACCAGCTAGGAACATTGGAAGTTGGCAAAAAGGCGGACATGATCTTGATTAACATTGATCAGCCCCATATTGCTCCTTCACATAATTTAATAAATACCCTAATTGAATCAGTTAACAGCAATGATGTAACAGATTCGATTGTTAATGGTAAAATATTAATGAAAAACAGAGAAGTTCTAACACTGGATGAAGAAAAAATAAAATACGAAAGTAAGCTTGCAATGAAGGAGCTTGCTATTCGTGCAAACATTTAACCCTTTATTTAGAGGGTTAATAATAATTGAGGTCTAAAATATGTTAACAAACACACTTCTATTAAGTATTGTTTTATGTTCCAATTTAGTGATTGGTATTCTATTAGGAATGTCTGGCATTGCGGGATTTCTTCTCCCGTTAATTTATGTAGGTTTTTTAGAAATACCTGTCCATGATGCACTTGCATTGAGCTTTTTAGCTTTTGCTGTTTCAGGTATACTTGGCGCTTATTCCTATTGGAAATCTAAAAACATGGATTTGAAATTAGCCCTATTTTTAAGCATTGGTAGCCTTCCTGGCGCGTTTTTAGGTGTCCAAATCAATGTGCTCATTTCTGATTTTTTGGCCAAGCTGCTTCTCTACCTATTTATTTTGCTAGCTGGATTGTCGATTATTTTGAAGAAAAACAATGAAAATGCACTTATTAATAAATCGAAAGTATTGAATCAACCATTTATTGTGGTGATTATCGGTTTTTTAACTGCAACGATTTGTGCTTTAACAGGTGCAGGTGGCCCAATTTTATTAGTACCATTACTAGTTAACCTTGGTGTCAATATTCGTGTGGCTGTAGGTGTTAGTCTTTTAAATTCAGTATTTATCGCTATACCATCTATATTTGGATACTTTGCATATGCCAATGTCGAAAGTATTTATAGTTTAGTAATTGCTAGTTTAATCGGCGTAACGATTGGCATCCTCACCGGTACTCGCATTGCGAATAAAGTACCTATGAACTTGTTAAAATTAATGATTGGTGTTATCACTATACTTTCTTCACTTTATATGCTCTTTACGTTGAAGTAGGAGCTGACTCAAACGGAAAAAGAGCCTTTAAACAGGCTCTTTTTTATGTGTTTTTTTAAAAATGTTGAGTAAATGGATTAGGTGGCACATAATGAGGAGAAAAACCATGCTTAAAGGAGCTGAATAATATGCAGCCATTTACTAAAAATGTGATCGCTGTAATACAGCGTATCCCAAGCGGTAAGGTTATGACGTATGGCCAAGTTGCAGCCTGTGCAGGTAGCCCAAGAGGGGCAAGACAAGTTGTAAGAATACTCCATACGATGAGTGAAAAATATCATCTTCCTTGGCATCGTATTGTCAATATGAAAGGGGAAATAACGATTCAGGATGCAGTGCGTCAGAAAGCACTATTAGAAGATGAGGGAATTGTTGTCACGTCTACCTTTACGCTTAACTTAAAGCACTATCAATATAAAATTGACCCTATCGATTTTGATTTCTAAAGAAAAAGTACCCCTAAATTGTTAGCTGTCGTGTCTAATGATTTAGGGGTATTTTACCTGTATATACATATAATAGAATTTAAACTCGTTCATTATTGTCAATTAGATAGAGGATGCTTTTTTATTGTTAATTCCACAATCCTGCTTTTTCTAATTTCTTTTTACCTTTAAAGGCCATTAAAATCGCACCCACATTTAACAGCAACATAATAAAGATAGTATACAATACATACGTGTAACTACCTGTAAATTGAAAAATAAAACCATATATAGGTAAAGCAACAATACCTGCAATTGCTAATCCTGTTATAGCAAGTCCATAAATTTGACTGAACTCTTTATTACCGAATAGAGCTGTTGTTAACAGTGGCCCTAGTGTTCCAAGAGATGCAACAACGAATCCATATAGACCAGTAGCTAATTTAAATATCATTGGATTTTCAGGTACTAATAAAAGCATTCCTACTGGAACTAACCCTAAAAGCATAGCCGTGATTGCTGTATTTTTCACGCCTATTTTATCACTGAGGTAGCCGAAAAATAATGCTCCAATTACAACACCTACCGACCAAGAGCCCATAGCATTACCCGCAAACTTCACATCATAGCCCAAACCCATTGCGAACGGCGCAACATGTTGGTTAAATGCGGCTATAGAAGTTTCACAGAAAAAGAAAAATACTAAAAAATAAAAGGCACTCGATTTTTTAGCTATAGTAGCAGCAACACCACTATTTGTTGCCATTTGAGCATTAACCGTTGTATCATCCTTCACTTCATCCATACCATATGGCTGTAACCCGATTTGTTGTGGAGCTTTTCTAATCGTTAATAACACAATCGGAATAACAATCGCCATTACCCCTACACCTAAGAAAATATACGTATTTCTCCAACCTGCACTAGCAATTAAGTTACCCGCTACTGGTTGAAGGAAAGCACCTATTAAACCACCAGCTCCAACCATAATACCTAAAGCCAAGCCCTTGTGCTTTTTAAACCAATTGTTAATAAGCACAGGTCCTGCTAATTGTGTTACGATTACAGATCCCATTGCCATTGGAATAGCAAACAGATACCAACCCCATACGGAGTTCATAAACCCAAACATTGCATAGGCTCCTGCCTCCAACGTAACAGCTACCACTAAAAGAATTCTAATATTATATTTTGCTATCATCTTGCCTGCAACTGGTAAAGATAGCATTGTGACAATTGATGCTATGCTAAAGTACAAAGTTAAACTGCCCATTCCAATACCTAAATCTTCTGTAACTGGTGTTAAAAATAGACCACCTGTCGTCGCAATGCCTCCCTTTGCAGCTCCGACCATTACAACTAAACCTAACAATACCCACCAAGCGTAGTGGATTTTTTTCTTTGACTGACTCATAATGTTGTCCCCGATTCGCATGTTGATTTTATTTTTTATTTACTAGTTCTTTAGATAGTAATTTAGTTTAATAATAAACAACCTTCGCAATAGTAACCCGTTATTTATAATGTGTCAAATATATGAACTTTGTTGTTTTACTTCGAATATAAACACAATATTTGTTGAACTTATGTATGCACCATGCTACAAGCCTATTTACACTGGCTCCCGTGTATCTTATGAGCCCTCAAAATACAAGTGTTTTTATTCTTATATTTTTAAATATTACCTTTCAAAAAAACACCTAAAGCGTTGTCTTTGCCCAACGTTTTAGGTGTTTCTATTTATTACATTACTTACAGGAGCTAAAGTTTGTTGCAGGAAAGTGTGCCAGTCACTCAAACAATTTATCGCACACTTTAAAACACCTAAAACATTGTCATATCAACGTTCTAGGTGCTCCTTTTTTAACTCATTATATTCGTTTCCCTACTAGTCTTCTAACATTTCAATCATTTTTGTATAGCCCATTTCTTTCGCATAATCGAGTGCTGTCTTACCCGAATTGTCACGAAGCTCTTTATTGGCATTGTATGCTAATAATTCTTGTACAATTTGCTGATACACCACTGAACCATCCGTTAATGCTACCGCTTCAATTAATGCCGTATAGCCAAATTTATTTTGATGATTGATATTTACTTTACCATCTTCTAACAGTACCCTCACATTATTTAAATGCCCTTTTTCAGCCGCAGGTATTAAGGTATTGCCACCATAGCGATTAACAATTTTTTGATTGGGTTCCGCATGCTCAATCATATACTTTAAAATCTCTGTTTTTCCTTGTGCCCCTGCATATAAATAGGCGCTATCCTGAATATGATCTTGTTGATTAATATCAGCACCCGCATCAATTAATCGCTTCGCAACCTCAATATAATTTTCATGTGTAGCAATTAATAAAGGCGTTTCCCCTTTATCATTTGTTTCATTAATTGGATATGATGAATCCTGTAAAATTTCTAGTACCTTTTCTACATCATTGTTTTCAACTGCTTGAATAAGATCACCTGATTGTGGCTTCATATGCTTTTCCTCCCCCTTGTCATTACACCCTGTGAGTATGAATAATGCGCTTACTACAATGCTTATAAAATATTTCATGTAAAACCTTCCTTTCACAAGGAGATTTTCAGCTATTAAAGCGATATCCACTGCCCCAAATTGTCTCAATTGGTAGCTCTGATAGTTTTCCCTTTTTTAATTTGTCTCGAATGCGACCTACATGAACAACAACTGTAAAAACATCGCCATCTAAGTCATCCATATACCATAATTGACGGAAAAGCTGTTCCTTTGTCCAAACACGATTTGGATGCTCCATAAAAAACACGAGCAGGTCAAATTCCTTCGTTGTAAAAATAACTTCCTGGCCTAAAACAAATACTTTGCGTGCGGCTTTATCAACAATAATATTTTTTATCTCTAAATAATCCTCTGTTTGTTCTGTACGTGTCAGCTGCTTGTAACGTTTACTATGCGCTTGTACACGAGCGACGAACTCACTCGGACTAAATGGCTTTGTTATATAATCATCCGCACCTAAGCCAAGTCCTCTTATCTTATCAATATCTTCTTTTTTTGCAGAAACAATTATAAGCGGAATATTTTTCTTTTCACGAATGCGTCGACAAATTTCAAAACCGTTCATTGAAGGGAGCATTAAATCAACGACAATTAAATCAAAAGGCTCATTTAATGCTCGACTCAATCCTTCAGAACCGTCCGTTATGATTTCTGCCTCTATATCATGAATTTCTAAATAATCTCTTTGTAATTCTGCAATGCTAATATCATCTTCAATAATTAATATTCGTGATGGCATCAGTCATTGACACTTCCTTTAAGCCTTTTCAAGATTATTGTCACCGTTGTACCAAAATGTAGTTTACTTTGAATTTTTACTTGTCCATTATGTTTTTCAACAATTTGCTTCACAATTGCAAGCCCTAAGCCGCTACCGCCTGTCGTCGACGTACGCGCTTCCTCACCACGATAAAAATGATCGAATACATATGGGAGTTGTAGCTCCGAAATTCCTTGTCCATTATCCTTTACAACAATTTCAACAAGCTGCTCAATTACTACTACTTCTAATATCATACATAAAGGTTCATTTGGTTTTTTAAACTTCATACTATTTTCAATTAAATTAGAGATTGCCCGATTCATCTGCATACGATCAATCTGAACATAGACATCCTCCACTACATTCAATGCCAACTGTACATCTCGATTGTATAATTGAAACTCCTCTACAATATGTGTAAGGAACTTGCCAATCTGTATACGCTCAAAATGAAGCTGAACTGCCTCTGCATCAAACTTAGAGTAAAGAAAAAGTTCTTCAATTAATCTGTTCAATGCAAGTGATTTAGAATGGATAGTCTTCAAATACTTTTCTCGCTTTTCAGGCGTTTCGGCAACACCCTCCTGTAAACCTTCCACATACCCAATAATCGTTGTAATCGGTGTTTTTAAATCATGAGAAATACTTGCTATTAAGTCTTTACGGTTTTTTTCAAGATTTCGTTGCTCCTGAATAGAATCTAACAGTGCTGTTCGCATACTCTCAAAATTAGCTGTCAGCTCTTGTACTTCCCTTGCTGTATTAACAAGTAATGAGGGTGCCTCAATCATTAAATCGCCCTCTCGTATTTCAGACATGGTTTGTCCTAAATTTTCTAAAGGTTTAATAATTGTCTTGTGTAAAAGTTGATTTAAAAAGAGCATTGCGGCGAACGATACTAGAAGGATAATGAAAATAATAATAATTCCCCATTTAGTAAGGAAATCTAAAAAGCTGTTTTCTTTTTTCAGCACTAAGACGCTACCCTTAGACTTGTCGCTATAATAAAAGTCGAACTTAATATAACGGTACAGTCCCCCTGCATTATCAATTGTGCCCTTCGTTTCAATATTATTCGTATTGAAAGTTGGAAAATGCACGACAAGTGACCGTTCTACTAACCCATGCGAATAATAAACAATTTCCTCTTCATGACGGATGACAACTCCGAGTGACCTTTTCTCAATCTGTTGAAAACTCTTTTGCATATCTTGCACTAAAAGCCTGTCTGGATCCTCCTTGGCAATATTGCGTAACTCTACATAAGCAAGCTCCTCTTCCGGGCTCAAGGAGCGTTGCTTTGTAAAAGTTTGATACAATGTTTTAGGTGTCGGAACAGACCCTGTTGTCACATAAAAAACAATGCATAGAATGGAGAGAATGGAGACACTCGCAATCACAATACCACCGATATAAGAAGTTAAAAATCTATTCTTGATTGTCATATCGATCTCCTTTCCTCAATTTATAAAGGAGAATCCTTACTTTTTCAAGTGATGGACTATATGGTAATTTTAAAAACTAAATGTTGGTTTCAAATCTCCCTTATACGGCTCATGCTCTACGTAGATTGTGATATCATTACCATCTGCATCCTTACCTACACGCTTATAAGTAAACTTGTCATCATTTAATTCCGTAAGTTCCAATGCTGCACCATATTTATTATCACCTATTGATACATGTGCGCGAATTTTATTGTCATGAATGACATTAAAGTAACCGTAATCTCCGCGACTTTCTCCTGTTTCTCTATTAAAGAATTCATATTTATTTGTGTCCGCTTCAAACTTTGCGACACTTAAAAAATTCCCATTAAACTCTGTGACATCATTACCTTTTTCATCAAGTACCTTTGTTCCACGCCATAATGTTTTACCAAGGATGGCATCTCCATCTACACTAGTATTAATATCTCCTGTAGAAGTAGTTAACGTTTTGTCTTCGTTAGTGAAGGCTAAATCATTTTCATATGGTATATGCTCCACAAACACTTCAATGTCATTACCGTTCATATCTTTCCCCATACGTTTGTAAGTAAAGACTTCTTCATCTAATGCAATTATTTCAACAACTGCTTGATATTTCATCGTATCGGAAATTAAAATACGCTTCATACCGTCATTCGTCATAAAGAATGTACCCTCATCGCCACGAGTTTTCCCTGTTTTCGCGTCAAAAAATTCATATCGACCTATTTCAGAATCGTATTTTGCTAAACCGATAAATCCAGCATTCTCCTCAGTTAAATCAGTGTTATCTTTGTCGTAAACACGCGTACCTTGCCAATTTGTACTGCTTAAAATATTTGCCATTGTTTGGCCCTTTGTCAGTTGCTGCTCAGCTTGATTGGCTTCCGCCTGTTCATTTTGCACGACTGAATTGTCCGTCTCATTTTTCCCAGTATCACTACATGCCGTTAATATTGTGACCGAACTAAAAATAGCGAGTGTTGCGAATTTTAATTTGTTGTTCATATAATATTCTCTCCCTTTTCATTTGCTTATACTCAATTATGAAGTCCAGTTCTAAACTGCATATATCGCAAATATAAACAAAATATAAATTCGAGAAAAAAAGATATTTCTTGTAAGTGGCTTATAAAAAAGCAAAACTCGCCACAGAAATTGACGAGTTTGTTTGTAACTTATTAAATTTTTTTATAATGAAGCATAGCAAGTTGACCTAGCTTTTCAACTTTGATTAAATTATATTTTTGGGTAATATCATCTCCGTTATAAAGGGAGATTCCCTTACCTAAAATAATAGGGGCAATGGCTAGTTGGAATTCATCAATTAAATTTTCTTTAAAAAACTCACGTGCCAATTTTCCCCCACCTATTAACCATATATCTCTACCAGGCTGTTGCTTTAAATTGTTAATGAAAGCTTTGACATCTTCATTAATGAATGAAGCATATTCATCTGATCCGCTGACAGATTTAGAAATCACATAGTTTTTATAATCACTATAAGGATAGTCCATGTCAAATCCTCGAATGGTATCATATGTACCCTTACCCATCACAACAGTATCAATTCTATTTAGAAGGGAATTGTAACCCGAATCGCCTTCTACTTCCGTAGACTCCAACCACTCTAATGTACCATCATCATTTGCAATAAAACCATCAATTGAAGTACCTATATACAAAATAACGTTACGTCTTTTTCCCATATAAATCCCCATTCCTGTTTCAGAAGATAACATTAAGTATAACAGTAACAGTTGTCTAAATTTAATAAGTTCGTACTAATGGTGGTGTATAGTTTGCAATAAATTGTTCGATTTCGATAAATGAGTTGGAAAATAACATTGCTTTTTTATCTGCTTCAGTTAAAAAACCGTTTGTTACCATATCATCATAAAATTCTTTTAATTTATCATAGTAGCCACCTACATTGAATAAAATACATGGATTTTGGTGTTGACCAATTCTTGCCCATGAAATTACCTCAGAAATTTCTTCTAAAGTTCCAGGTCCCCCAGGCAGCGCAATATAGCAGTTCCCTAATTCAATCATCTTATTTTTTCGTTCAGACATGGAATTCACAACTTCTAAACGAGTTAAATTAGGATGACTTAGCTCTCGGTCAACTAAAAAGGTCGGAATAATGCCGATTACTTTACCGTTATGTAATAAAACTTCATCTGCAATGACACCCATTAGACCTGCTTTTCCTCCGCCATATACTAAAGTATGATCATTTTCTGCAATCCATTTACCAAGTAATTTTGCTGCCTCTTCGTATAAATTATTGTTACCTAGACTTGCACCGCAATAAACTGAAATATTCAAATTCGATTCCTCCTTTATGCTATCATTATAGAAGTATAAGGAGTGATTTTCATTGAATATTTTTGAATATCAAAAGTGGATAACTGAATTTTACAAAAATCGAGGCTGGTACGACTTAAACCCCTTTATTCGTGTCAATTTTTTAACAGAAGAGGTTGGTGAAGTTTCAAAAGCCATTCGAACAATTGAAATTGGTCGTGATCGTCCAGATGAAAAAGCTCTACCAAAAGCACAACAAATTGAAAATTTAAAAGAAGAACTAGGCGATGTTCTTGATAATTTATTTATTTTAGCTGATAAGTACGAAATTGATCTAACTGAAATTATGATAAGCCATAAAGATAAACTAACAAAACGCTATCAATAATAGAAGCCCCTAATTAAAAGTTTTAAACATAAGAAAACCACCTAAATCGTTGTCATATCAACGTCTTAGGTGGTTTTCTTCATCATCCACAGTTATTTAATGGCCTTCATCTAGCTCAACAAGTTTTATAAACCTCTGTCGTATGCACGTTTGCACATTCCTCACAATCAGCTAAAATCTCATTCCATCTCTATTCATAAAATTTTTTATATTAAAATCTAAATTATGAAGTATATTCCAAAAATTCTATTTATGTTATATACTATACGCTAGAATAATAAAGGGAGTTTACAAATTTGGCAAATACTATTAATTTTGTATTGCGAGTTGTTTTCTTTTGCCATCAAAGACCGGACCGTTCATTCCATTATAAGGGGAAGAAATTCCCTCTATGTGCGAGATGTACTGGTATGGCAGTAGGTTATCTTTTATCTATAATTTTAGTCATGCTTTTAGGCATATTTAAGCTATGGATTATTGCCTTATTGATTTTACCAATGGCCGTAGACGGTACAGGTCAATTATTTGGTAAATGGACAAGTAATAATAATAGACGGTTCCTTACTGGATTAATAGGTGGGATCGGTATTATTTATATTTTCTACACTATTGGTTACCAATTTTTTTTATTTGGTCAATATGTTGGAAGAAACCTATAACAAACTATTGGAGGTTCTATTATGTATTGTAAAAACTGTGGCGAGCATATTTCGGAACATGCAGAAATTTGTATCCACTGTGGTGTCCGTGTAAAAAATGCAGGTAGTGAAGACAAACCAAACTGGGGCGTTAACATCATTACCCTTTGCTGTGTGCCACTTGTTGGATTAATTATGTTCTTCGTTTGGAAAAACGAAAAACCAGTTGCGGCTAAATCAGCTTTAATGTTCTTCTTTATTAACATAGGTATTATCGTATTATTCTATATTGCAATGTTCATTATTGGATTATCCAGTTACTAAAACGAAGGATTACATATGTATTGTGTATTGAATTAAACATATTTCCGATTTAGCATAAATTCGCCCTAAATGTGGCGTACGTCCTTACGTCACAAATCTTCTGTCACATGTGGTTCTAGGATAAATAGTAATCAAGCAATAAATGTTGGCTCTTACTAATTGCTAAGAGAAAACAACGCAATGAACAAGGTGATAAAAGGGAATTTTTTTAGTATGTAGGGGGTTTTAATATGTATTGTCCTAATTGTGGTACTACCATTAACGAGAATGCCGAAATTTGTATACATTGTGGTGTCAACGTATTAAAGTTTAACAATCAAGTAACTGTAGCAAAAAATGATAAACCAAATATTTGGGTTAATGTACTTAGCTTATGCTGTTTCCCTCTGCTTGGCATTATTATCTATTTTGTATGGAAAGACACTCAACCTAAAGCAGCAAAGTCTGCTTTAATATTTGCTTTGTTTGGTTTAGCTATTTCAATTATTTTCGCAATTATTTCATTTGTAATAGGGTTTGCTACAGAAATGATGGATGATAGTTATTATTACTGATCAATATGACTACAGTGCGTTGGTTTCCACTCACTCCATCATAAACAATAAAGAAGGGTAGACATTTAGAAAAGTCTCCCTTCTTTTTATCGTATTGCTATAAATAAAAGCAACAAGCTTAAAAAATGTATGTATGAGCCTATCGTTTTTTTTATTTCAATAATTTTGCTTATTAAGATCAATTAAGACTTTATAATATGTCCATCTTTATCAGTATATTTACCAACGATAAACATAATTAAATCAACTATTGTTTAAATCCCGAATCCACCTAATTTGAAAATATTTTATAAATAGAAGAGAGAACGACATTAAAGCAAAAGTAGTATATAGATTTGTATAGCGTTACCAAAGAATAAGTCCCCCTTCGAAACATATATTTTTTTAAGAAGTGAATTTATAGGGGGTTTTATCATGGTTATCACACCGGGTATTGAGGATCTACCATACGTACTTCAAAAAGATGGGGTAAAGTTTTTTACTTTAGTTGCTGAGGAAATAACGTGGGAGTTAGTAGATGGTATCTTTATCAAAGCATGGGGATACAACGGCTCAACACCGGGACCAACAATTCGTGTTTTTCCTGGAGATAAAATATGTATTAGGGTCATTAATCAATTACCTGTCCATACTAGCGTGCACTGGCATGGATTAATCGTACCCAATGCTATGGATGGTGTCCCCCCAATTGAGCCCTCCCCATTTATAGAACCTGGATATTATTTTGATTATCATTTTACAATAGTTAATCCCCCAGGTACGTATATGTATCATTCCCATGTAGATGTTTCTATACAAGACAATGCGGGGCTATTAGGTGGCTTTATTGTTGAAGATCCATTAATGGAGTACCTTCCAAACCACAAAGATTATCTCTGTTTACTTCAAGAATGGGCAATCAATGCTTTACCATGGGGCGATCTAACAAAAGGTACGTATGATTTAACTTTTATTAAACCTGATTTTAATTTTTTTACAATCAACGGACGTTGCTACCCGTTAACTGAACCTTTACTAGTCAAATATGGAGATACGGTTAAAGTACGCTTTGGTAATATTCAAATGAACCACCACCCCATTCATTTACATGGACATCAGTTTAAAGTAGTTGGTGCTGATGGTTTCCCAATTGTCCCTCATACACAAATTTATAAAAACACTATCCTCGTCGCATCTGGTGAAACTTGGGATATTAGCTTCCAAGCCAATAACCCAGGTATTTGGCCAATGCATTGCCACATGCCTCATCACGTTACAAACAACGGTGTAGTTGGCTTAGGTGGTATGTTTACTACAGTTAAATATGAAGAAATGAATAATTGATTGAACATTATGTTTTCCACTATATAAGATAGCTGGCGTTATTTTTAAATAAACGCCAGCTATTTTTATTCTCAACTGATGTATCTACAACTGCAGTCTTGAAAAGATGAAAAAATTAATGACTTATAGTATGTCATTCCACACTCAAAAGTCCTACTTTTAATTAAAATTTCCAGGAAAATAGATTTAATAATAAATTAATAAACTAATACTAATTATCAATATTTTAATATTAAGATATTCGAATTACTCCCCTTGTGATA
Source organism: Lysinibacillus sp. NPDC093210 (assembly GCF_044753985.1). Taxonomy (NCBI): domain Bacteria; kingdom Bacillati; phylum Bacillota; class Bacilli; order Caryophanales; family Bacillaceae; genus Lysinibacillus; species Lysinibacillus sp. NPDC093210. The sequence goes on along the minus strand of NZ_JBIVOE010000007.1, from coordinate 74,193 downwards.
AATTGGAAATATCACATTAAACTGAAAAGTGTGACAATAAAAGCTGAAGGGGGAAATGTAATTTGAAAAAGTTTAAGTTTACGAAGTTCTTAAGTAGTATTATTGCTTTCATTATGGTGCTTTCTCTGTTGGTTCCATTATCGAGTGCTCGTGCTGAAGAATCGAAACCATTCAAGCAAGATAGCCAAAGTGAAAGTATTATTCAACTAAAGGCGGCTATCGCTGAACAGCAAAGCTTGTCTAAAGATGGTCCAACTCTTCACGAAAGCTTACAAAATGTATCTGGCAATCAAGATGTTGCGGTTATCATTCATTTATCAGAATTGCCTGTAGCACTAGAGCAAGGAATGAGCCAAGTCAAAGGCCAAAGATTCTCTAATGCCCGGGCAAATGAAGTTCGTTCAAATGTAAAAGCACAACAAACAAAAGTTAAAAAAGAGCTAGCTACTAAAAAAGTACAGATGACTCAAGGATACACTTTTGATACGGTTTTAAACGGTTTTGCGGCAACTGTGAAAGCAAATGATCTTTCGAAACTGCTTACAGTAGAAGGAATTACATTAATCGAACCTGATGCAATTGTTTATGCATCAGAAGATAATCCGATGAAATCATCGGAACTTCTGAAGGAAAATCAATTAGAAGCTCAAATGAATACAAGTAATTCTTTCCTTGGCATTGAACAGCTTTGGCAGGAAGGTTTTGAAGGTCAAGGAATAAAAGTAGCAGTATTAGATACTGGTATTGATGCAGATCACCCTGAGTTTGCTGGCGTTTACAAAGGCGGAAAAAACTTTATTCCCAATTCAGCAACTTACACGAAACCTCGTGCAGATGACGATGCATCGGAAACATTGCCTTCGGAGCGTCCAGCCGGGACACCTGAATTTAATGAAAAGGGAAGCTCGTTCTATACTTCCCACGGTACACATGTTGCAGGAACAATTGCGGCAATCGGCGCTAACGAATTCGGTATTAAAGGAATTGCTCCCAAAGTAGACCTTTATGCTTACCGTGTTCTTGGGGCCTACGGAAGTGGCGCTACATCTGGTATTGTTAAAGCAATTGAAACTGCTGTAATAGAAAAAATGGATATTATCAACCTTTCACTTGGCGGTGGAGCTAACTCTGAGACGGATGCTGGTTCATTTGCTATTAATAATGCAATGATGGCTGGAACAATCGGAGTGATTGCAACAGGAAATTCTGGGCCAAATCGCGGAACAATGGGCACGCCCGCAACCGCTCGTTTAGGAATTGCTGTTGGTAACACATCATACCCTGAAACCATGTATAACGGGGAAGTGAATGTTGCAATTGGCGACTACAACTTAACTAAACAGCTTCCATTAATGGGCACGACTTTTGGGAAAAATTTATCAACCCAGCTTCAAGGAGAGTTTGACATAGTTGCTGTTCCTGGAAACGGGGAAGTAAAAGATTTTGAAGGCATTGATGTAGAGGGTAAAGTGGCATTAATTGCTCGTGGAGGTATCGCATTCGTTGATAAAATTGCGAATGCAAAGGCAAATGGAGCAGTCGCAACAATTATTCATAACTTTGCTGGTGGAACGAATGCACCGAACATTTCAGGCACATTCCTTGGTGATTCATTTGAGTTTCTGCCGACATTTGATATGTCACAAACAGATGGCGATGCAATTCGCGCTGCATTAGCAGGCGGAACTGGAAAAGTAAGCTTTAGTCAATTTGCTTCCACAAAGACACTGGGGGATGATGTAAACACTTCAAGTTCACGTGGACCATCTACACCAAACTTTGATATTAAACCAGATGTAAGTGCACCGGGAACAAACATTATGTCATCGATTCCAATGTATAAAAAAGATTTCCCGGATGCTGACTATTCAGAGGCATATGCTCGTAAAACAGGCACTTCTATGGCAACACCGCATATTGCAGGAATTGTTGCATTAGTTAAACAAGCAAATCCTGATTGGAACGCGTTCGATGTAAAAGTGGCAATTTCTAATACAGCACAGGTTTTAGATACAACTAAATACGATGTGTTTTCTCAAGGTGCAGGGCGTGTAAATGCTTATGCAGCAGCTCATCCTGAAATCCTTGCCTATGCACTTGATAGCGCAATTATAGATGGATCTGGCGCAGTTGCAGAAAACTTGAAGGGTACAGTTACTTTCGGTCCACAATCTCTTAAAGATCGGGATATTTCTGTAACGAAACAAGTTTTAGTAAAGGATATTAAAGGCAACGGCGGCAATTACAATGTATCAGTTGATGTGACAAAAACATTCGGTGATGCAACTATTACAGTAGATCAGCCGACATTTAATCTAGTTGGTGAGCAAGTTTTAAATATTACATTAACTGCTTCACAAGCTACGGCACCAAATGGCTCTGAAATACTAGGGTATATTTATATCAGTGATGGAGTTACAGAAATTTCTTTGCCATTCGCAGCTGACTTTAGCGGGGCAGCAGTAACTGAAATTAAAGATTATAAGATTACAGAATCAGACCTATCCTTTAACGGAGATGGCGTGAAAGACTCAGCCGTACTCTCATTCACATTAACTGGCGATGTAACAACTAACTATATTGAGCTTTGGGACATTATGAATCCTGAGGGTGGAGAGTACGGAGACGGCTACATTGGTTATCTACATGCAGGTACTGCACTAGGAAAAGGCTCTTATACGCTGAATGTTGGCGGTCAGTACAAACCATGGGGATCAGCACCTGCCACAACGATTCCTGATGGTCTGTATACAATTGACTTCACTGGTCTCGCAGCATCAGGAGTAGTTTCCGATTATGTTGGACCAATTATCGTAAAAACGACTAAACCAGAAATTACTGGTTCAGTAGCTGACGGTGTCGCTACAGGACAGGTAACAGATAAGTATATCGACTATAATGAAGAGTTATATTTATACGGTTTAAATTACAATTTAAATGATAAATTAAAAGCTTCCTATATTTCGACGGTAAATGGCGAAGTACAAGCGCCAGTTGCTTTTACATTAAATCAAGACGGTAGCTTCACATTCCCAGTAACAGCAGAAACTAATGCTGTAAAAGTAATAATTAATGATGCTGCCGGTAATGTTGGTGAAGCAACGATATATGAAAAAGAACTTGTAGAACCAGTACTAACGCTTTCTGTAAATCCAACTGAGTTAAACCTAACAGCTGGAGAAACTGCACAACTTACGGTAACAGAAACGGCAACACCAGCAGAAGGTGAGGCAACAGAGGAAGACGTAACTTCAAAAGCTTCGTATGTTGTTGGAGATGAAAATGTTGCAACAATCGTCAATGGATTAGTAACTGCAGTAGGTGCAGGCACGACTACAATTACTATTTCATATGGTGATAATGAAGTTATTATAAATGTTACAGTTAAAGTACCTGTTATAGAAGAACCAATAGTAACACTAGAAATCGACCAAGCTCAGGTTGAAACAAGAATAGGTAAAGAAGTTACAGTTAAGATTACTGAAGTAACTACTTTTGAAGGTAAAACAACAGAAAAAGATGTGACAAGGCTTGCAACCTACGAAGTAGCGAATGATAAAATAGCTTCTGTAAAAGCAGGGGTTGTAAAAGGAAAAGGTCAAGGTAATACGACGATTACGGTAACATATGGTGAGCACAAACTAACATTTGATGTGTTAGTTGTAAAGCCAGGTAATGGTAATGGCAATGGCAATGGCAATGGCAACGGCAACGGTAATGGCAATGGCAATGGCAATGGCAATGGTAACGGTAACGGTAACGGCAATGGCAATGGCAATGGCAACGGTAACGGTAATGGCAACGGTAATGGTAATGGTAATGGCAACGGTAACGGTAATGGCAACGGTAATGGTAATGGTAATGGTAACAATAATGAAGTTACCGAGGTCCAGTTATAATTAATTTCAGTTCAAGCAAAAGAGAAATTGCACAGCGCAATTTCTCTTTTTATTATTTATTATAAAATAATGGATTATTAAGTTTTTATTATATCGACAAAATATATAAATACTAGTTACTCTTTCTATACATAGAAACCTACATAATTTTATATCCTTTCGGTTATTTTAATATTAAATTTCTTAGAATATAGTCAAGTTTAATATTAGAAACATTATTGCAATATAAATGCCATAGTCGTAAACAAATTAACACCTCCCTGTTCTTTTTCTCAGAAAAAACTATGTTACGATTATTTTAAATTAGCAACCAAGAACATGGAGGATAAATAAATGCTTAAAAAAATTATATCAATTGTACCAGTTGCAATGCTCTCTGCAACTTTAGGTGCTAATGCTCAAGCTGCAACAATTACCGTCCAAAAAGGTGATACCCTTTGGGATTTATCACGTGCAAATAATACATCTGTAGAAAATATCCAAAAGTTCAATCATATTAATACTAACCTTATTCACCCTGGGGATGTTCTAACCATACCACAGCAAAAACAATATACTGTTAAGCAAGGGGATACATTATGGGACATAGCCCTAAATCATCAAGTAACCGTTTCGCAAATTAAAGAATGGAACCAATTACATACTGATCTCATTCAACCAGGTTTAAATCTATCCATCTTTATTGGTTTAGAAACTAGTACGGCTGTAACTGAAACAATGCCTGCAACTCATGAATCAAAGGAAACGACAACTTCAGCAACCACTCCATCAAGTGATTCTACTTCAACGGAGAATAAACCTGAAGCAACTGTTCCTTCAACAAGTAATTCAGCTTCAGAGCAAAGTATGCCTAAAGCAACAGCTCCATCAACAAGTAATTCTACTTCATTGGAGAGTACGCCTAAAGCACCCGCTCCATCAACAAGTAATTCAGCTTCATTGGAGAGTACGCCTAAAGCACCCGCTCCATCAACAAGTAATTCAGCTTCAACGGAGAGTAAACCTGAAGCAACTGTTCCTTCAACAAGTAATTCAGCTTCTAAGGAAATTATAGTGGAAGCTTCAGCCTATACAGCATCATGTGAGGGATGTTCCGGTATTACCGCTACTGGAATTAACCTTAAAACAAACCCAAATGCAAAGGTTATCTCAGTTGACCCAACTGTTATTCCGCTTGGCAGTAAAGTTTATGTAGAAGGCTATGGTGAAGCGATTGCAGGAGATACTGGAGGAGCCATTAAAGGAAAACGAATCGATGTCTTCTTTCCTTCTCAACAGGATGCAATCAATTTTGGAGTAAAACAATTAAAGGTAACAATATTAAACTAACATACATCAATCCCCATCCTATACTTAGGATTTAATATATATGAACAATAAGGTGACTTGAATCCTTATTTAAAGCAAAAAAGAACCACATTTGGTTCTTTTTTTGCTTATTTTCTCAGGGCCTCTTGTATTATTTAAGCATTGTCGCAGTTAAAAATTCCCGAGTTCGCTCCTCTTTCGGATGGTCGAAAAATTGTTCAGGTGTGCCGCGTTCAATAATTTTCCCATCGTGCATATACACAATCCAATCAGCTACTTCTCTTGCGAATCCCATTTCATGGGTTACAACAACCATCGTCATTCCTTCTTCAGCCAAGTCTTTCATCGTTGTTAAAACCTCTCCCACAAGCTCGGGATCGAGTGCCGATGTTGGCTCATCAAAAAGCATAATGTCTGGTTCCATCGCAAGTGCTCTCGCAATCGCCACTCGTTGCTTTTGCCCCCCTGATAGTTTACTAGGATAGACATCCGCCTTATCTTCCAAACCTACTTTTTGCAGTAATTCTTCTGCTTTGTTGATGGCCTTTTCTTTGTCTACACCCTTTACCATGATAGGCGCTTCAATAATATTTTCTAAAACCGTTTTGTGAGGGAATAAGTTGAAATTTTGAAACACCATTCCTACCTTTTCTCTAATCTTGTTAAGGTCATCTGTTCGTGGATTGACTTCATTTCCCTCAATTATAATATTGCCGTTATCCTTTCTTTCTAAAAAGTTCAAACAGCGCAGGAGGGTACTTTTTCCTGACCCACTCGATCCTATTAGACAAACAACATCGCTCTCGTAAACTGTCATGTCGATATTTTTCAATACATGTAAATCTCCAAACGATTTATTCAATTGATTTATTTTAATCATTTCCTTGGTGTCCAATTTTTTCAGCTCCTATCTGTCGCTTATTGCTAATTTCATTTCAGTTCGGTTCACTACAAATGTCATCAACGCTACCAGTAATAAATAGTAGACTGCTACGATGAGTAAATAGGTCATTTCATCAAAATTATTCGATCCAAGTGTTGTCGCCACATTAAACAGCTCATTCATGGAGATAAATGCGGCCAACGAAGAATCTTTTAAACTGATGATAAATTGATTGCCTAAAGGCGGCAACGCTCGACGGAATGCCTGTGGAAGAATAATTCTTCTTAATGTCAGTATCTTTGTCATTCCCAAAGAGCGGCCTGCCTCAACCTGACCTTTATCGACTGACTGAATTGCGCCTCGAAGGATTTCAGAAATATAAGCTCCATTATGTAATGCTAGAGCAAGTGAAGCAGCCCAAAAATCAGGAATAAGGAAAATCCCACTTATTCCGAAGTAAAGGATAAATATTTGGACAATCAGCGGTGTTCCGCGGACCAAATAGACATATATATCTGAAATAAGTTTTAAAATTTTTATATTAGAAATTTTTAATAGAGCAAAGACAAGTCCAATGACGATTCCAAGTATGATAGAAACCACCGTCAGCTCTAATGTTAATAGCATAGCTTTAAAGAATACACCTTTTGTTTCCATTAGTATGTTAAAAAAATGCGAAAAACTTGGCAAAGTACTACTTCCTTTCTTTCTATAGCATTGATTTATTCTGGTTTTTTGGTAATGTCCTCACCAAAATATTTGATACTGATTTGAGTCAGTGTCCCATTTTCCCGGAGTTGTTCCAAAGCTTCATTTACACGCTTCAATAGTTTTGGATTATCCTGGGGCAGCACAATCGCTTGTTCACTGCGATTAATTAATTGCTGTCCTTTAATCTTAAACCCTTCCTTTTCAGCTGTTTTTCCTGTAACAAAATCAGTAATGACCGCATCATGACGTCCGGTGCTCAACGCCTTTAAAGCTGTAATATCGCTGTCATAGGTTTTGACTTTGTCTGTATACTGGGAAGCTGTATCGGCATATGTCGATCCTTTTGCAACAGCTACTTCCTTTCCCTTTAAATCTTCGACAGTCTTAATTTTACTATCCGGTCTGGTGAAAATTTTCGGTCCCGAATAATAATACGGGGTAGAGAAAGAAACATGTTTACTTCGCTGCGGGTTAATCGTGTGACTCGCAACCGCTGCATCCGCTCGGCCTGTTTTTACCCCTTCTACAATCCCTTTGAACTTGATTCGTTTCTGAACCGGCTCAAGGCCCATTTCTTTTGCAATTGCTTCCCCCACCTCAATATCAAAGCCCGACATTGTGAGATCGTCATTTATATAACTAAATGGCTTAAATTCACCAGAAGTAGCAAAAACAAATTGGTTTTTATTTATCAGTTCAGAACCATCCTCAAGCTTCTTCTTCTCTGTACAACCAGTCAAAAAGCAGACTACGATTATACTAAAGACCAATAGTAACTTTTTATTCAACAACATGTTGGCTATGACTCCTTTTCCCTTTCGATTATTCCTACAATGCTTCTTGCTAAATAACTTGCTTATGATGGTTAATACCCTATCTACTCCTGATAAAACAAAAAAAGTGTCAGGCACTGTTAATAGTACCCGACACTTTTTAATCATTTTTAATTTATATACATCTCTTTCAAGTCTTCTCTTTCCTCAAATATTGATGCTTTTCAAATGCTTTCGTAATCATTATGGAAGACAATTTCATAAGCAAATGGTGTGGTACAAATATGTCTTTGAATCGTTAAACCCTCTTCTCTACAACTGTCTACTAAAAAAGCAGCACCAATATAAAATTGATGCTGCCTTAATTAACCGCACTTATGTGGTATGGTTCACCGTTCCATCTTCAAAGGAGGTTATTTTCAACATGTAATTTTCTAAGTCGCTGCTGAGGAAGCAGCCGCATGGTCAGCCTTCACACAATCAATTGCAACAACGAATGCAATAATGATGGCCTCCATCTCCTCATCCAATATTTGAACCTTATAGCTATCTCCCCAAGTGAACCACTCCTTGTTCACTTTACCGATGACTACACCATGCTGTAAGACCTGAAACTCCATATCCCACCAGTTACCATGTATCTCAATGTCTGCTCCATCAATCGTATAACGTGCTTTAAAGAAAGAAAACTCTTTCTTAATCGTTAACACCTCTCGACCATTTACCTCAACAAAAAACTTCGGTAAAAAGCTGAACACCTTTTTCGTAATAAGGGCTACTTCATCTCTTGTTTTATTCATAATGGAGAAAGTCTTTGGAATTTGCATAAAACTACCTTCTACGTAATAAACATCCTCTTCCTGCTGATCCTTTATTGTGAATTTGCCACTTAGACTGAATACCTTTTGCTTTATATAAAGTTGCTTCATTCTACACCTCCTTCGAAATCTTCGTAACAACACTAAAAAAGAGTTTAACTTTTTCATATATAAGTAAATTTTATAAAAAAGGTAGTTCCTTCAGATCCTGTTTGAAATTCAATTTTTGCGTTATGACGGGCAGCAATTGCATAGCATATGCCTAGTCCTAAGCCAGTGCCATTATCTTTGGTCGTATAAAATGGAGTACCCAATTTCTCAACTATCGCAGGACTGATACCTTCCCCTTGATCCCGTACTGCAAGAATTACACAATTTCCATCCCCTTTGTAGGTACTGATGGATAGAACCTTACCTGTGCTCATTGATTCTAAGCCATTACGGTATAGATTTATTATCAATTGTCGTATTTCGTTACGATTTAAAAGTAAATTCGGAATGTCATTCAGATTAAATTGAATAATTTTATTTTGATTAAATGCATCTATCTTTATTAAAGGCGTAATATCTCGAATAATAGAATTTAAATCTAACATCTGTAAATCGGATGTCTTTGTATTACCTATAGAAAGGAATTCAGTAATAATAGAATTGGCACGGTCAAGCTCTTCGATCATGACATTAAAGTAATCATTATGTTTTTCGAATTCGCTCTCTTTTTTTAATAGCTGCAAAAATCCTCGTACTGTTGTCATAGGATTTCTAATCTCATGGCTAATACCTGCTGCCATCTGACCTATTAAGTCTAGGTTTGATAATCTTTTCAATTCCTTCTCATATTTCTTTTTTTCAGTTATGTTTTTTAAAAGGCAACAGATTCCCTCATCATATGGGTAAGCAACTGCTTCATACCAAAAATCACCATATGCTGAGGTCATTTCGAAATGTACTGGTATTCGCTCTGACATCGCACGATGAAATTCCTTATACATGACCGTATCTACACATTTAGGGAAAATTTCCCATATATTTTGTCCTAATACATCCTTTGCCGTTTTCCTTTGCGGCAAACATTGATGTTTATTCATGTAAAGAAATTCCCACTCTTTGTTCAATGCAAAGAATCCATCCGTAATACTTTCAATAACACTTGTAACCTTTTCATTAGCAGCAGCTAGTTCCCTTGTTCGCTCCTCTACCATATTTTCAAGTTGGTCCATATATAACAAGTTTGAAATTGTAGGGGCTGTGGCATCGACTATCGATTTTGCTAATTGAATTTGAGATTCATGGAAATTACATGTTTCCCCTCCTAAATTGACAACTGTTATAACCCCTAATACTTCCCCCATTGAAACTAGTGGCATCATAAAAAGACTCATACTATCTATATTTGGAGTGACAATTATACTTTTTGTTTCAATAATCTGTTGAATCATAGCTTCGTAGCTTTGGTTCATTCCAATGCTTTTAAGATTCTCCATCCAATTGGCTTCTGTCCAATCACAGTCTGTATTAAATTTCATGAATGTGATTGTGTTTTTTCTCAATGGATCCAGGATGTGGGCTGCACTTTTTTTGCTACCTAAAACCTTTCCTAAGTAGTAAAAACATTTATCAAGACTTTTCTGCACGGAGGAACACATCGACAAATCACGTGTAACATTGAGTAACAACTGCTTTTCTGCAATAAGGTTTTCCTTTTGCTTTAAATTATTTGCGTTTTGAATTGCAACTGCAGCCATATTTACATATGCTTCAACACTCTGAATTTCTGATTCTGTTAAATTCATCGGCGTTCCATAATCAAATAAAAAAACTAAACCAAATATCTCTTGCTCATATGAGATAGGCAGTGCTAATAAGGACTTAATTTTGAAGGCTTCTACCGATCTCGGGTCCGGTCGATTATCCTTTGAGGTATCAGAGATATAGATGGTTTTTTTAGTTTCAATAACCTCTTTGGCCAGTAAGTCTGTTTCAACATCAATTACCTGAGTATCGAGCGTTATGCCATTCATATCTTCTGGTTTTCCTACAAATCCTCTAAATGTGCCATCTTTTTCTGGTAAATAAATACCCACCGAGTTACATTGCACGATTTCCTCGGATATTGCCTGTGTTACACGCTGTAAAACTTCACGTAGTTCTAACTTTGTATTAATTACTTTGGTTATACTCGCGAGCCTAGAATATCTCGTCTGTTCACTTAACATTCACAATGTCTCCAATCAAAACCTACTAAAATTAAAAGTAAAAGTATAATTTCTAGCTAACAGTCTAGTTCTAGATTAGTTTATATTATATATGTATCCTATTATACATGGAAAACCTCTATTACTTATGATATGGTTTACCGTGATAGCGCTAGTCTGTTTCGACCCGATGATAGGAACGACCATAAGGACTTCTAATAACTCCAATTCGTTTTTGTTAGTTCCTGCTATCATTCCAATGCCAGTCACTTTCAATGAATCTATCCACTCAATAGACCCTACATATGATACCAATGAATAAGAACTGATTATTGATTCTGTTTGCATGAGCTACATTCTCAGAATGCTTTTTATTGTCATTTGTTCCCTTTCAGCAGTAATATTTAACGCTCGCAAATTTAAAAATATAAAATATTTGATTCATAAATCTACTATATTCCCATTTTATTCTTATACTCAGTTTGGAGAAAAAGGATTATCCAACAAATTCTTATATGGAAACAGGTATAGAAAAAGAGATCTTTTTCTATACCTGTTTTTTAGTAAACACTATTTTAGTTGGTAATTGATTGTAACGGAAGGCGGCGACTCCAGATGGAATAGTGATATGGACCCGTAAAGTTGTACTTCATTTATGCTGTTTTTTCAAAGTTTTTTCTATACTCAACTGGACTTAAACCAATCCATCCAGTTTTTCTTTTATACGATTTTTTATTATAGAGGAAACCCTGTGTATTCATTTTAACAAAAAACAACTGCATTTTTATTTAGTCATGACTTCCAAGGTACTGATATTTTTCAAACGAAAATCACTTTTCAACATTAGAAGATGTACAAAAGTTACTACCCTCATTTATTAAAACTAACATTATTGAATATGGATAAATGAAAACCATCTAGAACGCTGACACTACAATATTCTAGGTGGTTCTTTTTATAAGCCACATTTACTTATTTCCAAACTTCCTGCAATGTATTTCTAAACAATTCATCTAATATTTTAGTAGGATCCTTCGCTTCAACTTTGAGTGATTTAACATATTCTTCGAGTCGTTCCAATTCACTTTCTACAAAGTCGTTAATCACATGAATACGGGGTTCAATATCTAACTCATCACCTATTAGCTTTCGTTTTAAAAGATGCTCAATTGCATTTTTTAATTCGCCCTCCTGAAGGCTATCTTCCAATAGTTCATGGAAGCTAATTGGAGGTGTCGTATTATATTTCTCTATCCACTTACAAGCCAATATCGGCCGAAGTACATAAAAATATTTTTTTATTCTTACTTCTGGTCCCTGCAGGTACTCACGATAATTGTTTTTTGCCATGTTTAAATAATGATGAAGCATCGAATTTGGATAAAATACACTCGATTCCAAAGACCGTATGTTATCAACAAATGAGTATTTTTGATAATAAATAATATTGCTTCTTAACCATTCTAAAAGTGGCGGATTATTTTTTCTAAATAGGCGTAGCGCTTTTGTGATTTCCCAACCGCTTATATCTAATAAATCATTAATTGGTTCTTCAATTACATCTCTCTTTACTCCAATTCCTTGTGGATCAATCGAGAGATACCATTCTGAAGGATGAATATAAATAAATCGAACATCATAATCGCTGTCTTTTGAAGGAAAGCCCCATGCTCTACTTCCTGATTCGACAGCATATAAAATCTTTACCTTATATTTCTCTTCTATTTCTAACAATTTCTTTTGAATGATTTCGTTCATTTACATTTCTCCTTTCATTTACTAGCTTAGAAAAACTAGCTTCATTGTTTCTTAATTTCAACTTAACGCTTTAGTAAGAGGATTATCCATTAAAAAGAATCCCACATTAACCGCACTTACTTATGATACGGTGCTCCGTAACTGATGTAAGTGCGGTTTAATCGTCTCTATCCCAATCAATATCACAACCATCACATAACAACATATCATCATAGCGACTACCTTCTGATTCTAAATCAAAAAGCTTACCACATTGTTCACACGTTTCCCATTCATCTATTTGATGATCATGATTACAATAAACACAAACCCCTATCTCACCTAAATCTGGATTTTGGGATATACCTTGTCTTCCACAATTATCACAGAATGTATCCATAACTGCATAATCTCCACCATCAGGAACAGAGATATAATTATAAAAATCAATCGAGGACTTAATTTGGGCTGTTCTGATTCGCTCATTTAAAATTTGACCGAAATCTAAATCTTTAATTTGCTCATAAATAAAGTAAAAATCAGCTTTCCGCAACTCCCTTTCAATGTTTAAACTCAATTCGTTTTCCAAAAACTTCACGACATAATGTAGTAAAAATATAATATTTTGCTCACTATCTTCACCATATGAAAAATCGGAATGTGTCGCCGCATTACGTAGTAGCTTTAAAATTGAATATGCTTTTTCTTCATCTTCTGTTATTTTATCTACGTCGTCTTTTATGATTTTATACGCTTCTGCAATTGAAATAGTCTTTTTATAACCAATTCCATATTTGTCTGGTTTCCCTTTTACATACACTTTCTCTGTATCTATACATTTGACTTTCTCCAAGATAAGTAAATCAATTGAGTTCACTAAATTCATAATAGCTTGCTTTATCTCAGAGATATCAATCATTTTTACTTAGGAAATTTCTATAATGCAGTAAACCATGACTCAGTGAATCCATAGCATTTTCATAAATAGTCATTATTTTTTCTTCTTGTGTACTAATCATTAAAAGCACCTCCTATTGGAATTATATACCTCCTTTTTTTCTTTATCTATTTATAATGTATAGATAAAATATCTTACATGATGCGGTATAATATCTATTCCCAGTTTTGCTTACTTTCATATATATCAGACATATTATATAAGAAAGCTCCATCTAACAAGAGAAGCTCTATTGGTCTTGAGGAAAAAACATAACGTGTAGCGAAAAAAGATGTTCGAAAATTAACCGCTCTCATAAATGTGGGACTAGCCTTAATATATGTCTTTCTTTTCCTTCCCCATGTTGCCCTTAAACACATTGTAGAATCCAGGGGAAATGTCAAGTGAATATTAGGGTTATTCCACCCCATAAAAGTGGGTTGGATTTTTTTCGAACTTGGATCATTTAATATTACTGGATTGTCTGAAGTTAGAAAATGCTTATTTTGTGGTGCAATATGAAACTGCCAGTTCATCCTATAAATAATCGAGACAAAGATTTCAGACATCTCTATCATCAATTCCAGCGTTGTTAAACCCTCAGAACTAAGCGTATCATCCACTAATTTTGATGTCTCAGTACTTGTTTTAAGGTTAAAATTTAATTTATCGTTGTTTCTATAAAACCATGTCATGTAATTGAGGAAATTAGGTACTCTCGCTAATGAGAAGTATATAAAGTAAGAGAATTGAATTCTCTCTTCATCAGTTAACAATGTTTGATTTAAGATTTTTTTCAATATTGATGTTGAAGGTATTTCAATTTTCTTATCAAAGAACTCTTCAACGGCTGTGGTTATTTCACCTGTGATTAATTTCAAATCATAATATCCATTTAGTTCAGCGATTTTCTTTGTACCTTTCTTTTTTAATGTATCAAGTTGCTTATCATAAACCCATATACCAGGTTCGTGTGGAGGAGTTACTCTATCATCCAAAAACCCTTTTAAATAAAATTGTGGAACATAATGGTGTCTACGTTTCTCCAATACCCTTCTCTCCAATCTCCATACGTTATTTTTTTCTGCTCTCTTTCCCCATAAACAGGCAAATTATAATACAGTTTTTCAGCTTAAAATAAAAAAGCTATGCCAACAAGAAATAATCTTGCTGTCACAGCTACTATCGTCATCGTACAAAGCTTTCTCAATACTTATTAAGTATTGAGTATTGGCTCTTCTTTGTAATATTCTAAAATACAATCATTTTATCTAACCACGTAAGTATCTGAATACTTATAATAAACTTGTCTCGAATTTTCATAAATCTTACCTGAATAAGAATCTACTCGATAAAGCTCTATTCGGCTTCCATCTGGTGAAAATTTAATAGTTTGGACATCCCATTGCTTTTTATCACTATACGTATTAATATCTGAAATTTCAATAGTATCGAAATTAGTTATTTTGTAATCTCTTACTAACCCAATAATTGTACCATTGAAGGAATCAGTAACAAATTTATTCTCAGTAAAATAGACCAAATCAGAATAATCACCATTCATCATATCTTCCTCGCCTACCCAAGAGCCTACAATCATTTCTTTGACTTCTTCAGTTGTAAACAGTGGTGTAGTATCTAATGTGCTGTATCCAATGAAGTCTATTGGACTGCTAAAATTACTACTTGTAAAGTAAACGCTATTTGTTATATTTTCGTTTATGACTGTATCATAAACCAATTCAAAGAATTCCCCACTCTCTGAAATTCCCTCTTTTGATGGTTTACCTAACTTTTCTCTAACATTATCTAGCGTGTCGCCAATCTTAATTCCATTAAATAAATAATCGTTACTGCTTATCTCTAGGCTTTCTAACTTTTGAGTACTATTTAAAGAAACAGATAAACCATCATAGCTTAAACTTTGACCATCTTCCCATTCATATATATCTTGAGGGTGTCCAAGTAAAGCTATCATTCCTTCTTTGTCTAATGAAACTATTTCAAGTAAATCTATGTTGTTACTTCTTTTTGGTTCTTCATTTTTAGATGTAGCTTCTTCAACTGCTACTTCATTTTTATTTTCGTGAGATACTTCATTGGCAACTTCTCCATTCACTTCATTGGCTTCATTATTAGCATTGCTACAGCCAGAAATAATGAAAGCAAAAGTAATCGGTAATAACATTTTTCTAAAAAACTTCAAGAAAATCCATCCCTTCATGTACGGTTTATAAATTCAATCATCTTAGAGTTTTTAATGATCGTATTAAATTAAAAAGCTGTGAAATCAAAGCCTGACCTTGATATCACAGCTTTATATAAATTCGTAATCTACTTAGAACATTTTTTACATATCTGCCCCTTGAAACATGTATTGCAGGTAAAATGATCACATGCTGGGCAGGTTCTTAACTCAGAAACAAATTTCTTTTTTAGACAGCATCTGCATTTACCATATCCGCTTTCATTGAGCTGAAAAGAATTGACCATCGTTCTTCCTCCTGCAATTAATATCCACGTTGTTTTAACACCATTCTTGCAGCTGTTCTTCTGTTTTTAGCATTTGTTGAATTGCCAGCAGATGTATCAGTAGCAATACTTTTCAGCTCTTCGTCAGAATAAAATTCTAACCTCTCCATCTCAGCTTTCATGCTGTCCTGCGTATCTCTAAGATTGTTAAGACCTTTGTTCATCATATCTCCAAAAAATGACATATAACTTCCCCACTCTACGAATATGGTATTTATTTTGCTGACTGTCTTTTTCCTTTTCAAGAACATCCAACTTATCAAGCTCACGAAACACTACCTTAGAATCACTAAAACCAGCTAAACTTAACATCTTTTTTAATTCATTAGCTAAAATAAATACAATTGTAATATTGTTTCTTTTATCAATATCTATTCGACCGTATATTAATTGTGATTCGTTAATGCCTTGTCCTTTAATATAGAAATGCTTTTTATGTTTCAAAACCCACTCTCTAATATATTCAAGTGCTTTTGTTCCGATCAGTCGCTCTTCTAAGGAAGCCATTTCCTGTTGTCTTAACATCTGGCGTATACCTTCAACGTTCAAATTAAAATCAAATGTTTCGTTAAGCAATTTAGCTGTCATTATAATCAAAGCAAATTTTTTACTAATTCGATTTATAAACTTGGAATTAGGGAGATGTTCTTCCATTACTTCAATTTCATTCTCCCAAGCAGCTTTAAAATGTCCTTTACTATATTTGAGCAGATTTTCAACAAACAATTTCACACCTTGTCCGTAATTAGCTGATAAGATATGATTCAATTTCGTAGCTTGGTCCTTATCTTTTGTCCATTGAATACCTTCAAACTCAAATACCCTTGCTCTAATACCTTCATTTTAATTGGTTTGCCCAATAATTGAAGATTCACCTGTGGTAATTATTGTGGTACCCCATGCTTCACGCTCACGTAATTCTGCATTACGATTTTGACGAGCTTTCTCAACATTTTTTGCCCATTTGTAAAGAAAGCTAGTTAGTTTATCAGGTTTCATCGAGGTCATCGTAGTTTCATCAAATGTAATTGGAACACCGTAATTTTTTGTAATCAATGACACTAATGCATTATCAGTACCATCAAAGCTTTGAACCAAACTATTGGGACCCTCTTTTGGATCTCCGTAACCTGACACAGCAACCATCGCAGCAGTACTTTTACCTGTTGTACTATTACCACTTAAATGAAACAGTAAAGAGTCTTGATGAACGCCTAAAATTTTATTAATGTAACCTACTAACGTAGCTGAAAATCCTAAACATAATGCTAATTCTAACGGGGTATGTCCTTGAATAAACTTTTCGACTGTTTGTTCCCAGACAAATAAACTACCTTTAGGTTGAATATTAAAAATCCCCTTATATTCTGCATTTGTTTTATCTCCAAGTCCTAAACCGGCATGTTTAAATAGGATTTTTTGTTTATATGTTCCCCATCCCAAATAATTATACTGATAAGAAATTGGAGTGATTTTTTCGCATTTCACTAGATAGTCGATTACTATTTTATGTTTCCACAGCGTAACATCAGCACCTTTCCGTTGAAGCATGCTGAAATCATTTTGTGTTAATTTTGAACGATGGATGGAATCAGTAAACCATCCATCGTTGCATAAAAATGAAATTTCCCAAATAAGCTCTTCACTTTCTAAAACACGAATCGCTTTAGAAAGATAGATTGGACTACTAATCCAATGCCATTGATACTTATTTTTCTTTTCATCAAAAATTGATTGATATAAGCCCGTCTCATCACAGTAATAATCATCTACTTCTATTAAAAACGACATTAACTTTACCTAAATCAACTCGAAATAGAAAAGAGTTCTACCATGATTTTTAGTTCGATATCGATGAAATGACAAGCTCGTACATTTTGAAAAATCCAAGTCAAATTGACTCGCAATAGTTTTTATTAATCTACTATTATAAACAGTTGCTTTGCCACTACGAGATGAACATCTAACGGATTGTACCGATAAGTTATCAGCATTGGTAATAACTAAACCTGTCGAATTTGTTCCAATATACAATGAGCTAGGATTATTTAAAATTTTTGTCAGCTCTCTAGATAACTCTAGGCGTACACTGGTATTTGCAACCACAATTTTTAATGGAGCTGCATACCCTTGACCAGCCGAAATTGCTGTTGATTGCTGGTTTAAAATTTCTTCTAATGTACGGTCTAGTTCATCTGTTTCACTTTCAGGAACTACTAATCCTACATTATTACGACTTCGACTCATTCGACGTCTCCCTCTGTTTAGAGTATGGATCGATTCTTCCTCTGTACTCTGCTCAAAGTCGTCCTCTGTTAGCTCGTCCTCTTCATCTAGCTCAAAGTCGTCTACCGTTAGCTCGTCCTCTTCGTCTAGCTCAAGGTCGTCTTCTGTTAGCTCGTCCCCTTCGTCTAGCTCAAGGTCGTCTTCTGTTAACTCGTCCTCTTCGTCTAGCTCAAGGTCGTCTTCTGTTAGCTCGTCCTCTTGATCCTCCATAATTTCTAAGTATTCAGTTGTAGCTTGTGTCACTTTTTTCATGGCAATCCACTCCTAAGGTTTATTTAAACATGTGACTGTTTAATGACCTCAGTCTAAATGAATAAAGTAAAAAGCAATCCCCATCTTTGTATACCGAATACAAAAGGGGGATTGCTTTTAAAGCAATGATTCAATTTTTCCTTCTACACTATTTATATACATCTCTAAATCCATGTGTAAATCATTAAAAATGTCTACTCGTTGTGCTAATGTTAAATGTGGGTACCTTTCTTCATCGAAGATGGCACTGAAACGTTGTTGGATCGGAACGGGTGATTGAATTGTTTCATTTATAATCTTTTCTGCTCTTAACTCATTAATTCCTAGCTCAGAAGTAATGGACATAGCAACATCTAATCCGTACATACTGTTAAATTGATAACCAATCAACTTATTTATTATTTTCCTCATTCTAATAATTTCTTTTTGTTGCTCATCAATAAATCCATTTTGTTTTAGTTCATTTTTGTTCAATTTATGAAGTGGTGTCTTTTTCAGATTGAAATCTAATATTTTTACAACTAAATCTTTCGATCGCACTGGAAATAAATACTGTTTACTTTCTTTAAAAAGACTAGGTTCAATACCATATGCTTTCATTATTTTTTTAAATTTATTTTGTTCTCTTTCTATCGTTTTTTCATAATTATTTTTATTATCTTTATCTCTGTCCATTAATATTGATTCCATATAATGTGTTCCTAATCTCTCTTGAATAATCGCTCTTAATGTTATTTTTTCCATCGCTCATTTCACACTCCCTCAAGTATAATCATTCCCCCTTTCCCCCTACTTTTCAAGTACAAAAAAAGGAATATGCATACGCACATATCCCTCTTTACTAACCGCTCAACACGATATATACTCACATACACTTACTGGTTAACGATTTTCATTAATGATTTCCTTTGCTACTTCTGTTGCAACAGCTACCACTATTGCCCCTACTACTTTATCCCACATATTGTACACCTCCTAATTTTACAACTACCGGATCATAGGTTTATTCAAATTTCCCAATCTAACAGTGTGTTATTAATAAACCAACGTACATATTTGTCGTACGCTAATGTTTCAGAATCTTGAACTGCTATACGCATATATTCATCTCCATGCCCATCTATATATACAATTGTCGATGCTACAACTAATTCATCTAATGTTTCTAAAACATCTATTGGTATTAGTAATTCATCTATTTCATCTTTATAAAGGGAAATCGTTTCATAACCAATTTCATTTAGACCAACCTCGATGCCCTTTTGCTGTTTAAATATATTTTGGAACATTATAATCGGACCCACTCGCTCGTCTCCTTTCATTTTAGTTACACACTCAATTCTACATATTCATACGGAACTAAATTCCACTCATTTTTTACTGCTGGATATAATGGATGAAACCCTTTTCTACCTTTAGGACATTCTATTTGAAGTAAGTTTGCTTTTTTATCAAGTAGAATTACTACCATCATTTTCAAATGACTTACCGCTTCCTTATTCGTTTCAATTCCTGTCCCTACCGCGATTATTACATCATCAACTTTTATTAATTCCTCTTTAAGGTGCTTTAAATTTTCAACAGCTGAGCTATTTGTATTTGCTCCTTCAATCGTTGGAAATAAATTCATAATGATTGCTGTACCATAACCTAAACGTGCAAGGTTATTTGTTACATACATCGTTGTATGGTCTTGTTCAATCTCATTTGTTTCACCGGCACTTTTCATAATGACTAGAGCCGCCTTCTTACTTTTATTCCATTCCTTACGCACAACATACTTATTTGCCAGAGCATCATCAAAGACAACCTCTGTTTTCAATGTGCTTTTCAAAATTTTCATCTGCCTCAGTCCTTTCATTGCAAAATAAAAAGCCCTAACATCGATTGCCGATGTTAGAGCTCATTTGTAATTATTTTTCATTTTAAAAATATCCTTTCTCTTTTAGTGATATGAATTTACCGTCACCAATAATGATGTGATCCAAAAGTTCGATACCCCAAATTTGCCCTGCTTCGTAAAGACGTTGCGTCGTATCAATATCCTCTGGGCTCGGTGTTGGATCTCCGGAAGGATGTGAGTGGCATACCAAAACAGAACAGCTATTCGATAAAATTGCTGTTTTCATGACCTCACGTGGATGTACGATGCTGGCATTAAGGCTGCCAATGTGGACCATAGAAATATTTGTTGGCTGGTTCTTCGTGTCGAGACATACTACAACAAAATGCTCACGATCCACCTCCCCTAAATACTCACGGAACAATTCGTAGCTGTCTTGTGGGCTACGGACTCTACGTTGCTTGTAGAGCATGCTTGATTCTTTTACTAGCTTTACTGTTACGATGTTAACTCGTTTTGCAGCGCTCATTAACTTCCTCCTTAATAAAAGAAGCTCAATTACTTATTGGAAGTACTTGAGCTTTAATCTATAAATTCATAGGTATAATATATAGTTAAGAAGAACGTTAAAACGTTTTTAGAACCCAATTAAATATATATTATTTAATTGATCCCTTAGCGTAATGCACGTCCATCAGTACCCTTTTTAATTTGTAATGATTCATCTGCAGTAAGTACATCATGTTCTATTTCAACCACAGCCAAATAACCTTCCTCCATGTCATAATTAGCTTTTTTCCAAACATCGAAGTATGGGCTCAGCTCGCGGAAATTTCCTACACGATCTGTTAAATAATCGTACATTTCGCGTGAAGGTAAAATTAAAATACCACCGATTAACTTGCCATTTAACATGCCTACAATCATTTTATTAATGGCTCTATGTGAAGATGAAATATTCCCAGTTTCCCATTCAACCGCAAAATATTTGTCATCCACAGGTAGTACTGCATCAATAGGACCCGGACGAGAATTAGTAACACCAACATCTAGTTTATATTCTAAGATCCATCCATGCTTTTGCTGATGCATCATATACGAATCCTTTATTGGTTTGACACCGTTTGCTTTCTTTCCACCATAAAGATGAAACGCACCTGAGTTAGCTGGGTATTGCATGTTTTCAATTGAGCTTAAGACGTGTGCCTTTATTCTTTCGATCTCATGTGTATTGCGACCTTTATCGATTAAAACTTCAACATTTTTTACTTTCATACGAAACCTCCTATTTCAGGATTACAATCAGGATTGCAACCTGGATTACAAAAAGGATATCATTTCATACTAATTATTGTCAAATATAAAATTAAAGCTTTTACTACTTAAATTATGTAAAATTATATTACTGTGACGAAGGAGTTAATAATAATGAGAGAAGATTTATACTCAATTCTAGAAATATCTGATCGAGAAATTGCAAAAAGCTTTGCAAAGAAACTTAAAGTTAAAATTGGTACTTTAGATTACTTTAATGACAACTGTATATATCCGGATGCAGATCTTATAAAAAAAATACTTGATGAGAGACCTAACTTATCTGAAATTGAAATAAAAATTCGTTTGGGGCATATTGATAATGAGGTTTTAACTTTACTACAAAACAATGTTAAAAATATTGCCGAATATGGTATTCCTACTCAAGCGAATCCATTTCAAAGACAGTTACCCGAACCCAACTTTGCCACACCTCTAGGTAGACTTTTTAACGCTGATTGCATACAAACTATGCGAAATATGGATGATAATACTGTTGATTTAATATTCGCTGATCCTCCATTTAACCTTGATAAAAAATATGAATCTGGCATGAATGATAAAATTAGTAAGACCGAGTATTTAAATTGGACTGAGGAATGGGTAAGTGAATGTGTTCGCATTCTTAAACCAGGCGGAGCATTATTTATTTGGAATTTACCTCAATGGAATACTTATACTGCAGAAATTTTAAATAGATATTTAAACTTACGCCATTGGATCGTTGCTGACATGAAATACAGCCTTCCGATTGCTAACAGATTGTACCCTGCTCATTATTCATTACTTTATTATATTAAAGGTGATCAGCCTAACAGATTTAATAAGGAAGGACTACCTTTAGAAATTTGTAGGCATTGTGGAGGAGATATAAAAGATTACGGAGGTTATAAGAATAAACTAAATACTGAAGGTATGAGCCTAACTGATGTTTGGAAAGATATATCACCAGTTAGACATAAAAAATATAAAAATCGGGCTAGTAATGAACTACCTTTAAATTTATTAGAACGTATTATTAGTCTCTCAACAAATGAAGGTGACCTAGTATTTGATCCGTTCGGAGGTAGTGGTACCACTTTTGTAGTTAGCGAAATTTTAAATAGACGGTGGATAGGGACTGAAATAGGTCCGATAGATCTCATTCAGGAAAGATTTGAAGATTTATCTTTCCCAACATTTTTAATTAATGATATTCAGAATTCCAAAAACGCCTTATTTACAGAAGATATGAAAAAAATTCGACGTAAAAATAATCATTGGCTTCCTGAGAATCTATAAAATAAATTTTCAAAAAGAGACGATACTTTTATACAAGTATCGTCTCTTTAATAATTTTTTTCATCGTGATTGATTTACTTTTGATGATATATTACATAGATCGATTCCTACCTAAAAATATTTAGAAAATTATGGATATTTTTCCCGTTCGTATTGACCTTTTTAAAAATATGTAAATAATCCCTTTTACACTTTCATATATTTTTTCTCACTTAGGTAAGCTGTGCTCTAATTTGTATGAATTAACTTCTTTTGATAAATCCTCCATGTATTTAGGTAAATCATAACGTGTATCGCCATATTCAAAAACATTGACGTTATAACACTCTTTCCATTGTTTTTGAAGCTCAATATCTACACCTTTCGCCATGAATATGTAATGGGGATTACTATCTACTTTTGTTTTGTTAGTAAGTTCTAGCTGTAAATTAATATCTGGATCATTTAAACTATATCCCAAAAACACCACTGTATGAGTTAAGAATAATGACTTCAAAACGCTATAAAAGTCCGCGTATTTTTTTCTAGCTTCATAAAATTCATTTTCTGTAAATATAATTTTATTTGCATTATCTATAGTGCCATGCGCTTTAATAATTAAATTCTCAGAAGATCGTAGATTAGTCATAAGTTTACTTATATCATCATTGTAATTTATTACTGGATAACCATGTGATCCACAGCACTGTTCATATATTTTATCAAAGTTTGTTGTAATAACTATTTTACAATTTATATCTTTTATAAATTCATGTATTGGGTTAGGTAAGAAATGTGGATAATCGAAATTTTTTCGTAATAGTTCTGCATACAATCCTGAATCACTATTATTTTTTATTGCTTGCAATGCTTTTAAGTAATCCTCTTTTGCAAGCATACTATCGATATAAGGAATAGCTGGATGACCTTCAGATAATAATTCCTTAGCCTTATTAATAAAATTTCCCCATGTTAAAGGTTTTTCTAATCCATGAGTTTTATCTTCTGAAATCGAATTTGCAGAAATTCCCGATCCGAAGAAAAAGATAACTCTTTTATTCGCAATTTCTCTAATTAAATTTGGGGGAGTCTGTACCATATTAGACCTCCCCTAGATTTTTTATAATCTTATTACAAATTGAAGCCATAGTATCTTTATAACTGCTTACTTGACCATATTGTAAGCCGTTAAGACCATCAGAGCCTTTTAATTCAAATATTGGCGTTGTATTAGATTGGGCTAGGGGGACAAGACTATATAAATATGGAACGTCTCCTAAATTTAATTTATCGATATTTAATTTTGGAGGTATAAGCTCATTTAAATACTTTTCAATAACACCTGGAATCTCTTGAATTATAGCATCATATGATTTAATTGGTCTTCTACCCTCTTTGAATGATTTAGTAACATATTGTTGTACTGAATAACCTAGCATCATACTTGAGCTTGATACATCCAAATTTAAATCAAAGCTATCAAACGCAGTACCTTTTCTTTCCATAGTATGAATTCCAGTGTTATAATCAATTTTCCAATTTTTTATCCACTTAGAAATATTTTTAGTAGCCATTAAACTGAAAATATCTGATCCCATAGGCGTGATTATATAATCCGAGTTTATTAAAACACTTCTATTAAGTGCACCTAACGATGGTCCTACATCAATAAAAATATAATCGTAACTTTCACTAAATTTTGTAATAATACTTTTTAGCCAATTACTCTTTCTATACCCTTCTACTGATCCAGCTGTACTTTTATTCCACGCATCACTTAATATATCTTCTATAATAGATATATTAGGATCTCCAGGAATTAAATCTACGTTAAAACGATTATCACTTGCCTGCAATGGAACAATTTCTTCTACTTTTAAATCTGGATCACCTTGAATTAGTGGTTCCAGATAATCATACAACGTCTTATGTATCTTAAGTTTCTCATCATATAATTTCTCCCACTCATATTCTGGGATTAACATTTGTGTCGTATTTGCTTGTGGATCTATATCTATAACTAAAACCCTCTGCTTTAGCTCTATTGCAAAATATGCTGCGATATTTACCCCTAAAGTTGTCTTACCAACTCCGCCTTTATTATTAAAAAAAGTTATTACTTTCATTTGAATGCCCCCTTATTCAAAGCTATCATTAATAATGATATTATTAATACCATAAATAGTAAATAAAAACCGCACTTACTTATGATACGGTTCACCTTTCATAATCCTAAAGCTTCGGTAAATTTGTTCAATCAATACAAGCTTCATTAACTGGTGGGGTAATGTCATCTTGCCAAATGATTGTTTTTCGTCAGCACGTTTGAGGACATCGTCGTGCAGGCCGAGGGAACCGCCTATAACAAAGGCAATTTTACTTTTTCCATAGGTCATTAGTGACTCGATATCGGCTGCCATTTCTTCAGAAGACTTCATTTTGCCGTTTATGGCAAGGGCGATAACGTATGTGTCTGGGCTAAGTTTGGAAAGGATGCGTTCGCCTTCTTTTTTCTTCACGATTTCCATTTCTGCATCACTTAGCTGCTCAGGTGCTTTTTCATCAGGTACTTCAATTACGTCCATTTTTGCGTAACCACCTAGGCGTTTTACGTATTCGTCGATCCCCATTTTTAAGTACTTTTCTTTTAGTTTTCCGACTGATACAATTGTTATATTCACACGTTATCCACCTTTACATTTCATTTACAAACAAATTATCCACAAAAGTTATCAACATATCCACAGGCACTTTCTATATATTGTGTAAAGTTATTTACTTGATACAATATATTCTGCTGGCTGTTCACAGTAACTACATTTTGTGGATAACTTTTTTTCCTCTTCTACTTTATCCATAATTGGGAATACTTTTTGCTCCGCGACAAACATGTCTAAAGCGTGATCTATATGCTTTTCACAACTGTATTTTTCCATTTAATAGTCTCTCCTTATTTTCCGAAATTTCCACAAACTTATTCACAATTCGGTCTATGTTATCCACAATCTATTGTAACAAAGGAATAGCGAGTAGGGAAGGAGGGCTTTGTACCGCTACTCGCTGTGTAAAGTTGTTATTCACAAATATCTACTTATCCACACCTCTATTGAGTCTATTCCCTAAACAAAACTTATCATTAGAAGCATTTCTTCCTTTTTTAATTTAAAAAAATCGGAGGTAGATTATACATCTACCTCCGATACTGTCATTACAATGAATCGCTATTTGTTAATGTTAGTGTGACTTCAACTAATTTACCTTGACGATAAACTTTCATTGTTAAATTATCACCAATTTTTTTGTCGTTATACAAGTGTTTACGTAAATCAATTGATGTTTCGATTTTTTCTCCATCCATTTCAACAATCACATCATATTGCTGCACGCCTGCTTTTGAAGCTGGTGAGTTGCCAATAACATCTGTAATGACTACGCCTGTTGTAATGTCTTTAGGCAGTTTTAATGTTTGTTGTTGATAGAATGCTGGTACGTCTGTTAAATCAACTAATGAAATACCCATTGTTGGACGTTTCATTTCTCCGTTGCGTTCTAGTTCCTCAATAATTGGAATTGCTGAGTTAATTGGAATCGAGAAGCCTAAACCTTCAACAGATGATTCAGCAATTTTCATGGAGTTAATGCCTACTAATTCACCAGCTAGGTTAACTAGTGCACCACCACTATTACCAGGGTTAATAGCTGCATCTGTTTGTAAAACTTCTTGTTGCCAATCTGCTACCTTGTCGCCATTTAAATCAACTGGGACAGAACGATCTTTACCTGACACAACACCTGTTGTAACAGAGCCATAAAATTCTAATCCTAGTGGATTCCCGATAGCAATAACTGTTTCACCTTGTTTTAGTACATCAGAGTTACCAAATGTTGCAACTGTTTTAACATTTTTCGAACTGATTGAAATAACTGCTAAGTCTGTCCAAACATCGCTACCGACTAATTGAGCCTCTTCTTTTGAACCATCTTGCATTGTCACTTCTAATTGTTTTGCTCCTTCAATTACGTGGTTATTTGTTACGATAAAGGCTTTATCGCCCTCTACCTTATAAATAACACCTGAGCCGCTTCCTGTTTCTGTATCTTGTGTCGTTTGCTGATCCCAAAAACCGCCGCTTGCCACTTCTTGAATATTGGTAATCCCTACAACAGCACCTGATGCTTTATCAACTGCACTTGTGACATCGGTCGTTACTTCTGTAGCTACTTGATTGATGGTTGTCTCATTTTTACCAGTACTAC
This sequence comes from Lysinibacillus sp. NPDC093210, assembly GCF_044753985.1. Taxonomy (NCBI): domain Bacteria; kingdom Bacillati; phylum Bacillota; class Bacilli; order Caryophanales; family Bacillaceae; genus Lysinibacillus; species Lysinibacillus sp. NPDC093210. The sequence goes on along the minus strand of NZ_JBIVOE010000007.1, from coordinate 47,188 downwards.
TTGCAGTTGTCCCCGGCATTTGATTGACAAGTCCGGGAAGCATTAGCCAAACGAGTAAAGCACCGATAATTACACCAACTAGGCCACTAAAGAAATAGCCACCTTTACCACCGCCACTTCCGTTGCCTCCACCTTTCTTTTTCGAACGCTTCTCTTGCATTTCTTTTTCCTCACGTTCAAGTCTCTCTTGTAGAGGTGATTTCTGGATTTCATCATTATTTAGAAAATCACTGTTTTTATCATCTTCATTAAAATAGCTCATGTTCCTCATCCTTTCGTGCGACTGCTCTATCTATTAATTCTTGCCTTTATCATACGATTCAAACATTAAAATTACATGAAAAATAAATAAAATGGGTATAAAAAATAGCTGTTCAATGCATTAATAATAAAATGCAATTGAACAGCTTATCTTTTTAACTATATTTACTCTATCAATTATTCTGCAAAACAGGCAAGAAAACCTCTCATAGCCTTTATGCCAATTCAATAATCACTCTTGTCCCATTTTTAAACCGTTACTAGCTTTGTCGGCTCCTCAGCATCAGTATCTAATAAACGGACATACTCACCTACAATAATCCCACAAGATTGCAACGTTTGTGAAACGCTCATGCGCGCAAGCTCTTTCATATTATTATCTTTACTTAAATGCGATAAGTAAATATTCGTTGGCTTTTCAAACACAACCTCGCTCATCGCAATAGCTGCATCTTCATTTGATACATGTCCTACATCACTCAAAATACGACGCTTTATGGACCAAGGATAACGTCCCATTTGTAGCATATTGACATCATGATTACTTTCGAACACAAAGGAATCTGCGCCGCGAATAATACCCTTCATACGGTCGCTAACATAGCCTGTATCGGTAATAATCACGAGTTTACGACCATTCTCATGAAATGTATAAAACATCGGATCTGCTGCATCGTGGGAAACGGCAAAGGATTCAATTGATAGTGTGCCAAAATGCTTTACAGTCTCCATTTCAAACTCAAAGCGTTGCTCTACAGGAATATCTCCTACGAGTCCGTCCATTGCCTGCCACGTTTTTGCATTTGCATATATCGGTACATTATATTTACGTGCTAATACGCCTATTCCTTTAATATGATCACTATGTTCGTGAGTAACTAAAATGCCACTGAGCTGTTTCATATTGCGGTCGATTTTTGCAAAGAGCTGCTCCATCTTTTTTCCACTAAAGCCAGCATCAACAATAAATGCATGATTATCGTTCTCTACATAAATTGAATTGCCTGTACTGCCACTTGCTAAAACACTAAATCGCATCATTAAACTCCCCAGTCTTCTTCTTCAACCTCTTGTTTTTCCTCTTTTATTTCAATAATCTTACCTTCCACAGCATCGACAAAATATTCTTCAATTTCACCGTCAGATAATTTTACTCGTACTTCCCATGTTGGCAATAATACCTGTGTTTGCGTTAAATAGACAAGTGTTGAATAGCCCAGCTGCATATGCTCTATACGTGAATCTGGCTTTAAAAGCCCTTTTGCATATAATGCCTGAATAACCTGAATCGGCGGTAGCACACTTTCTTGTTGCTCCACTTCCTCAATATTATCAAGCATCGTTTGCTCATACATGGTTACTTCATTGTCCGCATTCCACTGTATTTTTAACAGACCACTCTTATTGTAATAGAGCATTCGATTATTTGTTTTTTGAAAGAAGATGGCTACACGTTCATCACGGTTGACCTTCCATAATCCGTAGGAACCACCTTCTTTTATATTTGCCTGTACAAACTCTGTGAAGCTTGCATCATCATTCACATTTCTCAATTTCACAGGACTTACTAAAATTACCCGCGCCTCTTTTGGATCGGTAATATTTGCTTGATGATTTGGATCGGTAAAATCAGCAGCCGTAAAAGTGTGGACTTTACCTGAAATATACGTAGCTGATTCGACGCCACTCGGCAGAACACCATACGTAATATTGTCCTCTTTCAAACGAGCATCTGTCGTTTTCTCCCCTGGAACCTCAACACTTTGTGCCTCATTGTAACGATTCACATACAATGAGTATAAGAAAATATTTAAAATTAAAAAGACAACGATAAAAATGGATTTCGTTCTATTCCAATCCATTTTTTACACCCCCAAGCATTTCAGGTGTCAGTAAAATCCATGAACCATTACGGATGATAAACCAGCTCGGCTCTAACGTAAATAATTTTAGATTTTCATCTTGCGTTAAATAATATCCAACTGCAATTTCATCGACGTCTGATAATACAATATTATTTAGCTTATGAATTTTTTCAACTATTTCGGCTCCAGATGGCAGTTCTTTAATCTCTTTTTCCGATATGTCTAATGAAAAGTAAGGTCGTTTATAACGGAAAATGCGGTTATCTCCCCATACCGTTGAAATACGAGTTGTTGCTTGATCACTATAAACAGGGAACCCTTGTAAATAAAGCTGATAATCTATTTGATTTTTACTCGGGTTGCTTGATACATATCGGTAATCCGCTGTGAAGCCCCCATGTTCATTAATAAATTCAAAGCTATCCTTAAAGAGCTTCGATGGCTCTATTCGAACATTGCTTTCTGCAGCTGGATATACGTATGTTAATGATTTAAACCTTGTATCGACAGTCATAAGAGATAATCCATCTGTATATTTTTCAAATGTCGCACTTTCAACATTGCGTTGTACAACATTTGGCTCTGAGAATAAGACATTTTTAAATAGTGCTGGTGATAGTTCATTCATATAATACGTATATTTTACAGACTCTATTTTATCGCTAGGAACGTAAAGGGAAGTATAGCCATCACGCTCTACCTCTTTATACGCACTTTGCAGTTTTGACGGTTCAATAATATCTTTAGCAAATTCATTGGCATTTGTAATACTTACATGTGAGCGTAACAGTGATTTATTAGAGCTACTAACGAAATACATCTGTACTTCTTTATTTGAGTAATTGGTCCAATCTATAATAATACGATTGAAAGTTGTCTCTGGTAACTCTTTTTCGTCAAAGTTAAAAATCGTACTTAGCTCTGAAAAAGGTATTTCTCCAGGGAAAAACACAGTCATACGATCATTAGCACGTATCATCTCATTGATGTATGTTGGAGAAATATTATTATTCACTCGAACAAGGTCAAGAATGTTCCAGCCATCAAAGATATTCATAATATCTTTCATTGTGCCGTTCGATACTGTACCTGTTAATTCATCATCACTGCTATAAATTGCTTTATATGGCTTTATGACGTCTTCCACTTTCTTTTGTGTGCCAATTAAAATTTCCTTGCCCTCTGTTTGCTCAATTACTTTGTAATCAGGGGTATAGGTCCAAATAATGAAGGTTAACACAACACTTAGCATGACGAGTAGAAATAAAACAATGGATTTAACCGGTTCTATATATTTCATCCCCACTCACCTGCCTCGTCAAAATCATCTAATTCAAATGGTAGTGTAAAGAAGACTGTTGTACCATATCCCTCTTCACTCTCAGCCCAAATCTTCCCACCATGCGCTTCAATCATTTCCCGTGCAATGGCTAATCCAAGGCCTGTACCACCCATAGAGCGTGCTCGCGCGCGATCGACTCTATAAAAACGATCAAAAATACGACCTACATTTTCTTTTGGAATACCCATTCCATCATCTGAAATCATTACCTTGAGCAAATTTCCTTGTACAGTAAACCCAAAACGGACATAACCGCCATCAGGAGAATATTTAATGGCATTCGAAATAACATTATCAATTACTTGCGTCACCTTATCCGTATCAATTTCAACGTAATACGATGTCTCCGGAAGTAATCGTTCAAATGTTACATTTTCTGATTTAGACATTTCAAAGCGATCGATAATTCGATTAAAGAATGAATTAAATAACACAATATCCTTATTTAATTTATAATTACTACTATCCATTCGTGATAATTGTAGTAGGTCATTCACTAAACGAATCATACGCTCCGTTTCCGTTTGAGTCACGTTTAAAAATGTTGGTGCAATATTGTCATCCTTCCATGCACCATCCATTAATGCCTCCAAATAACTACGCATCGTTGTTAATGGTGTACGAAGCTCATGTGATACATTCGATACAAATTCTCTACGCTCCATTTCAATCTTTTCCTGCTCTGTAATATCATGAAGGACCGTAATTAAACCATTAATAAACCCTGTTTCTTTTTGAATAACCGAAAAATTGGCACGTAAAATATAGGGAGCCTCTGACGTACTAAAATCCAAGTTGATTGCATCATTCATATGGATTAAATCCTCAAAGCTATGTTCCTGATCAATTCCTAAAACGGATGCGATTGGACGTCCTAACGTAATATCTCTTGAAATATGCAATAACTCTAATGCTGGATCATTAATAAGGATAATACGTCCTTTGCGATCTGTTGCAATAACGCCATCGGTCATATTACTAAGAACAGAATCGAGTTTTCGCCGTTCCGCCTCTGTCGTGGATTGAGACTCTTGCAACCGATTGGTTAGATGGTTAAAGGTAGTGGCAAGTTGCCCAATCTCATCTGTTCCATAAACCCGTACTTTGCGAGAAAAGTTTCCTTTCGCCATTGCTTGCGCTTGTTTACGCATATCAGCAATAGGTTGTGTAATTGTACGTGCCACTAATATTCCTAAGAAAATAGTAACTACTAACGATACGGCTGTACCACCTAGGAAAATACGGTTAATATCACTCATCTGTTCAAAAACAGACTCGATGTTTGCTTCAATATAAAGCACCCCGATAATTTCATCGTCAGGGCCTGCTCCATCACGGATTGGCGTTGCTAACACCCATACTCGGTTTCTTGTTTTATTATCAAGTTTTATAATATCAAATAATGTTTCTGCCGATATTGCTCGCCGGACAAGGTCTGTATTCGAACGCTGTCCTATTAAACTTTGATTATCTACTTCTGAAGTTGCAAGTATACGCTGTCTACTATCAATTACGCGAATTTCTAAAATATCACCTGTCGATACATCCTTCAATCCTGTTGAAAATTCCTTTACGATGGATTTCAGGCTTTCCTCAATTGAAGGCATACTTTCATCGCGTTCTTTCAAAATTTCTTCACGAATGCTATATTGCATCAAATCTACACGCTGAAAAATAGACTCTTGAAAATTACTTTTCAAATTCCGCTCTAATTCCTTTGCGAAATAGATACCTATAATTTGTAATGCTAACATGATCAACAAAATATAAATTAATACAAGCTTGACATGAATTGATTTAAAGAAGCTTACTTTTTGCATTTCCTTTACTCCTGTTCAGGATTTCGTAAATAATACCCTACACCACGTCGAGTGACAATCCATGCCGGATGACTTGGATTATCCTCTATTTTTTCACGAAGTCGACGAATCGTTACATCGACTGTACGTACGTCACCAAAATAATCGTAGCCCCATACTGTTTGTAAAAGATGCTCACGAGTCATCACTTGACCAATATGTTTACCTAAATAATGTAGCAATTCAAACTCTCGATGTGTTAGCTCAATTGCTTCATCACGCTTCATCACTTGATAAGCGTCAGGCTGAATAACAAGAGATCCTACTACAATTTCATTTGATGCTTCTTCTTCTTCCTCAGCTGCAGGAGCTACTACTTGAAGGCGACGCATATTAGCCTTTACACGTGCAATAAGTTCACGCGTACTAAATGGTTTCGTTACATAATCATCCGCGCCCATTTCTAAGCCCAACACCTTATCAATCTCTGAACCTTTAGCTGTTAGCATAATAATAGGGAAATCATATTTTTTTCGGATTTCTCTACAAACTTCCATACCATCTCTTTTTGGTAGCATTATATCTAATAGCATTAAATCTGGTTGCTCTTCCTCAACTTTTTCTAATGCTTCATCTCCATCATAAGCACAAATTACTTTGTAGCCTTCTTTAATTAAATTAAACTGTAAAATATCTGCGATTGGTTTCTCATCGTCAACAACTAAAATTGTTTTGCTCATACATTCTCTCCCTTTCGCCATTCATCTATTCTAAACAATGTGTATTTATAAAGTTACTACTCTTAACTCTAACATGCTTTTTGCTTCCATGCATTATTCATGTCCAGTTTCCCTATTTCGACAATTATTTCTCGGGAAATAACTTAACTTTTATGCTTACTATACAAAAAGGCAGCCCACTATTTGGACTGCCATTTACAAAAGATCAATTACGCCTCAGCGTATTTGTATCCAGATTGGAGCTATTTAAAAAGCTCTTCTAAAAATCTGCGACATCCGCTAGGGCCTTTAACTTGATACAGCTTGGGGTTTAATCCCCACTGAATTCAATGCATCTCTGGCATCCCCACTTATAGAAGTGAAGGATGTTTGCTGAAGCAATTTAATTACTGACCTACATATGATAATGGATTGACAAGCTCTCCATTTTTCTCAACTTCAAAGTGCAAATGTGTACCTGTTGAATTCCCTGTAGAGCCCATAATCCCAATAACAGAACCTTTTTCAACTACTTGTCCAACGCTAACTTTTATAGAAGATAAATGTCCATAAAGCGTCGTATAGCCATTTTTATGATTAATAACAATGCGATTACCATAGCTGCCAGAAACACCAGCCGCTACAACTACACCATTATCTGAAGCTAGTATATTGTAGTTACTAGGACGAGCAATATCAATCCCACGATGGTTGGCACCCCAACGTTGCCCCATTCCACTTGAAATATAGCCCCCTACTGTTGGCCAAGAAAACTCTCCCGTCCCACGAGACGAGATAACTTTTGTTCCTACAACTTCAATTTGATCTACTGGCTGTTGTAGGACTTTTTCTTCTAAAGCTACTTTTGATGTTTTTGTTCCATTTTCAGCGGTGATTAGGTAAGAGGTTTCTTTTTTGCCATTAACACCCTGCTGTTTTACAACTGTTTCACCTTTATACATCGTAGGGTCTTCTTCAGTTATTTTTTTAAATGGAATGGTATCTGTAATTTTCTTTTCTTGTTTTACTTCTATCGCTACAAATGGTTTTGCAACTGTAACATTTAATGCTTGTCCAATTTGTAATACTGTATCAACTGTAAGCCCAGGATTTAATGTAATTAATTCAGCCGTTGTTAAGTCATGTTTTTTAGCGACTGCTCCTAATACATCACCTGATTGAATTTTATATTCCTCTTGCTTAAGGGAGCCTGTCATTAAATACTTGACAGCCTCTTCAGGTGATACAACAGCATTTGGAGCTACCTTTTGTGTTACACCAGAAATACCTTGTTTAAACGATATATTTAAAAGGCGTGATTCACCAGACTGTAAAGCTGGTAAATTATTTATAGATTGCTGGTTAGCAAGCGAGTCTAACTCTTGTTGTGAAACATATTGAAGCTTTAACATACGAATTGTTTCTTCGTAGGCATCCGCATCTTTTAAATAGGCGATTGGCTTATTATCTACTAATAATGCAAAGGCAGGCGATTGAGCTACTAATGATTGCTCAAGCTTCGCTAAAGTTTCTGCATCCTTTGTTTCATTACTAAACACTTGCTCTGGTATTATTTTCACCGCTGAGTTAGCATCAATTAATAAGTCTTTGTACTGATTACTTGCTTGTTGTTCTTTTGAAGCAATAATTTCATGAACAGCTTTGTCATCAGATACAGCACCCATATATTCATTATCTACATAGACATGATAGATTTTATTTAATGCTTCTTTATGATTATTTTCTTTTGTAAAGCCCACGTTTATTGCGAAACTTGCCATTAAAACTGCAATAATTGATACTTTTTTAAAAGAAGAAAAATTGTAGGTGAATCGATTGCTTCCTTCTTTTTTATTCCAAGACGAACTCATTCAATAAAGCCCCTTCCAACTTTAACCTAACATAGGTTTAATTACCCACAAAGAATTTTGCACCACTATAATGTACCATAAAGAAAATGTTGTTTGAATAATTTATCCTTTTTGTAATGAAAATGTATTATTTCTCTACTAATTGTTACATAATCCCTATAATTTACAGCACACATTTTCACTCCTATTTTTTCAAAATTAATAAATATTATCCTTTTTATTTTATTTCAAAACAGAATTTGAACTTATTACTTTTTAGTTTTTAAATATTTCGATAAAATAGAGTAAGAGACTAGTTGATTGGAGCGATTGAATTGAGTGATTCACAGACCTCATTGAAGGTAGCGAAAGCAAAGCAACAAAAAAAGAATACAGTGCGGAAAATTACCACCAGAACTATTATGGTTGCAATAGGTGCTATCATTATGGCAGTAGGGCTTGAGCTATTTTTAGTACCCAACCATATTATGGATGGTGGCATCGTTGGTGTTTCCATTATCGCCTCGCATTTATTAAGCTTACCCCTAGGCATATTCATCTTCGTTTTAAACTTACCTTTTATCTTTTTAGGATATAAACAAATCGGTAAAACATTTGCACTTTCTACAGGGCTCGGCATTACCGTGCTCTCTGTAACAACAATCTTCTTACATAATCTTCAACCATTTACAACAGACACGTTACTCGCCACAGTTTTCGGTGGTATCATTTTGGGCATTGGTGTTGGTATCGTTATACGTTATGGTGGTTCTTTAGATGGTACAGAAATTTTAGCCATTTTATTTAACCGAAAATCCCCCTTCTCGGTCGGAGAAATTATTATGTTTTTTAATCTTCTTATTTTTACAATTGCAGGTTTTGTATTTACGTGGGAGCAGGCAATGTACTCCATCATGGCCTATTATATAGCCTACAAAATGATCGATATTGTGATACAAGGGATGGAAGAATCAAAATCTGTTTATATTATTAGCGATGAAATTGATGAAATTGGGCAAACAATTATGGATCGACTTGGTCGTGGGGTTACTTTTCTACATGGTGAAGGGGCCTATACTGGGAACGACAAAAAAGTTATTTTTACAGTCATTACGCGATTAGAAGAATCAAAATTAAAATCGATTGTCGCAGAAATTGACGACCATGCATTCCTTGCAATAGGGAATATTGCAGAAGTAAAAGGTGGTCGCTTCAAGAAGAAGGACATTCACTAAAAAGAGTAGTTTGGACAAAAGAGAAAAGGTGTTAGATTGATTACAATCAATCTAACACCTTTTGGCTTTGCCGTTGATGTCCGCTACGGCGGTTGCTTTCCGCGGGCACATCGTAAGCCGCAACCGTCGCTGTCGCGCCGCCTGTTACGTCTTACGTCCTATGCTGTTCCCGCAGGAGTCACCGACTCCGCTACCATCAACTAGTGCTCTCTTCTAATTTTTCATTTATTACTATAGCAAGTATAACTAAGGTTTCATACATTTTAAATTGTGGGAAATTACGAACACCTTTGTCCCTCTTTTTATACTTCCCAAATATCTACTAACACATTTGTTTGTTCACGACCAGGGCCGACAGAGAAAGTAGCAATTTGAATGCCAGTTAATTCACTTACACGTTCAACGTAACGGCGTGCGTTCTCTGGTAGCTCTTCTAATGTTCGGCAGCCTGTAATATCTTCTGACCAGCCTGGAAGCTCTTCATAGATAGGTACACATTGTTCAATTATATGAAGATTCGCTGGGTACTCCGTAATTGTTTCATCTTTATATTTATAAGCGGTACAGATTTTTACTGTCTCTAAGCCAGATAAAACATCAATTGAATTAAGTGATAGATGTGTAATACCACTTACACGACGTGAATGGCGAACTACAACCGTATCAAACCAGCCTACACGACGAGGGCGTCCAGTCGTTGTACCGTATTCGCGACCCACTTCACGGATTTGTTGACCAACATCATCAAATAATTCAGTTGGGAACGGGCCATCTCCTACACGTGAAGTATAGGCTTTACATACACCAATAACACTTGATACTTTAGATGGGCCAATACCTGCACCAATCGCTACACCACCAGCAACAGGGTTTGAAGAAGTAACAAATGGATAAGTCCCTTGATCGACATCAAGTAAAATACCTTGTGCGCCTTCAAATAATACTTTACCACCCTCATCTAACACATCATTTAAAATTTTTGAAGTATCAGTAACATATTTTGCGATTTCTTGTCCATAACCATAAAATTCTTCGAAAATTTCTTCGAATGTTACACCTTCAACTTCATAAAACTTCTCAAACAATTTATTTTTAATTGCTAAATTATGACGTAGTTTTTCTTCAAAAACTTCTTTATCTAATAAATCAGCCATGCGGATACCGATACGTGCAACTTTATCTTGATAACAAGGACCGATTCCTTTACACGTTGTACCGATTTTATTATCGCCACGGCTTTCCTCATCTGCGATATCTTGTTTAATATGATATGGCAAAATGACATGGGCACGATTTGAAATACGAAGATTATCCGTATTAATGCCTCGCTCTTGAAGTCCTTTTAGCTCTGTTACAAGCGACTTCGGATTAATAACCATCCCATTTCCCATTACAGAAGTTTTTTCTTTGTAGAAAATACCTGATGGGATTAAATGGAGTTTATATGTTTCACCATCAATTTTAATGGTATGTCCTGCATTATCGCCACCTGCAAAGCGAGCGATTGCATCTGCCTTTTGTGAAAGAAAATCTGTAATTTTACCTTTTCCTTCGTCTCCCCACTGTGTTCCTACAACTACAACTGATGTCATAATCAGCACCTCCGTTAGATACGTATTGTATCTCATTAATCAAGCCGTAAATTATTGTAACAATGATAGAAACGACTCGTCAACAAAAAACAGTTAAAAACACGAACATAAAATCAATTACTATGATTTAACGTTCGTGTTTAATGACGGAATGGTATGAATATTATCTCTTTTTTAGATAAATATTACTAATCGCGTGGAGGTGGTGGTGGCATTTGTGACCAATCCACGTTTATAAATTTATTGAATTCCTTTTTAAAAGCAAGTGTAACTGTTCCAGTTGGACCGTTACGTTGTTTAGCAATTATAATTTCAATCATATTTTTACTCTCGGACTCTTTATCGTAATAATCATCACGATATAAGAAGGCAACAATATCGGCATCCTGCTCAATACTTCCTGATTCACGTAAGTCACTCATCATTGGTCGCTTATCCTGACGTTGTTCCACGCCACGTGAAAGCTGTGATAATGCAATAACTGGTACCTTTAATTCACGCGCTAATTGTTTTAACGAACGTGAGATTTCTGATACTTCTTGTTGACGGTTTTCACCTGGCTTACCACTACCTTGAATAAGCTGTAAGTAATCGATTAGAATCATTCCAAGTCCATGCTCTTGTGCTAAACGTCTACACTTTGCTCGAATTTCATTGATACGTACACCTGGTGTGTCATCAATAAAAATACCCGAATTCGATAAACTTCCCATTGCCATCGTTAGTTTACCCCAATCTTCGGTTGTTAAAGCACCTGTACGTAAAACTTGTGCATCAATATTTCCTTCAGCACATAGCATACGCATGATTAGTTGCTCTGCACCCATCTCTAATGAGAAGATGGCAACATTTTCACGTGCTTGTACAGCAACACTCTGGGCAACATTTAGCGCAAAAGCTGTTTTCCCTACAGAAGGTCGTGCCGCGACTATAATTAAGTCATTGCGTTGGAAGCCAGCTGTAATATGGTCTAAATCACGGAACCCTGTTGGAATACCCGTTACATCACCTTTACGTGATTGAAGCTGTTCAATATTATCGAATGTCTCTACTAAAACGTCTTTTACATGTTTAAAGTCGCCAGCATTTTTGCGGTTGGCGACCTCCATCATTTTCTTCTCTGCCTCGCCAAGTAATGCCTCTACCTCATCCTCACGTGTGTAGCCATCTTCTACAATTTTTGTAGCTACACGGATTAAACGACGTAAGAGCGCTTTTTCCTCAACGATTTTCGCATAGTGAGCAACGTTTGCTGCCGTAGGGACAGCATTGGCGAGCTCTAGTAAATACGATAGCCCGCCAACATCCTCAATCTCTTTTTTTGCTGATAATTCCTCAGTAACTGTTACAACATCTATCGCTTTTCCTAAATCACTTAAACGCAGCATCGTTTCAAAAATCTTCTTATGTGCGTTTTGGTAAAAATCATCGGCTAGTAATATTTCTGATGCCGTGATTAGTGCCTGTGGTTCTAGAAAAATCGCACCGATAACCGATTGCTCCGCTTCCCGGTTATGCGGTGGAACGCGGTCTATCATCGGTTCGTTCATGGATAGTCGCCCCTTATTCTTCCGTTACTTGTACTTTTAATGTTGCTGATACTTCGTGATGTAGTTTTACAGGTACATTTGTAAAGCCTAGTGCACGGATTCCATCAGGTAAAGTCATTTTACGTTTATCGATTTTAATGCCATGTACTTTTTGAAGTGCTTCAGCAATTTGTTTTGTAGAAACTGAACCAAATAGGCGACCGCCATCACCTGATTTCGCTTTTAGCTCAACAGTTAATGCTTCTAGTTTATCTTTTAATGCTTTTGCTTCAGCTAATTCTGCCGCTGCATTTTTTTGTTCTAATTTCTTTTGACCTTCTAATTGGCTCATTGCTTGAGCATTCGCTTCTGCAGCATAACCATTTTTAATTAGGAAGTTTTGTGCATAGCCATCTGCTACATTTTTAACTTCCCCTTTTTTTCCTTTACCTTTAACATCTTTTAAAAATACTACTTTCATAATTCAGAACTCCCTTCGAGTACCTCATATATGGCCTCTTCTAAATGTTTTTTTACTTCATCAATGGAAAGTGCATCTATTTGGCAAGCTGCATTTGTTAAATGCCCGCCACCTCCAAGCCTTTCCATAATGAGCTGTACGTTTACTTCTCCTAGCGACCTTGCACTAATACCGATTTTGCCATCAGCACGATGCGCAATGACGAACGATGCGTTAACGTCTTTCATCGTTAGTAAAATATCAGCCGTTTGTGCGATTAATACGGAATCATAAATTTTCGCCTCTTCACCGACAGCTACAGCAATGCCCGGCTTTACGAATTTTACCGTTTGCACAATTTTTGAACGTTCGATGTACGTAATGATGTCTTCTTTTAATAGTCTTTGTACTAAAACTGTATCGGCACCATTTGTTCGTAAATATGAAGCTGCCTCAAAAGTACGTGCACCTGTACGAAGTGTAAAACTTTTTGTATCAACAATTATCCCCGCTAATAATGCTGTCGCCTCTAACATATTAATTTTTGCTCGCTTTGGCTGATACTCTAGCAACTCAGTTACAAGCTCTGCTGTGGACGAAGCATAAGGCTCCATATAAACGAGTGTTGGATTTTCAATAAAGTCTTCGCTACGACGATGATGGTCGATAACTACTACCTTTTCGGCAAGCTTTAATAAGTATGGATCGATTACTAAATCAGGCTTATGTGTATCCACAATAATGAGTAAGGACTTTTCAGTCATTTTCGCTGCAACTTCTTCAGGCGTTAAGAAATGCTCATAGAAGTCCGATTTACTTTCAATTTCATGCATTAAACGTGTTACACTTCCGTTTAATTCATCGAAATTAATAACAACATAGCCCTTTACATCATTCATTTGTGCCATTTTGCGGACCCCGACAGATGCGCCTATAGAGTCCATATCAGGGTTTTTATGTCCCATTACAAACACCTGGTCACTGTCTTGTATTAAGTCACGTAATGCATGTGAGATAACACGAGCTCTTACACGAGTACGTTTTTCTACAGGGTTGGTTTTACCACCGTAAAATTTAAGCTTTCCAGTAGGCTGCTTGATGGCTACCTGATCCCCACCTCGACCTAATACAAGGTCCAAGCTTGATTGGGCTAACTCACCAAGCTCCACTAATGAAGAAGAACCTGCTCCAACGCCAATACTAAGCGTTAAGGAAAGATTTTTTTGTGCTGTCTTTTCACGGATTGTATCTAAAATAGCAAATTTCTTCTTTTCTAGTTCCGTTAAAATTGACTCATTTAAAACCGCTAAAAAACGGTCCGATGAAATTCTTTTTACAAAAATACCATGCTCCGCTGCCCAGTCGTTGACAATGGATGTTACCATCGTATTTGTTAAGCTACGTGGTTGATCGTCCATTGCTTGCGTAATTTCATCATAGTTATCAACAAATAAAATAGCAATGACTGTGCGATCTGCGAAATATTGCTTTTCAATAGCAATTTGTTCAGTAATATCGAAGAAGTATAGCAAACGCTCTTCTTCTTTGTAAAAGACACGATATTTCCGATCACGAAGTGTAATCGTAGCTTCCTTTGTCTCCTCGGTCTTCATCAGTACATAGATATCGTCGGATATATTAACGATCCCCTCACCCACTAATGCCTCATTGTCTAACACATTTTGCATATATGGATTGGACCATTCTATTTCATATTCCTCATTCACCAGCAAAATCCCAATTGGCATTTCTAGTAATGCCTCTTCTCCAACCTTTTTCATACGGAAGGAAATGGATTCAATATGCTTTTCTGTCTCTTCAAAAGTAGCTTTTTCAATTTTCCATGTATAGGCCATTAATATAGCGAAGCCTATTCCATAGCCAATACCAATCCCAAAATTCCATATACATAGAAGCATAAACGTCACAATGCCAAAAATGGAAAGAACAAAAAGCGGATAGCGGATTGGTCGTCTTCTAAAAGTCCCCATTACATCAGCCCCTTATTCCTTAGTCTTCCCTTTCACAAGTGAACGCACGTCGAAACCTAAATCGATAATACCGAGTAAAATAATGAATGAAGCAAGTGGAATGGCTAAAACAGTAGCAATCCATTTTACAACGCTCGGCATTCCTTTCGTCGCAATGAAATAATGTATAAATGATATCCCTTGAAGGATTAATAAAAGCCACAAAATATAAGACACATTTAATACGATAACATCTAGCATAGAGCCTGATTCTGGACGTATAAATAGATTAATACACAATATAATCATGTAGTACCATAACACAGAGCGTGGAAGTCGCATATTTTCAAACGGTGAGAATTTAGGAACTTTTAAACCTAATCGTTTTAAAATTGGTAAATTCAGTGTAATTACAATAAAAGCTATTGAAAATGCTAAGATTGTCACCGTCGAAGGTATTGTTAGCTCAATAGTTTTAAGCATAACCTCCATTTGTTCAGGTTGTATTGCAACTTGACCCGTTACACTTTTAGCAAGCTCATTCGATTGCTCATAACTGTCCCGAGCAAGATCCAAACTCATTTCAATCACGTTAATTCCCGCTAATTGCACATAGGCTAGATACACAAGTGCTGACGATAAAAGTACCGCGATACCTGATGACATTAATAAATAAAGTTTGCTCTTCTTCAATTGAATTCCATTACCTATGACTACTCCAAGCAACGCCATAATAAAGGCAAATGGTAGCATAAATAGTCCACTCGTTAAAACTGTTAAAATACAGCCAACAACTGCAACGAGTATTGATGAGGAACGCTTGTAACTTGCGCTATACCAAGCAATCGGTAATGGAGTAAATAATAAGGCTACCATAGAAATGATTGGTACATACGCTGAAGCAATCATTAAGATTGTAAAAATTGCAACCATCATCGAGCCTTGTACAAGCGCCTTTGTTTGATTATTCGGCATTGAAAACCTTCCTTTTTGTCAGTCAAACTTACTAAACTTTATTGTACCATTTTTTCACCTTATTGAACAAAAAACGCTAAGAACGTCTGTATGCTTTATGATAAATTGATGTCAAAAGTAAAGTTTCATAATCAAAAAAGGTAATCGCATGCCATTTTACTGTCACGGATAAAAGCAAAATAAAGAAGAGTCCGGTGCAATACCGAACTCAAAATACTAAAATTCAATGGTTAATGGCTATTTAGCAACGTTTGGGAGTTCAAAAAAATCCCTTCAGAATGCATTCTATATTCTTTATCAACATATTGAGAACTTAAGTGACTATGAGTAGCCATAATGATAGTTGTTTCATTCTCGCATAGCCTTTTAAAAAGGTTAAATACTAACATCGTGGTATCGTCATCCAGTGACCCTGTGGGTTCATCTGCTATTAACAATTTAGGCTTTTTAATTAATGCTCGGATGACCCCTACCCGTTGTCTTTCTCCCCCAGATAACTTTTCAATTTTCTTATCAAGTAAATGATTAATTTTTAAATAGGCACTCAGCTCATCGCTAAACGCCATGATTTGCTGTTTATCATATTTACCTAATAATAATGGTGCTACTATATTTTCCCTAACTGTCAGGTTACGTATCATTGGATTATATTGTGAAATGTATCCGATTTGACTGCCTCTTATATTCGAAAGTTCATTAAGATTTTGCTCATGCATTTTTATACTATCCATAACATACTGACCACTATCTGCTTTTTCAAGTCCAGCTAATATATTTAGAAGCGTGCTTTTACCGATACCGCTTGGCCCTTTTATAGAGATGAATTGATTGTCGGCAACTTCTAAATTAATGTTGGTCAATATCGTTTTTTCTTTATACGCTTTTACTATGTTAACTAATGATATAAAGTTTATAATTTTAATCACCCTTTAACTTTTCAATGACATTCGTTGTTGCTAATAAGTTATTCACTAACATGTAAACAACGACATTGAATAACAACCAAACCAAGAACCCCGCAATTATTAAAATGGATATAATCGAAATGTCTTGCATGAATAGAACGGTGCACAACAATGCTAATCCTATACTCATGCCATTGAGGATTGAAAATTCAAGTTGTATATTTTTTTTGATTTTATGATTTGCAACCCCACTCATAATGAACACTAAATACGTATCAAATTGTCTTTTTATAAAGCTTTTCACGAACAAATAGAAAGCACACAAAATAAAAATAAATACAACGCCCGATATTGTAAAAATAAGTGTTTGATTGGCATCAATCATTTTATATAAGAGATCAACTGATAGCGAATTCGCGCCAATAATTTGATAATCAGTAAAATTCGTCGCTTTTTCTATCTTTCCAATTTCCTTTCTTACTTCAAGCGCGTTTAAGTTGGTCATTAAATAACCACCCATTTTACTTAAAAGAAGTGCCCTAAAGAATACTTCATCTACCTCCGTTTTTCGTAACAATTCAGAAGGCTGTTCAGAAAGCGACATGGAAGGTAATAGAATATAACGATTGAGTACTTTCTGCGGTTCATTATTAATGAAAATAAATGAATTTTCCTTTGCAAAGCCTACTACTCGCCCAATAAATTTTTCAGAATAATAATGAATCTCTAATTGGTCTTGCAACTTATAGTAAGGACGATAGTCAGAGCCAAGAATAACAGGTATTTCATTTCTTCCTGCTACGTAGACATAAGAGGAATCATCAAATGGCTGTCCTTCCATCAGTTCAACGACATTATAATCAAATACGGATTTAGTCACTTGTATCGATTTAGTGGTTTGATATAACTCACCTTCGTACTCGAAAATATTATTAAAGCCACTTTCATAATAGGCGGAGAACTTCTCATCAGGGGGATATTGTTTTAGGCCTATTGGCTGCGATACGGCATTATAAAAGACAACTTTACTATTTTTAAATACCCGATTATTAAAATCATTGAGTATATCGTAGTTTTTTACATCTTTGAAAAATTCAATTTCCCTTTCACCTATTAAATCATCCGAAATCTGATAGATGTTGTAGTTATGAAATTTACTTGCTGAACGTATTTCTATTTTGGAAATATTTATATTTACTAAGAGAACAAATAAAACGAGAGAAAATATAAATGAAAGTAGCACAGTTAACAACGTAAACAATTTTTTATTTTTCAATAAAAGTCTAGTTGTATTCAAAACGATCTTACTCCTTTTTTAATCAAGGACTTTGTTACAAGTAGACAGGCGAAAAAATATCCTATAAATGTTATGAACATATAGAAAACCGATACGTAGTACCAATGATTCCCCCAAATCGAAGTGATGTGGTTAATCGCTAATAATAATATAGATTCCAATAACATTATCAGGAATAGCATAATGAAGTCTGATTTAAAAACTTTAACAAATATGATTTGCAATTTCCCGCCTGCTAAATACAATATTTGAACAATTGATTTTTTCCTTTGAATTGAATAATGGACTGTAACAGCTTGAGTGATGATTACAAACAGTAAAGAAATGAGTAAGAACCCTTTCAAAAAAATATTTGACTTCAATATGGAAGTACCTCTATCCTCGTTTTCAAGAAGCTTATAACTCGTATTAGGAAACATTTTTTGCATTAATTTATGTGGATTTCCACTTTCCACATTGAGAATAAACTTTGTTCCATTTTGCAAGTTGATTTGTTGAGACTCTGATATATACCACGCCTCCCTATTCAAATAAGAGCCAGGTGTGTCAAATTGGCCAATAACGAGGCTTCTCATATTTTTTGAAAGGGCCCCTTCAGGAAAAACAGTACCTGTAATGATATAGTCTGTTGATAGTGGTTGTTTTTTATAGTTTATAGGTGGCAACTTTACCGATTTGTTAATATAGATATATTTTAATTTCGGATTGTCTAGTTTATATTGCATTAACAAATAGGGCTCTTCTAAGTCGATATCTAGAGAAGAGTCTTCAGTATTGATAATGAATTCAACAGCATTTTTATTGATATAGCCATTGTTAATCATATTGGTATAGCTAACAGAGTCCATACTATAAAGCAAGGCAGCGGCGCTAGCAAACAATAGTGAAGTTAGTAGCACAAATTTGCTGGATACTAAATATTTTTTCATAATGTTTATTCCTTCATTGCAAGAAAGAGATAATCAATTGATTATCTCTTCATGTATGTTATTTTCCATAGTACGTTTTCGCAACCCAGTCTAAGTCCCCAGGGTGCCAACCGCTAATTGCTTGTGTTGTACCGACAGCCCATTGACGCTTACTATCTGCTTCTGCACGACCCGAAATAGCCGATTCGTAACGAGCTCGAGAATAATGGTATACACCTGGCCATGTCGTGTCTGCAATGACTCGCTCAAAAACAGCTGAACCTCTTCTTGTATACTCTTTCGTTGCCCTATGTATCGGGTTACTAGTAGCAAATGAAGAAATATCGCTATTTTGTCGTACAGTAAAATAGCCCGTATCTTCACTCCAACCGCCATAAATCGTTGGGTCATCTAGTGTTACTGCAAGTGCTGAAGATAAAATTGTGCCGCTTAAACTTAATGTAAGTGCACCTACCAACATCCATTTTGTAGTTTTCAATGTAAACACCCCTTGATTTACAAAATAAATTTGATAATTTTTAATATTATAATAAATAGCGATATATTTATTTGTCAATATTCAAAATTTAAAAAAATTGATAGTTTTACACTAAAATATTTGAACAAGTATTGATGTAAATCTGCTACCGCTTCTCAATTTGTCCTGCAAAAGTAATCTCATTTTTCATTCAAAATAAAAAAGCACAACAAGGTATTAAACCTTGTTGTGCTTAGCAATCTTATTTATCTTCAGATACGAATGGAAGTAATCCCATAATACGAGAAACTTTGATAGCTGAAGTTAATTTACGTTGGTACTTAGCGCTAGTGCCAGTTACGCGACGTGGTAAGATTTTACCGCGCTCAGAAATGAATTTTTTAAGTAAATCCACATCTTTATAGTCGATATGCGTAATGTTATTAGATGTAAAATAGCAAACTTTACGGCGTTTGCGGCCTCCGCGACGTGGTGCCATAGTGATGTCTCCTCCTTATAAGTTTATAGTTTTTGTAGATTGAAGATTAGAATGGAAGATCGTCTTCGGATACTTCAATTGGTCCCTTGCTGTTAGCAAATGGATCTTCATCTACTCGTGTATAGTTCGGCTGATTCATTGGTGGTTGATTTTGCTGATAAGAAGCACCGCCGCCAAATGAACCTTGCTGAGGCATCGCGCCGCCATACTGTTGCTGTGGTTGACCACCGCCATATGACGGTTGGCTATTTGCGTAAGATTGTCCACCGTATTGGTTTGATGCAGGAGCACCTCCACCACTACGAGGCTCTAAAAACTGTACGCTATCTGCCACAACATCAGTTGTATATACACGCTTACCATCTTGTCCTTCATAGCTACCTGTTTGGATACGACCTTCTACTCCAATCAAACTTCCTTTTTTCATGAAGTTCGCTAAGTTTTCAGCCTGTTTACGCCAAGCAACGCAGCTAATGAAATCTGCTTCTTTTTCACCTTGTTGGTTTGAGAATGTACGATTTACAGCTACTGTAAATCGAGTAGACGCAATACCATTCGGTGTGTAGCGCAGCTCAGGGTCTTTTGTTAGTCTTCCAACTAATACGACACGATTTATCATCAGAATGCAACCTCCTTTTCAGCATTTTGTTTAAAATTATTTTGCTTCTTCACGCACTGCAATGTGACGAATGATATCTTCGCTGATGTTAGCAAGACGTGTGTATTCGTTGATTGCTTCTGAAGGAGCGTTTACTTTTACGATTTGGTAGTAACCTTCGCGGAAGTCTTGGATCTCGTAAGCTAAGCGGCGTTTGCCCCACTCTTTTGCTTCGATGACTTCAGCACCGTTAGAAGTTAAGATTTCGTTGAAACGTTCAACTAAAGCTTTCTTCGCTTCGTCTTCAATGTTCGGACGTACAATGTACATTAATTCGTATTTTCTCATCTGTTTACACCTCCTTATGGACTCAGGCTCTCCTGTTTACAGGGAGCAAGGAGTAAGCAATAAATATTACTCACATCAATGAATTGTAACACATTGGCATCTGTCTTTCAAGTCGCAATCAAATAATTCATTCGATATAATAAAGACAATAATTAATTTTATAAAGGAGAGCTATTTCTATGCCACCAGATCAAGAACCTAATGTAATTGAATTAGATATAAAAAAACTAATGATGGATAGTGCCGTTATCACTAGTGGTCTCTCTCTATTATTTATTGCCATACAATATATTTGTCTAAAAGATTTTCAATTTTCGTTATGGAGTATGCTAAGCGGAGTTGTCCTTTTTGTCATACTTTATATTGTGCTTATCATCTTGCATGAAGCTTTTCATTTAATAGGCTTTATGATTTTCGGCGGTGTGCCCTACAAGTCGTTAAAGTACGGTGTTAATTTAGAGCTTGGTATTGCCTATGCAACTACTGACCAGCTACTCCCTAATCACGCAATGAAAAAAGCGTTGCTATTACCATTTTGGACAACTGGTATTATTCCAACGATTGCAGGCTTTTACTTTAACAGTACTGTTTTATTACTTGCTGGTGCCTTTTTAATAGCAGGAGCAGTAGGAGATTTCGCCATGTATAAGGAATTACGCAAATATCCAAAAAAAGCCCTTGTACAGGACGATCCTCAGTTACCAAAGCTTTATGTTTATTCTCCACAGAAAAAGAAACTATCTCAAAAGTAATCACTTCTTTTCGATGTTTATGGCGTTAAAAATCCATGTTGTGCAGCTGTACATAAATTTCTCCAAATTCGATTAATAGTGGCTGTTTCAATAATAGCGTCCATTCCAAGACTACGAATGATATTATTTGCAATATCCACACAGACAGCTGCACTTTCCTTGCTCATTTGCGTAAATTGTTGTAATTCTTGCTCTGTCAATTCAACCCCAAGTTTATGTTGTTGCCAATAGTCTGTTAGCACAGCGTAAAATTGTTCTTCAACTTGTAAAAAGCGCTTTTTTTGCTGCATAAATAAAAATTGCAGTGCGCCTATACGTTCACTATAAGAGGATTTCTTATTTTTTTGCTCCATTAGGGAAAAAGCTTCATCTAAAAAATTCTCGGTAATTCCGAGACAGACACTTAAAAAAGAAGCTTCTGCAAAAGTAGCGAACGGAAAACTATGGACTACATTATGATATCTATTTTTACTAATGCCTAATTGGAATGTTTTATCGAACGGTATCCATACATCTTGGACACGAATTGTATGGCTTGCTGTAGCTTTTAAACCCATCGCTTGCCAATCATTTATGATTTCCACTTGCTCTCGACTTATCGCACAACTAATGATTTTATCTGTTACAATACCATCCTCTTTAATAAAGCAATTCATTGTAAAGGTTGTTGCATAGTCAGCACCACTACAAAACTTCCATTGCCCTGTTACTGTATAGCCCCCATCCTTTTTTACGGCCGTGCCGTTAGGATAGCCACTCCCCGCTATTACAGCATCACTTGGTGAAAAAATCTTTTCTCCTATTTCTTGATTTAACGTAGGAATAAATAGATTACCACCGGTTCCAATCGTCACAAGCCATCCAAAGTTTCCATCAATAGCAGACATACGCTGAAACACTTTTATCCCTTCTAGTAAGTCTAAATCTTTGCCACCTAATTCCTTTGCTATAAACAATTTAAACAATTGTTGCTCATAAATAACCTCTAATATATCTTGTGGCAACTTTCCTAACTGTTCGATTTCTAAAGCACGTTCTTTTATTTCTAATATGTTCATAATATCCCCCTGTGGAAATTGAAAATTCTGATATTATATAACCAAAAATAGGCTTTTCCAAACGTCAAAATACTACGCTAGGAGAAGCCTATTTTGTTTGTATAACTATTAGTAAAAACCGCATAGAATCCCACAGGAAAGACAAGTGCACATTACACAACAGAGAGCACTAGATAACGATGCAACTAACATCTCACCTATAGATAGCACAACGGTTTGCATTTTATTTAGACGTTAAAGCGGAATAACATGATATCGCCGTCTTGTACAATATATTCTTTACCTTCAAGACGTACTTTCCCCGCTTCTTTAGCAGCAGCTTGTGAGCCTGCCTCTACTAAATCATTGTAAGCAACTGTTTCTGCACGAATAAATCCGCGTTCGAAGTCTGTATGAATGATACCAGCACATTGTGGTGCTTTCATGCCTTTACGGAATGTCCATGCACGCACTTCTTGTACCCCAGCAGTGAAGTAAGTAGCAAGACCTAATAAATCATAAGAAGTACGGATAAGTTGATCTAGGCCTGATTCTTTAATGCCTAATTCCTCTAGGAACATAGCTTTTTCTTCATCATCAAGCTCTGAAATTTCTTCTTCGATTTTAGCACAAATTGTAATTACTTGAGCACCTTCAGCCGCTGCATATTCACGTACCTTTTGAACATATTCATTATTATCTGCATCTGCAACTTCGTCCTCTGAAACATTTGCAACGTATAGCATTGGTTTAATAGTTAATAGGTGAAGACCTTTAATGACTTTTAACTCGTCTTCTGAAAGCTCTGCTGCACGAGCAGGTCTACCGTTTTCTAATTCTGCTTTGATTTTAAGAAGAATTGGTTCTTCAACCATCGCTTCTTTATCTTTTTGCTTCGCCATTTTGCTCACACGTTGTAAACGTTTATCAACTGATTCTAAATCAGCAAGTGCAAGCTCTAAATTAATGACTTCAATATCATCAATTGGATCTACTGCGCCAGATACGTGTGTAATATTTTCGTCTACAAAGCAACGTACTACTTGGCAAATTGCATCAACTTCACGGATATGTGCAAGGAATTTGTTTCCTAGTCCTTCTCCTTTAGAAGCGCCTTTTACGATACCAGCAATATCAGTAAATTCAAAAGCTGTTGGGACTGTCTTTTTCGGTACTACTAATTCTGTTAGTTTATCTAAACGTGCATCTGGTACTTCCACGATACCTACGTTTGGATCGATTGTTGCGAATGGATAGTTTGCAGCCAAAGCGCCCGCTTTTGTAATTGCGTTAAATAGTGTTGATTTTCCAACGTTAGGTAAACCAACGATTCCAGCTGTTAATGCCATAAATGGACACAACCTTTCTATGATCAGTTCAATTTTGTTGTTTTTATCCCGTATTATTAGGTGCTAAAATTCTTACTTCAAACAGCACATTTGTGTAAGCCGAGGGATTGAAATTGATTCAATTGTAGGTAGAATCCCTAATGCAATTAAGTGCATAGTTGATATTCATCCCTTTGAGGACTTCTGAAGCAAGTTAGAGATTTCTGTATAACCCTATCTATTATATTGATTCGCCCATAAAAAGTCTAATACGCAAAAAGCTAGGCTTCACTTGCATGCTTAAGGACCTTTTTCATTTTTTTCTCAAATTCTCGACGTGGAATCATCACACTGTGCTGACACCCTTCACATTTAATGCGCACATCCGCACCCATCCGAATAATTTTCCACTCATTTGTGCCACAAGGATGCTGTTTTTTCATTTCAACAATATCATTTAGTTCAAACTTTTTCGCTTCCATATTATTCACTACTCCCATCTTCTTTCCCATTTCCACCATATAACATCATATTAGGATACGCCATAGGAATATTATGTTCTTCAAACAGTTTTGTTACATCACGACGAATTGTTCGTGCCACACCATATTGTTGCTGTGGTAATGTCTCTGCAGCAATACGAATGGTTACTTCGGTACCTTTTACATTTTGTACACCTAAAAAGATAGGTGCTGCTACAAGCTCTTTATGAATTTTTGGAAGCGAATCTAAATACTGTTTAATAAGCGCTTCCGCTTTTTCAAAGTCTGCATCTGTAGTCATTTGTAAATCTATAAAAATTTTCGAGTTATTGATAGAGTAATTAATAACTTCTCCAATTGAACCGTTTGGAATAATAAATTGCTCACCAGTAGAACCTTTAATTTTTGTTGTACGTAATCCAATTTCTACAACAGTTCCTTCTGCTGCGTTTATTTTAATATAATCCCCTACACCAAATTGGTCTTCAAAAATAATAAAGAACCCTGTAATGACATCCTTCACTAAACTTTGTGCACCAAAACCGATAGCTAAACCGACAATTCCAGCCCCTGCAAGCAAACCAGCGACTTTAATGTTTAGCGAAGATAGGATAGCTATAATAGCTGAAAAATAAACAACATAGGAAATAACACTTTGTAGTAATCTCGCAATTGTTCGTTGCCGACGCTCTGAGTGATTTAATGGTGAGCGCATACGTATTAAGAATACTTTTTTGATAAATTTTTTACCTAATCGCACTGTTAACCACGATGCAATAAGGATTATCGTAATCTCAAATGTTGCATCAATTACCTGATCCCAAAATGTCTCGGACGTGACTATATCCCATTTTTTCTTTATCCACCTAGCGTTAAAATCCATTATTACCACCTCTTGAATAACTTGTTAAAAATTTGCGTATACTGCATAAAAATTGAGCACTTCCACCAAATAAAAATGAAAGTGAGTTTTTTTATGAATACTATACCTAATTTAGTACTACCCTATTCTCTTCATCATGAAAGTAAAAATGCCGTGTGGCAATTGAGTACATTATTTTTAGAGTATATCCCTTTCCATCATGAACGTCTTGTTTTTTGCTGTATCGGTAGTGATCGTTGTACTGGGGATACACTCGGTCCATTAACAGGAAGCTTTTTGAAAAAGTCTGTTAGTTTTCCCTATGAAGTTGTAGGAACTTTGGAAAATCCATTGCATGCCCTTAACTTAGATACTTCAATACAGCAGCTACACCATCATACTACGAAACCATTTATCATTGCGATTGATGCATGTCTCGGTAGTGAACAAAATGTTGGTCATATTGCCGTGCAGGATGGACCAATATTGCCTGGGAAAGCTGTAAAAAAAGAATTGCCCCCAATCGGTGACATTTCCGTTAAAGGAATAGTCAATATTGGAGGCTTTATGGAAATGCTTGTTTTACAAAATACTAGGTTGCATATATCTTATGCAATGGCCGAAAAGCTTTCACGAGCTTTACTGCTTGCTGCACATCGTTACTCACTGAAAAGGATAGATGATGGCAACCATAATACCGACAACGACGATACCCGGCAACAAGTTGGCAGCCTTGATCTTTGTTAAGCCAGCTATATTCAAACCTATCGCTAAAATCATAACACCACCTACAGACGTCATTTCTGTGATGAACATCTGTAGTGCATCATCTGGAATATAAGCACTGATAACGCCTGCAAAAATTGCAATAATACCTTGATAAACAAATACTGGAACGGCTGATAATAGTACGCCAATACCTAAAGTAGACGCTAAAATAATCGATGTAAATCCATCAATAATCCCTTTTGTTATTAGGACGTTATGGTCATGACGAAGACCACTATCGAGTGCACCTATTATCGCCATTGATCCAACAACAAATATTAATGAAGCAGTTACAAAGCCTTCTGCAATATTAATTTGATTGTCGCTATTACGCCTTTTACTAAAAAGCGATTCTACCCACTGACCAAGTCGATTCATTTGCTTATCTAAATCTAACCATTCTCCTATCACAGTTCCTACTACTAAACTTACCACTAAAATAATAAAATTATTACTCTCAAAGCCCATTTTTATTCCTAATAGTGCGACTGATAAGCCAATAATCGATAATACAGAAGTTTTCATCGACTCAGGAATATTTTTGAAAATGCGCCCCACCAATGCGCCTACTACTATTAGTAGTGCATTAATTAATGCTCCTAAAATAACCACACAAAGGCCTTCTTTCTCTCTAAAAAATAGAGAGCGCCTAGTATGTCGGCGCTCTAATTTACATTAATGGTCCCTTAATCGTCTTCTTGGATGTTTAATATTTCCAAAATACGTTCTAAGTCATCTTCTGAATAAAATTCAATCTCAATTTTACCTTTATTATTCGCTTTTTTAATTTGGACATTTGTACCAAAATAATCTCTTAACTGAGATTCCTTCGCTACAACAAAAATATCCTTCTTCTTCGGCTGCGATGTTTCACGTGAAACTTCTTCATTTAAATTTTGCACTAAAATTTCAACTTGGCGTACGTTTAAACCTTGTTTTATAATCTTGAGTGCAATTTCTGGAATTCTTCGTTTATTTTTCAATCCAAGTAATGCACGTCCTTGCCCCATTGATAATGTACCGTCATTCATTAATGCACGAACATCCTCTGGCAAAGCTAATAATCGAACGTGATTGGCAATGTGTGGTCTACTCTTACCTAATCGCTTGGATAGTTCCTCTTGTGTTAAGTGTAAGTTTTCCATTAAACTTTGATATGCTTCAGCCTCTTCAATAACTGTTAAATCTTCACGCTGAAGGTTTTCTAATATTGCAAGTTCCATCATTTGTGAGTCTGTTAGCTCTTTAACAATGGCTGGTATTATGTCTAGCCCAGCTATTTGTGCTGCTCTAAAGCGACGTTCGCCCGCTACAATTTCATATTTTCGTGCCTTTTTTCGTACAGCAATTGGCTGTAAGATACCATGCTCTTGAATTGAATCTGCTAATTCTTGCAAAGCTTCTTCATCAAATATTTTACGAGGCTGAAATGGGTTTGCGACTATTAGCTGTAGTTGTAGTTCTTCTACTTGCCCGCTTTGTTCTAACGATTCTCCTGGAAATAGAGCACCAATACCTTTTCCTAAACCTTTAGCCATTTTTAATCACTTCCCTCGCCATCTCTAAATAAACTTCAGCTCCTCTTGATTTTGCATCATAAATGATAATAGGCTGTCCATGACTCGGAGCCTCACTTAATCGCACATTACGAGGAATTATTGTTTTATATACTTTATCTTGAAAATATTTTTTTACTTCATCAATTACTTGCAACCCTAAATTGGTTCTTGCATCAAGCATTGTTAATAATACACCATCAATATATAGCTGCTGATTCAAATGCTTCTGCACTAAACGTACAGTGGACAATAATTGGCTTAAGCCCTCTAAGGCATAATATTCGCATTGCACAGGAATAATCAACGCGTCCGACGCAGTTAATGCATTAATCGTTAAAAGCCCTAGTGACGGTGGACAATCAATAATAATATAGTCATAGTCTTCTTTCACATCTTGAAGTGCGTGCTTTAAACGTACTTCCCGAGAAATAGTGGAAACTAATTCAATCTCTGCTCCCGCTAGTGAAATGGTTGCAGGAACGATTGATAGATTTTCTACATTTGTTTGTTGAACGACATTTTCAACATTTTCATCATCGATTAGGACATCATAAATACAACTTTGTATTTCACCTTTATTAATGCCAAGTCCACTTGTTGTATTGCCCTGTGGATCTGTATCGATTAATAGCACTTTTTTCCCCAAGTATGCCAGACAAGCGCTCAAATTGACCGATGTCGTTGTTTTACCTACGCCACCCTTTTGATTGGCGATTGCTATAATTCTACCCATTTAAAAGCACCTGCTTTCATCTATCAAAGTTTGCTTTGACAAATCCATTTGTAAAATCATTGTTCAATA
Organism: Lysinibacillus sp. NPDC093210; assembly: GCF_044753985.1. Lineage (NCBI taxonomy): Bacteria > Bacillati > Bacillota > Bacilli > Caryophanales > Bacillaceae > Lysinibacillus > Lysinibacillus sp. NPDC093210. Next base: position 18,968 of record NZ_JBIVOE010000007.1, on the reverse strand, counting down.
CCGTTATCTTAATTATCATTCTATCAAAAAAAACGAATAGAGTTGTATAAAATATTAAGAATATATACAAAAAAGGAGGCATCTTAGAAATAATTCTAAGATCCTCCTCTGTACAGAAGATATAGTACAGTACAAATTACTTTTTTAGTATAATTAAATATTTATTAAGATTTCTTCTTTTTAGGTATTTTCACTGTAATTTGATAATATTCTTCCGTATCTTCTTCCTCTGTTTTAACCGTTATACCACTTTTCGTCACCATTGATAGCGATTGCTTAATCGTATTCAATGCGATACGAACATCTTTACTTATCGCTTTCCTTTTCGGCTTCACCTTTTTAGGAACATCTTCTTCTTGATCCACCACTTCAGGATGTAGCAATGTATGAATGTGCTCTTCTAATTGACGCACATTCCAATCATTTTCAATTGCCCCTTGCAAAATTTCTAATTGCAAAGGTTGGTCTTTAATTGCAATTAGTGCACGTGCATGTCTTTCAGAAATTTGACGCTTTAAAATAGCTTGCTGTACTTCTTCAGGAAGCTTTAATAGACGTAATTTATTGGCTACCGTGGATTGTCCTTTTCCTAGACGTTGAGCCAGTGCTTCTTGTGTTAGTTCATGAAGCTCTAATAATTTTTGGTAGGCAACCGCTTCTTCAATTGCCGTTAACTCTTCACGCTGAAGGTTTTCGATTAATGCAATTGATGCTGTTTCCTTATCCGTTAAATTTCGTACAATCGCAGGAACTTCCGTCCATTGTAGCTTTTTCATTGCTCGGTAACGACGCTCACCGGCAATGATTTCATATTGATTGTTTGCTGTGCTACGTACAACAATTGGTTGAATCACACCATGAGTATGAATGGTTCTTGATAATTCTTCAATTTTTTCGTCATCAAAAATAGTACGTGGCTGAAAACGGTTTGGTACAATTTGATCGATTGGAAGCTTAATAACCTCTTCTGTTGTACGAACCGCCTCTGCTTGTTCTACTTCATTTTCCACAATAGGCTCTGCTTTATTTCCGCCTCCAAAAAAACGTGAAAAAGGACTTTTCATCCAAGTGGCACCACCTTTAAGTAACTATCTTGCTCTGTCTCATTCTATTATTATTTATTATATTTCCTAAAATGTATATAGTTCATAGATGTCATTTGCGTGAACCATCCATAACTAGTATGTATGCTCAAACTAGAGAAAATATATTTCCAGTTTGAGAAGTTTCACATGAAACACTAATTATTGAATAGGTGTTTTATTTGGTACACCAGGTTTACGCGGGTATTTTTTTGGTGTTCCTTTTATTTTATCAAAAACATATAAAGTACGTTCACTTTCTTCAACAGGTAAAGAGAAAGAATATTCTTCTTTTAGTGAAACACCTAAAGTAATCAATGCTTTTTTTGCATCTTTTAATTCTTCAGGACCTGCAGAAGCCTTTAATGCAACAAAATAACCACCCTGTTTTGCCAATGGCACACATAATTCTGATAGTACAGACAAGCGAGCTACTGCACGGGCTGTCACAACATCAAATTGCTCACGATATTTTACATTTTGACCGAATTCCTCTGCGCGTGCATGAACAAAATGCATATGGTCTAACTGTAATTCATCACTTAAATGATTTAAAAATGTAATTCGTTTATTTAAAGAATCTACAATTGTTACTTGTAAATGTGGGAAGCAGATTTTAATTGGAATACTTGGGAAACCAGCTCCTGCTCCTACATCACAAACTGTTGTTACCTTTGTAAAATCAAAATAAAACGAGGCACTAATTGAATCATAGAAATGTTTTAAATAGACCCCTTCAAAATCTGTGATAGCAGTTAGGTTCATCTTTTCATTCCACTCGACAAGCAGTTCAAAATACTTTTTAAACTGTGCAACTTGCTTTTCAGAAAGCTCGATGCCCTTGTCCTTCAATGCCTCAATAAATTGTTGTTCGTTCATGTAAGGTCTCCTTTAAAAAATGGCTCAGTATAGTCTAATTGCTGTTTGTCATGTCTATTAGGAAGCAATCAACCTCGAGGCATAATATAGCCTAAAAATAGGAAGCGGGCACAATGGTATGCCCGCCTCTTATTCACTTTGCTGTTCCTCTATTATTCGCCACTTACACGTGCGATTTTTCCTTGTTCGATGTACACAAGTAAAATCGAAATGTCTGCAGGGTTTACACCAGAAATTCGAGACGCCTGTGCAATAGAAAGTGGCGTTACTTGTTTTAATTTTTGTCGTGCTTCTGTTGCAAGACCTGAAATGGCGTCATAATCAATGTTTTCTGGAATTTTTTTATTTTCCATTTTATGAAGCTTTTCAACTTGTTGCAATGCCTTTTCAATATAACCTTCATATTTTAGCTGAATTTCGATTTGCTCTTTTATTTCATCCGTAAATTCAATATCAGCTGGTATTAATGAAGAGACTAAATCATAGTGCATTTCCGTACGTTTTAATAAATCTGCGCCACGGATTCCATCTTTCAGTTCACTACCACCTACAGAGCGAATGGTAGATTGCGTTGCTTCATTCGGTTTAATAATGACTTCACGAAGGCGTGCAATTTCATTTTCAATTAACGATTTTTTCTCCATGAACTTTTCGTAACGTTGCTCTGATAACATACCCATTTTATAACCGTGTTCTACTAAACGTAAATCTGCATTATCATGACGCAGTAGTAAACGATATTCAGCTCGAGATGTTAGGAGACGATAAGGCTCATTCGTACCTTTCGTTACTAAATCATCGATTAAGACACCGATATAAGCATCAGAACGGCTTAAAATCAGTTCTTCTTTACCAAGGGCGTTGGCAGCGGCATTCATCCCTGCCATTAAGCCTTGAGCAGCAGCTTCTTCATAGCCTGAAGTTCCGTTAATTTGTCCTGCTGTATATAAACCTTTAATGCGTTTCGTTTCTAACGTTGGCCATAATTGTGTTGGCACAATGGCATCATACTCAATGGCATAGCCTGCACGCATCATTTCAGCTTGTTCTAAACCTGGTATTGATTTTAGCAAACGTTGTTGAACATGCTCAGGTAAGCTTGTCGATAAACCTTGCACATAAACTTCTCGAGTATTGCGTCCTTCTGGCTCTAAGAAGATTTGGTGGCGCGGCTTATCATTAAATCGCACGACTTTATCTTCGATTGAAGGACAATAGCGCGGGCCAGTTCCTTTAATCATACCTGAGTACATCGGTGAAAGATGTAAATTCGCCTCAATAATTTCATGTGTTTGAGGGCTTGTATATGTTAACCAACAAGGAAGTTGATCCATGATGAATTCCGTTGTTTCAAAGCTAAATGCATGCGGTACATCATCGCCTGGTTGGATCTCTGTTTTTGAATAATCAATTGTACGGCTATTAACACGAGGTGGTGTACCTGTTTTAAAGCGCACAAGATCAAAGCCTAGTTCTTTTAAATTATCGGCTAAGCGAATTGAAGGCTGTTGGTTATTTGGGCCACTTGAATATTTCATGTCCCCTATAATAATTTCACCACGTAGGAATGTACCTGTAGTTACCACTACTTTTTTGGCACGATAAATAGCACCAATTTGTGTAACAACACCTTTTACTTCGTCTTCTTCAATAATCAGCTCTTCTACCATCGCTTGATGTATAGTTAGGTTTTCATTTTCTTCTAATACACGTTTCATTTCTTGTTGGTATAGTACTTTGTCCGCCTGTGCACGTAATGCACGAACAGCTGGACCTTTCCCTGTATTCAACATACGCATTTGAATATGCGTTTTATCAATAACTTTCCCCATGACCCCACCTAGTGCGTCAATTTCACGTACGACAATCCCTTTTGCAGGACCACCAATGGATGGGTTACATGGCATAAATGCAATCATATCTAAGTTGATTGTTAACATGAGCGTGTTAGCGCCCATTTTAGCAGCAGCATACGCAGCTTCTGCGCCTGCATGACCCGCTCCAATAACAATCACATCAAACGTGCCTGCCTCATATTGTGTTGGCATGCTCGTATCTTCCCTTCTCTAGTAGAATTATTTCCCTAAACAGAACTGTGAAAATAGCTGATTTATTAGGCTTTCTTGCACCGTATCCCCAATAATTTCACCAAGTATTTCCCAAGTTCTTGTTACATCTATTTGCACCATATCAACCGGTACTCCAGCCTGTGCTCCAGCTAACGCGTCCTCTACGGTCGCTTGCGCTTGGTGGAGTAATGCAATATGACGTGCATTTGATACATATGTTAAATCGCCCGCTTCAATTTGACCCTCGAAGAATAATGCAGCAATTGCTTCCTCTAATTCTGTTATGCCTTCTTCTTGTAAAAGAGACGTTGTCACAATACGATGACTACCTGCTAAATCTTTTACACGATCTAAATCAATTTTTTGCGGTAAATCTGTTTTATTGACAATGACGATATAATCCATCGCCTCAATTGTTTCGAAAAGACGTTCATCCTCAATCGTTAATTCATCTGCATAGTTTAATACGAATAAAATTAAATCTGCGCTTTGTAACGCCTCACGAGAACGTTCAACACCAATTCGCTCTACAATATCTTCTGTTTCACGAATGCCTGCCGTATCGACTAAACGAAGAGGTACGCCACGTACATTTACGTACTCTTCTATAATATCACGAGTTGTACCTGCTATATCTGTCACAATCGCTTTATTTTCTTGTACTAAACTATTTAAAAGTGAAGATTTCCCTACGTTCGGTCGTCCTAAAATAACAGTCGATAAGCCTTCACGTAAAATTTTTCCCTGAGAAGACGTTTGTAAAAGTTTAATAATTTCATTACGCACCCATGTACATTTTTCAAGCAATACGGGCACTGTCATTTCTTCTACATCATCATACTCTGGATAATCTATATTAACCTCTACTTGCGCTAATGTCTCTAGCAATGCTTGGCGTAAATCACCGATGAGGCGAGATAATTTCCCATCCATTTGACCAAGCGCTACATTCATCGCACGATCTGTCTTTGCTCGAATTAAATCCATCACCGCTTCGGCCTGCGATAAATCAATACGTCCATTTAAAAATGCACGTTTTGTAAATTCTCCTGGCTCTGCAAGTCTTGCACCATTCGTTAATACTAATTTTAATACTCGATTAACTGACACAAGTCCTCCATGACAATTAATCTCGATTACATCCTCACGCGTGAACGTTTTCGGTCCTCGCATTAACGATAGCATGACTTCTTCTACTACCTCATTTGTTTTAGGATCCACTAAATGCCCATAATGAATTGTATGTGAAGCCTGCTTTGTTAAACTTTTCCCACCAGGCGATTTAAATATTTTATCTGCAATCGCTACTGCTTCATCTCCACTTAAGCGAACTATAGCAATAGCACCTTCACCCATAGGTGTGGATATCGCAGCAATTGTATCGAACTCCATTTCATTACCTCCTCAACGTTATCCACATGTGGATAATTAAAACCGATCAACACTTTCTAACATCTTAGACTAACATATTTTCGATAAAATCTAAAGTAAGGATAATTTCCAATTGTGGATAAGCTGGAAATTTTAATCCTTTATCCACGTATTGAAACTTGCAATATCCGACATTTTTCGACTTGTTGCATGGGTACACACATTAATTGGCTTATAAGACATTAAAAAACGGCCACTTTATCATAGATAAAATGACCGTTTTTTTTTTATAGCATATGTCTGTATGCCTTTTCGTAAAGAGAGCCTAGGCTTTCTTTACTGGTTCAATAACTAAATAGCGATTCGGTTCTGTTCCTTCTGAATATGTTTCAATATCAAGGCGATTCGCTAATTGATTATGAATAATTTTTCTTTCGTATGATTGCATCGGCTCAAATGCCACACGTTGATTTAAACGAAGTGCCTTATCAGCCATACGATCCGCCAGTTGCTCTAAGGCTACTTGACGACGTTCTCGGTAGTTTTCAACGTCTAATTTAACCATTAGGAACTGTTTAGCCGTTTTATTTAATACAAGTTGTGTTAATTGTTGCAAGGAATTTAACGTTTGACCGCGTTTCCCTATAAGCAGTGCTGCCTTCTCACTATTCAATTGAAACATCACATATTTACCTTCGCGCTTTGTTTCAATTTCAAGATCTTGAATGTCCAATTGCTTAGCTATACTTACTAGGTAAGCTTTTGCTTCTTCTATTGGATTTATAGAGTGATCTTCTTCCTCTTTTTCCTCTTCTTTAACTACTTGTTGAATAGCTTCAATATCCATTGGTTGTTCTGAAACTTGTGAACTTGATTTTTCAACGTCATCCACTACCTTTTGTTCGTTCAATTGCTCAGTAGCTGTTTCACCTTGCTCAGCTACACTTTCCATTTCTGTAGTTGGACGAACTTGTACTTCCTTTACAGTCACACGCACTTCTGCAGAACGTGCTCCAAAACCTAAAAATCCTTTTTTACCTTCTTGTAAAACTTCAACATCTACTTGTTCACGGGTTTTGCCAAGTTTCTGTAACGCCAATGAGATCGCTTCTTGTGTTGTTGCGCCTATTTGCGTAAGTTGTTTCACTTTTTAGCCCCTCCATTTTGAGCAGGTTGTGTTTTATTTTTTTGCCAAGGTTTATAAATATACAGGTTTTGAAGAATCGAGATAATATTCCCGATTACCCAATATAGTGATAATGCAGCTGGTAACGCCATACCAAAACCGATAATCATGAATGGCATAATATACATCATTATTTTCATTTGAGGGTTATCCATTGCTGGGCCCGTACGTAAAACGAAAAATTGCATGATACCAGCAATTATTGCCAAAGCAGGTGCAGATTCTGCTAATGGGAAGATAAAGAAATTTCCTAAATCAAAAGCAGGTGTAGCATTCATTCGACTAATCGCATGATAGAAACCAATTAAAATTGGCATTTGAATGACTACTGGTAAACATCCAGCAACTGGGTTTACACCGGACTCACTCATCAGCTTCATCATTTCTTGCTGATACTGTTTCTGTGTTTGTGCATCCTTAGAAGCATACTTCTTCTGCAATTCCTTCAATTTTGGCTGAATTTCTTGCATTTTTTTAGAGCTCTTCGTTTGTTTAATCATCAATGGAAGAATTGCTAAACGAATAATAATTGTTACCGCAATAATCCCCCATGCATACGTACCAAGTAAATCAGCAAAATATTTAATTGCTGATACTAGCGGCCAAACAATGAATTCATTCCAGAAGCCTTGGCTTTCTTTGGATATTGGTTCATTAAATTCTGTACATCCAGATAGTAGTAATGCTACTGATACTAGCGACAAAATTACCCAAAGTTGTTTCTTCAACCGTCTTCCCCCTACAATTACTATTCACTTTTCTTAAATCTATATGCGTTGTCTTTATTCAATTTTATAATTACGACTGAATAAAGTTATCAGTTATTTTATCATGCAAATTAGCTTTCACTCTACTAAATATGCCAATTATTATAGGCTCATGCAGTATTGTGTTTACTAAATTAACATAAGTTATCGTGGAATCTTTTATAAGTGTACTTTATCGCCACTTTGGTTGCCGTATGTATTACGATTTCTTTAATACTCTAGCAATTCGTAGTACATGCTGCAAACTTTGTTTCACTTCATGAAAATCCATAGTGGCCGCCGGATGTCTGGCGATAATAACATAGTCCATATTCGGCTTTAGTTCATCTTTTAATTCATGAATACTTTGTCGAATATAACGTTTAATTTGGTTGCGTGTTACCGCATTACCAAGTTTTTTACTAACTGATAAACCTACACGAAATTCTGTTTGTCCCTCTTTTGGGAAAAAATAAACGACAAACTGTCGATTCGCGAAAGATTTACCCTTTTTAAACACCTTTTGAAAATCCTCATTCTTTTTCACTCGTTGGCGTTTTTTCATTACTTTCACCTGCTACTAAATTATACTTTTGATCCTTATCGGCTTCAAAAAATAAAGAAAAAAAAGACCACTGATGTGGCTCAGTGGACTTATTTTATGCTGATAAAACTTTTCTTCCTTTACGACGACGAGCAGCAAGAACTTTGCGACCGTTTTTCGTGCTCATACGTGCGCGGAAACCGTGAACTTTGCTGTGCTTACGTTTCTTTGGTTGGTAAGTACGTTTCATTGTATATAGACACCTCCTGAATGAAAGTTGAATTTTTCAACATACAGACCTGCATATTATATAAAGTAAACAGCTACTTTGTCAATGAATTTTATAAAATTCTTTTAATCCGTCTAATCTATGTTTTTAATTTCCCTCTTTTAAATTATCCACAGAATACTTGTTTTTTTTACACAGACCTGTGTATAGTATTTTTTGCCTTATTTTTTATCCACAACGGTTATCTACAGCTTTTTCACATAAGCAGTCCTTGTGGACAACTCAATAGTGAGTAAATCAAGGTTGTGTGGATAAGTTTCATAAACTATTGAAATAGCTTTGTTTTTCTGATACGATTACTGTGCTTCACTTTGTTGAAAACTAAAACGAACTATTCTTTTATCCACAACTGTTGATATGCTGTGGATAATTTTTATCACAGCCTTTGGTTAAGTATTATCCACAGCTTGTGATTTTGTGGATTAGTCGTAAAATGAACGTATTTACTTATCACATAAATGCACTATATTTTTTTATTGCTGTATATGTATTGAACTGTAAAGGAGAATAGCAGCTTGGAACATTTAGAAGAATTATGGAATAATGTCCTGGCTCAAGTTGAACAAAAAATTTCTAAACCAAGCTTTGAAACGTGGCTAAAGTCTACAAAATTACTTTCTTACAATGGAAGTGGTTCAACAGTGACAATTGCCGCGCCAAATTCGTTTGCTCGAGACTGGCTTGAAAATCATTATATTCATTTGATTACAGGTATATTAACGGAGCTAACAGGCGAAGACTTGCTTATTAAATTTGTTGTTCAAAAAAACCAGGATTCGGACGATTTTGACTTACCAGCGCCGATTATCCAAGCTAAAAATAACGACCATCATGATATTTCACCAGGAATGTTAAATCCGAAATATACATTTGATACGTTCGTTATTGGCTCTGGAAACCGCTTTGCTCATGCTGCATCATTAGCTGTCGCTGAGGCCCCTGCAAAGGCTTATAACCCTTTCTTTATATATGGGGGAGTAGGGCTTGGCAAAACGCATTTAATGCACGCTATTGGCCATTATGTGTTAGAACATAATCCTAATGCAAAAGTCGTTTACTTATCATCAGAAAAATTTACGAATGAATTTATTAACTCTATTCGTGATAATAAAGCACTCGATTTTCGCAATAAATATCGTAATGTAGATGTTCTGCTAATTGATGATATTCAATTCCTTGCTGGAAAAGAATCAACTCAAGAAGAATTTTTCCATACTTTTAACACATTACACGAGGAATCAAAACAAATTGTCATTTCTAGTGACCGTCCACCAAAGGAAATCCCTACTTTAGAGGATCGCTTACGTTCTCGATTTGAATGGGGGCTTATTACAGATATAGCACCACCAGATTTAGAAACGCGTATTGCCATTCTACGAAAAAAAGCTAAAGCGGATGGTTTGGATGTACCAAACGAGGTAATGCTCTATATCGCGAACCAGATTGACTCCAATATCCGGGAGCTTGAAGGTGCGCTTATTCGTGTCGTAGCATACTCATCGCTAGTTAACAAAGATATTAATGCTACATTAGCCGCTGAAGCGTTAAAAGATATTATTCCTAATACGAAGCCAAGAACTGTAACTATTTTAGACATTCAAAATGCTGTAGGAGAGCACTTTAATATTCGTTTAGAAGACTTTACAGCTAAAAAACGAACAAAACTAATCGCCTTTCCTCGACAAATTGCGATGTTTTTATCGCGCGAATTAACAGATTTCTCATTGCCGAAAATTGGCGAAGAATTTGGTGGTCGTGATCATACTACAGTTATTCATGCACATGAAAAAATATCTTCGATGTTGAAAAATGACACTCAGTTGCAACAAGATATTAAACAAATTCGTAGCATGCTAGGGAAATAATCTTGTGGACAACTCAAATATTTAAACACAAACTTATACACAGTCTATCTACATGTGGATAGACTGATTTTATTCACATAGAAGCACTTATCCACAAATCCACAGGGCCTATTACTATATCTTTTATATTTAAATAAATAAATAATATAAATATGTGAGGGAAAAGAAATGAAATTTGATATTTTACGTGACCGTTTACTAGAAGGTTTAAATGATGTCATGAAAGCAGTAAGTTCAAAAACAACTATTCCAATATTAACGGGGATTAAAATTGATGTGACACACGAAGGAATTCGTTTAACTGGTAGTGATGCTGATATTACAATTCAAACATTTATTCCTGTAGAAGAAGATGGACAACAAATAATACACATTACAGAAACAGGTTCAATTGTTGTACAAGCACGTATGTTCAATGAAATCGTACGTAAATTGCCAACAAATGAGGTAGAAATTCAAGTTACAACAGGTTTCCAAACGCATATTCGCTCAGGTAAATCTGAATTCCATTTAATTGGCTCAGATGCAGCTGAATATCCTTTATTACCCGAATTAACCGAAGATCAAAAATTTACTATACCTGCAGACCTATTAAAATCAATTATCCGTGAAACAGTATTTGCTGTAGCTACTTCAGAAAGCAGACCGGTGTTGACAGGTGTAAACTGGCAGATAAAAAACGAAACATTAATCTGTGTTGCAACAGATAGCCATCGTTTAGCAAGACGTAAAGTACAACTTGAAGATTTACCAGAAGTTGAACATAGCGTCGTAATTCCTGGTAAAAGTTTAAATGAGTTAAACAAAGTGTTAGAAGACTCTACAAACCTTGTCCAAATTGTTATTACAAGTCAGCAAGTATTATTTAAAACAGGAGATGTATTATTCTTCTCTCGCTTGCTTGAAGGAAACTATCCTGATACATCACGTTTAATTCCAGAAGAATATCAAACAAATGTAACGATTAACGGTAAAGCATTGTTACAAGCAATCGATCGTGCATCACTTGTGGCGCGAGGTGATCGTAATAATGTCGTGCGATTTGAAATTTTAGACAGTCAAGCGGTTGAAGTTTCATCGAATTCTCCGGAGATTGGTAAAGTACAAGAAGAAATACTTGTTGAAGCATTAGAAGGGGAAAGCTTAAAAATTTCCTTTAGCGCGAAATACATGATGGAAGCATTGAAAGCAATCGATGGCCAAGATGTAGTGATTCAATTTACAGGCGCTATGAGACCGTTTATTTTACGTTCTGTGCACGATGATGCAATTCTACAATTAATTTTACCAGTACGAACATATTGATCATCTAATTTTTATTAGTTGAGCAATGCTGAGAAAAGATATTTGTGTTACGTTTACTTTATTTGGATAAACTTTGGGATAGTCGCTAGTTGCGGCTATCTTTTTTTACTTATGATGCATTTTTAGGTATGATAGAGAGATAGACATTCTGTATTTGGAGGGTAACACAGCTATGAAAGACATTGAAATCGACGTAGAGTTTGTCACATTAGGGCAACTTTTAAAAATGACCGATGCTATTAGCTCAGGTGGAATGGCAAAATGGTTTTTACACGAAAATGATGTTTACGTAAATGGCGAGGTAGACGATCGCCGTGGTCGCAAATTACGTAATGGAGATGTTGTAAATATCCCTGGATCTGGCCGGTTCCGAATTGTTGGGCCTCTTGGACAATAAATTATGCATATAGAGCAGTTAAAACTTACAAATTACCGTAATTATGACGAATTGGCGTTAAATTTCTCTCCAAAAATAAATGTATTTATTGGTGAAAATGCCCAAGGGAAAACAAATGTTATGGAATCTATCTACGTATTAGCGATGGCTAAATCGCATCGTACGACGAACGATAAAGAATTGATACGTTGGGATTCAGACTATGGTAAAATAGAAGGGGCCGTTCAAAAAAGGCATGGTATTTTACCGATAGAGCTTACCATTACGAAAAAGGGCAAAAAAGGTAAGATTAATCATATTGAACAAAGTCGCCTGAGCCATTACATTGGTCAAATGAATGTAGTGATGTTTGCGCCAGAAGATTTGAACGTTGTAAAGGGAAGCCCGCAAATACGACGACGTTTTATCGATATGGAGATTGGTCAAATTTCGCCAGTCTACTTACATGATTTATTAACCTTTCAAAAGATTTTAAAACAACGTAATCATTATTTGAAGATGAATCAGGGCAAGGTAATGACGAACGACGTGATGTATGATGTTTATAATGAGCAGTATATTCACGCAGCTACCCAAATTATTCGAAAAAGATTTCAATTTATGGATTTGTTACAGGAGTGGGCAGAACCAATTCATGCAGGAATTTCACAAGGCAAGGAAACTTTAGTTATTAAATACCGCACCGTAGCAGGTATTAATAAAGGACTTACGACTGGTGAAATTGAAGATCTCTTGCTTAAAAAGCTAATAGAGGTTAAGGACCGTGAATTTGATCGTGGCGTCACTATGGTTGGTCCACATCGAGATGATTTGCAATTTTTGGTGAACGACTATGATGTGCAAACATATGGCTCCCAAGGGCAGCAACGTACTACTGCTTTATCATTAAAGCTTGCCGAAATTGAGTTAATTAAACAAGAAACAAATGAAACACCCATTCTACTTTTAGACGATGTATTGTCGGAACTCGACGATTATCGCCAATCGCATTTATTAAATACCATTCAAGGTGAAGTCCAAACCTTTGTAACGACTACAAGTGTTGATGGAATTCATCATGAGACGATGGAACATGCACAGCTGTTCCACGTGAAACAAGGTGCGATTGAAGAAAGTTAGCCAGGGAGTTTTTTAGATTATAAAAGAATGGTAATAGTCAGCTCGGTTGACTGTTCATTCATTTACACACAAAGATGTTATGAAGGAGTAGATGGAAGCCGTGGCTATAGAAAACGAAGGTTTACAAGATCAAGCGTATGAAGCCGATCAGATACAGGTATTAGAAGGTTTAGAAGCGGTTCGTAAAAGACCAGGGATGTATATCGGTTCAACAAGCTCTAAAGGACTTCACCATTTGGTGTGGGAAATAGTTGATAATAGTATTGATGAAGCACTTGCAGGATTTTGTACTGATATCTCAGTTACGATTGAAAAAGATAACTGGATTCGTGTAGAAGATAATGGGCGAGGAATTCCTGTAAGTATTCAAGAAAAAATGGGTAAACCAGCTGTTGAAGTAATTATGACAGTGCTCCATGCCGGAGGTAAATTCGGTGGTGGGGGTTACAAGGTATCTGGTGGTCTTCATGGTGTAGGGGCGTCGGTTGTAAATGCTTTATCAATCGAGACAATCGTTCAAGTTCACCGTGAGGGACATATCCATGAAATAAAATTCGAACGTGGCCAAACAAAACAGGCGCTAACTGTTATTGGTGAAACAGATCATAACGGAACAACTACTCGTTTCAAAGCAGATCCAGAAATTTTCAAAGAAACAACCGTTTATGAATTCGATATTTTAGCACACCGTATTCGCGAACTAGCGTATTTGAATCGCGGTATTCGAATTACAATTGCAGATGAGCGTGAAGATGAGATACGTTCTACTACATATCATTATGAGGGTGGTATTCGTTCTTATGTAGAGCACTTGAATAAATCTAAAGAGCCGATCCATGAACCAATCGATGTTCTTGGTGAAAAGGATGGTATTTCAATTGAAATTGCAATGCAATATAATGCAGGCTTTTCTTCGAATATATTCTCATTCGCAAATAACATCAATACGTACGAGGGTGGTACACATGAGTCTGGCTTTAAAACAGCACTGACTCGTGTTATCAATGATTACGCACGTAAAAATGGTCTATTAAAAGAAGCAGATGCCAACCTTACAGGTGAAGACGTTCGAGAAGGGTTAACGGCTATTGTATCTATTAAGCATCCTGATCCGCAATTTGAAGGACAAACGAAAACAAAGCTCGGTAACTCAGAAGTAAGCCAAATAACGAATGCATTATTCTCAGATGGCTTTGAACGTTTTATGTTAGAAAATCCAACTGTAGCACGTAAAATTATTGATAAAGGCTTAATGGCTGCTCGCGCACGTGTAGCAGCGAAAAAGGCTCGTGAATTTACACGCCGTAAATCAGCGCTTGAAGTATCAAGTTTGCCTGGTAAACTTGCGGACTGTTCTTCTACAAATCCTGCAGAATGTGAAATTTACATTGTAGAGGGTGACTCTGCCGGTGGTTCAGCAAAATCTGGACGTGATCGTCATTTCCAAGCGATTTTACCTTTACGTGGAAAAATTTTGAACGTTGAAAAGGCACGATTAGATAAAATTTTATCGAATGCAGAAATTCGAGCAATGATTACAGCATTCGGTACTGGTATTGGTGAGGAATTTAATTTAGAAAAAGCCCGTTATCATAAAATCATTATTATGACGGATGCCGACGTAGATGGAGCACATATCCGTACGTTACTTTTAACATTCTTTTTCCGTTTCCTAAGACCGCTAATAGATGCTGGCTATATTTATATTGCACAACCACCACTATATCAAGTGAAGCAAGGTAAGCATGTTGAATATTGCTATGATGATATTGCGCTACAAGAGATTTTAGGAAGATTGTCAAGTATGCCAAAACCTGTCGTTCAACGTTATAAAGGTCTTGGGGAAATGAACGCAGAGCAGCTATGGGATACAACGATGGATCCAGAGCACCGCACATTGTTACAAGTAGAATTAGATGACGCGATTAAAGCAAATGAAGCTTTCGAACGCTTAATGGGCGATGAAGTAGAACCTCGTCGTCAATTCATTGAAGAAAATGCAGTATACGCTAATTTAGATATTTAATTTTTCTTGAGAGGAGGTCTACACTTTGTCAGAACAAGAACGCTCCGGAGTAAAAGGAGTTAATATAACAGAAGAAATAGAAACATCCTTCCTCGATTATGCAATGAGTGTAATCGTTTCGCGTGCATTACCAGATGTGCGCGATGGATTAAAACCAGTTCATCGTCGTATTCTGTACGGCATGCAAGAGCTAGGTAATACAGCAGATAAAGCGTATAAAAAATCAGCACGTATCGTTGGGGATGTAATGGGTAAGTACCATCCACATGGTGACTCCTCTATTTATGATGCAATGGTACGTATGGCGCAAGATTTTAGTTATCGTTACATGCTAGTTGATGGTCACGGGAACTTTGGTTCTGTCGATGGCGACGGAGCTGCGGCAATGCGTTATACAGAATCACGTATGTCTCGTATTGCAATGGAAATGCTTCGTGACATAAATAAAAACACAATTGACTACACAGATAACTATGACGGCTCTGAAAAAGAACCAATTGTTTTACCAAGTCGCTATCCAAACTTATTAGTTAATGGTGCGGCGGGGATTGCCGTTGGTATGGCAACAAACATTCCCCCGCATAATCTTGGGGAAACGATTGATGGAGTGTTAGCACTATCTGAAAATCCTGCAATTACAACCGAAGAATTGATGGAAATCATTCCAGGTCCGGATTTCCCAACTGGGGGAATAATTTTAGGGCGTAGTGGTATTCGCCGTGCTTATGAAAGCGGTCGTGGCTCAATTATTATTCGAGCTAAAGTAGAAATTGAACAAAGATCTAATGGTAAGGAAACAATTCTTATTCATGAATTACCTTACCAAGTAAATAAAGCAAAACTAATCGAAAAAATCGCAGAGCTAGTACGCGATAAAAAAATCGATGGCATTACAAATTTACGTGATGAATCTGACCGCCGTGGTATGCGAGTAGTTATTGAAATACGAAAAGATGCAAATGCTAATGTAGTCTTAAATAATCTATATAAACAAACAGCGATGCAATCAAGCTTCGGTGTTAATATGCTGTCGTTAGTAAATGGTCAACCAAAAGTAATGGGCATAAAAGAGATGCTTTATCATTATTTAGAGCATCAAAAAGTCATTATTCGTCGCCGTACTGAATTTGACCTAAAGAAAGCGGAAGACCGTGCGCACATTTTAGAGGGCTTACGTATTGCACTTGACCATATCGACGAAATCATTGCAATTATTCGTGGTTCTCGTAGCGGTGAAGAAGCAAAACCACAATTAATGGAACGATTTAATTTATCTGAACGTCAGGCGCAAGCTATTTTAGATATGCGCTTAGTTCGTTTGAGTGGATTAGAACGAGAAAAAATTGAAGCAGAATATCAAGAGTTACAAGTGCTAATTGCTGAATTAAAAGCAATTCTAGCTGACGAAGCTAAAATTGTTGAGATTATTCGTACTGAAATATTAGAACTTAAAGAGCGCTTCAATGATGCACGTCGTACCGAAATTACATCTGGCGGTATGGAAATGATTGAAGATGAGGATTTAATTCCTGTAGAAAATTCGGTTGTTACTTTAACGCATAATGGTTATATTAAGCGCTTAGCTGCCAATACATACCGCAGTCAAAAGCGTGGTGGCCGTGGTGTACAAGGAATGGGTACAAACGATGATGATTTCGTAGAACACCTTATGAATACTTCCACGCATGATACTATTTTATTCTTCACATCTAAGGGGAAAGTATTCCGTGCGAAAGGCTATGAAATTCCTGAGTATGGCCGTACAGCTAAAGGTTTACCTATCGTTAACTTACTCAATATCGATAAAGGTGAAAAAGTTACTGCAATGATTCGCGTAGATTCATTTGATAAGGATGCTTATTTTATCTTTACGACGAAAACAGGTATTACGAAGCGTACACCAGTATCACAATTTGCTAATATCCGTACAAATGGCTTAATTGCTATTAGTTTACGAGAAGATGATGATTTAATTGCTGTTCGTTTAACGGATGGTGTAAAGCAAGTTATTATAGGTACACGTGACGGGATGCTTGTTCGTTTCCAAGAAGATGATATTCGATCAATGGGTCGTACAGCAGGCGGTGTCCGTGGTATTAAACTACGTGACGGCGATGAAGTAGTTGGAATGGAAATCGTTGAACCAGGACAAGAAATTTTAGTTGTTACCGCAAAAGGCTATGGTAAACGTACAACCGAAGAGGAGTATCGTTTACAGAGTCGCGGTGGCGTTGGTTTAAAAACAATTCAAATTACCGATAAAAACGGTCCTATGGTAGCTGTTAAAACTGTCGATGGTTCTGAAGATTTAATGCTTATTACAATTAACGGAATGCTTATACGTATGGATGTAAATGATATTTCACTAATCGGTCGTAGTACTCAAGGAGTTCGTTTAATTCGCTTAGGAGATGACGAACTGGTTGCTACTGTAGCGAAAGTGGAAAAAGAAGACGAAGATGTGTCTGACGAAGAAGATGAAAATGAACAAATAGAAGAATAAAAAAAAGCCGATGACGACAGCTCTAGTTGCTGCTCATCGGTTTTTATTATATATCGTGAAAAATAAGTAATAATTTTGAAATTCGTGATAATATATTAATAGACCTTAATTTAAGTAAGTGAAATAGTAAAGAGGTGTTTAATTTCGTGGAAACGGTACATGTCCCAATTTCAGAATTACGATTAGGAAAAGTTATTTCTGAAGATATTTTTGCTAATACACAATATCCTATTATCTTTAAAGATACAGTAGTATCCCATGAACATTTACAAGTTTTTAGTGCATTTAATATTTCAAGAGCACCTGTATATAAAGATAATGTAAAAGATGTTTTAGTAGAAACCGAAAAAGAAATAGATTTTGTTATACAACCGGAAGCTATCCCAACCTTTAAAAGAGTTTACGACAATTCTGTGGAACAATTTAAAAGGGAGTTCAAAAATTGGGAGGCTGGTGCAAAGGTAGATATTACAAAAGCGCGTACAATTATTTTGCCTTTACTAGATATGGTATTAGAAGATCGTACTATAATTTTTAACTTAAACGAATATTCTAATCCTAAAGATTATTTATATCATCATTGTGTAGGTACAGCTTTGATTTCTTCCGTTATTGCTCAAAAATTAGGTTATGATAAAGGATTAACGATTCAAATAGCAATTGGTGGTTTATTAGCAGATTGCGGAATGGCTAAAATTCATCCACGTATTCGAGATAAAAAATCGACTTTAACCGAACAAGAATTTTCAGAGATTTATAAACATCCTATATATAGCTACAACATGATAAAGGATTTAACCATCTTGAAAGATACAATAAAAGAAGCCATATTCCAGCATCATGAGCGCTTAAACGGAAGCGGTTATCCTAAAGGTGAGAAAATTGCTAATATATCTATCTTTGCTCAAATTATTGCTGTTGCAGATGTTTTTCATGCTATGACATGTGAGCGTATCTATCGATCTAAACAATCTTCGTTTAAAGTTATAGAAATGATTAATGAGTCAGAGTTTGGAAAGTTTGATATTAAAGTAGTAAGAGCACTGATTGATTTAGTGGCAGACCTACCTATTGGTACAATTATTGAGCTTTCAAATCTAGAGCGCGGGGAAGTAATGTTCGTTAACAAATATGCTCCAACTCGACCAATAATTAAATTAAGTATCACTGGTGAGATTTTTGATTTAGGTAAAAATCGTACTTTCTATATTTCACGAATAATTACAAATGAATAGCATGAGCAAAGTATTAATAAGGCAGTCATTAAAGGTTCTGATTGCCTTATTAACTTGTTGTAATATAAGAGTGAATTATCGTTATTAAAAACTATTTTATTTTTTTTAGAGAAAGTGTTGACATAGATTATGATACTTGATATTATTAATGAGTCGCCAAGAGGTGACGCGTAAAACGAAACAAAATGAACCTTGAAAACTGAACAAGCAAAACGTAATCAATATAGTTTTTATTAGCTAACTTCGTTAGTGAACGAAACAAAATTTTGGACATCAAAATTGATGCCAGCAAAACAATTTGAGCTAATCAAATTTCTTTTATGGAGAGTTTGATCCTGGCTCAGGACGAACG
>NZ_JBIVOE010000006.1:239066-258984 GCF_044753985.1 Lysinibacillus sp. NPDC093210 | reverse complement strand
GGCAAAATTAAAACTGAGTCCGGTACAATACCGAACTCAGTTTACCCAAGCTGCCTAAATGAAATAACCGTGTCTAACTTTTAGGGGTCACTTCATTTAAGCTCTCGAGGTATTTTGTCATTTTATAAGAAATTGCATCTTCATCTAGTTTATTCCATTTTCAAACAGAAAAAGGCTGTAGCAAAAAATGCTACAGCTTAAAAGAAAAATGTTTAGGGAGATTCATGGCTTTAAATTTATTATGGCACAGTTGTAGTCTTTTTATACTTCAGTTGACAGCTAATAATTCAAAATAAAAAGCATTTTTTAAAGAAATCAACAAATAATAAAGTACTAAATATTTTTCTCTGGGAAGTGAAGATTTTGAAGAAGTTTATGCTGTTAATTATGCCTATTTGTATTTTAGTGGTATCTGTTTTTTTTGTGAGCAAAAGTTTCTCAGCAGATAAAGGAAGGAAGTATTATGAGGAAGCAGGGCAAATATTGTGGGAAATCAAAACGAATGAAAAAATTATAGCGTTGACCTTTGATGATGGTCCTCATAAAAAATACACGCCAGAGATATTAGATATATTAGCTAAATATCAGGCAAAATCAACATTTTTTATCGTTGGGGAAAATGCAGAAAAGAACTCGGAAATTGTTCAACGAATGTATGAAGATGGGCATGAATTAGCCATTCACACATATACTCATCCGTTAAGAACGACTGTTCCAAATTTACTTAAGGAAATTAAACAAACACACGATACGATATACGGTATTACTGGATATACTCCGACTTTATTCCGTCCTGTAGAAGGACAATATACAGATGGAATGATTGAAGCAGTTGCAAAAGAAGGCTATAAAGTTGTGATGTGGTCTTGGCATCAAGATACAATGGATTGGAAAAGTCCTGGCGTTAATAAAATTGTAAATACTGTATTAAAAGGGGCTAAAGAAGGAAATATCGTTCTTTTTCATGATGGCGGAGGAGATCGGGGACAAACCGTTAAAGCTTTAGAAAAAATCCTACCTGAACTTGAAAAGCAAGGATACAAATTTGTCACGGTATCTGAATTACTTGAAGTGCAAAAGGCAAATAGAAAATTGGAAGAAAATAAATAATAGATATAAATCCAAAATTGTAAGAACTAAAAACGAACACCTCGATTAGTGGCACAATACAAGTGAGCACTTTTCGAGGTTTTACTTTTCAAGCGTCATTACTATATATTATAGTAATTAATGGAATAAATAATAAATATAGAGACGAGGGATTTAATGAAGCAAGCTTTATTAGTTATTGATGCTCAACAAGAATTAATTGATGGTAATAACGAAGAACAAGAAGTATTTAAGAAAGATAGATTAATTGAAAATATTAATTTTGTAATTCAACAAGCATTAACAGAGAATGCTGTTATTATTTTTATTAGAGATAAAGATGTTGCAAATGGACAAGGGGCTGGGTTCCAAGTTCATAATGAAATTAACATTCCAACAACTAGAGCAATATTTATAGATAAAAAAGCGACTAATGCTTTTTATCAAACTGACTTGCTGCAATATTTAAAAGATCAGAAAGTGGTTCATTTAGTCATAATGGGCTGTAAAACAGAACATTGTATCGATACAGCAGTGAGGTCAGCTACAGTGCAGTCGTTTGATGTCACACTTGTTGCAGATGGACATTCAACAACTGATTCAAAGGCACTTTCTGCAAAACAAATTATTGCGCATCACAATGAAACGCTTCACGGTCATTATAATGTTGATAATTTTGCTGTTGTCAGAAATGCCCAAGATTATGTGTTCAAACCTAACCACGATCAATATCGAACAGAGATGTAGGTATTCGAATGCCTAAAAATAAAGAAGAGCACAACAATGTGCTCTCCAATGACTAACGACGATGTTCTACAAGGTCTATTGCTCCTAACACGATATGTGCTAAACCAAATCCAAAGACTGTGTTTGCAATCATTTTGTTAGAACCACTTTTTTGCTTTAAGGCATAGCCGGCAGCCGTAACAGCAGAACCTAAAATAGTTGGGATTAAACCTTCTCGAATGTTATTCATCAACAATCCCTCCATCGTAGTTAATTGGCGTAATGACACCATTATTACTATTTACGAATATGCATGATGCTATACTTGTCTAATGTTGGTTTAGTGAAAAGGAGCATTTGCAAATGAGTAGAATGAGTATAGAAATTTTGATAAGCAACCAATGCAATTATAAAGCTGCACATTTCTATTTCCTTTAATATTTAAACACAGACATATAAAAAGGGTCACTTTGGGGAAGTGACCCTCGGAGTTAATAGGAGTTTAAAACTGGTAACACACAATCCATTACTTTGAATGTCAGTAATTGATGAACGCAGTACCGACAATAATTAAAAGAATAAAGAGTACAACAATTAACGCGAATGCTGATCCGTTGCCGTTGCCGCCACCGTAGTAATTGTCACCGGAGTTACAACCACCGCCATAGTTACAGCCTCCACCGTAACTACCGCCCATGCTATATCCACCATAAAAATTATTGTTCCAATTACCTGCATTTCCGTAGTATCCCATGAAACATTCCTCCTTCCTTCAATTTATAATATGTTCATTGTAGAAATGCGGAGGGGTATTTATCCCAATTTTCATGTTCTGTTTTAGAAATGTTTTTAGTAAAACAAAAAAGATTGTATTGAATAGGTAGAAAAAATTTGCCTAAAAAAAAGCTGTAGCGCAAAAAGACGCTACAGCTCAATATTGGTTACCTTTTTGGTTTGTCAGTACAAATAGTATAACATACTTTTTTATTTTGGCATAGGATTGCAAAGCAAAGTGGACAACTGTATAGAGTACTCGCCTTTAGTTGTATAGCAAATTGTTTAATTCGCACAATAAATGGTGTTCATGTAAAGCATGCGTCTACATTGAAATCAATATATCGTCGATAGAAAAACTGTAAGATTATAAGCTACGCCAATTCCAAACGCATTGTATGGCTCATATCTTGAAAACCTTGTTTTTCGTATAAAGTAATTGCACCCATATTTTCCGATAAAACGTTCAACTCCAAGTAATCTAACTGACGAATTTTTGCCCATTTTTTCGCTTCACATAGCAAAGCGGAACCGATACCTTGATTTTGATATTGACTTCCAACAATAATATCTACGATAAAAGCGTAATTATGTTCAACTATACAAGTATATGGTGGAGTCGTAGCTTCTTGTATAAGCAAAAAGCCTACTGTTCGGTTATCTATATCCGCTATTAAAATATCTGAATCTTTATTAGTAATCGTATTCTGTATAAATGTCACATCTTGTTTTGCAGGTTTTATATACTTTGGTTGTAAGTTGGACATTTCAGTAAATAGCTCTTGATATAAGCATTCAATTTCATAAATTTCGTTCAATGTAGCGATTTTTATTTTCACTTTAAAGCCTCCATTACATTTATTTTGAGTCTGCCTTTAACTTACTAATATTTTACAACATTACAATGTTTTAATACATAGATTGTATTTTCTCGTGTAATAAAGTGCTTTCAATATAAACAAGGGAAGAGAAATCGCTAGCGGCTAGAAGAGGAGAGGTACATCTAATTATTTTCTAGAAGATAGATTACTGATCATAAAATATTTTTTTATGTTCGTTTTTCTGTATTTTTGTTAACGTTCATCGATTACGCAATTGAATATGCTAGAAATGGAGGCTGTTATTGACTAAATCAAACGATGTACTTTATGAAAATTAAAGTATGTTTGTGCCTTCAGCTATCACCTGTGTGGGTTTTAAATAATGAGGAAGTAGGTGATATTCTGGAAACAAATACGCTTTGGTCATCGTTGGTAGGTGGTATGACTGCATTAATTGCATATCTAATTGGCGGTGTAGATGAATTGGTAACATCTTTAACAATCTTAATGGCTATCGATTTGACATTAGGAGTAATGGTTGGTTGGATTATAAAAGATATTGATTCTCGTAAAACGTTTAAAGGGCTTTTGAAAAAAACAGCCATGATTTTAATGGTCATAGCAGCTGTGCAATTGGACAATGCTACAGAAAGCGGAGATTTTATGCGTAATGCTATGATTTTATTTTTAATAGGAATGGAAGGTATTAGCATTATCGAAAACTTAGGTAAGTTAGGAATTCGTGTCCCGAAGTTTTTAGCTAATGCTTTTGCACAGCTAAAAAAGGATAACGATGATAAAAAGGATGATGAATAGTAACTGTAAAGTAAAGTTGCGAATCCACAATAAAGATAACCCACACAGGAAATGGCAACATTTTATTAAACAAGACCAGAGCAAATGGAATAATAGTCAACACCTCTCACCCTTAGGGAAGAATTAATTTGATGCAACCTTAACATGAGGTGAAAATAATTCCTCAAGTCGGTGACATAGTGGGTATCTTTACACCATTATGGTGATTTACTTTTTAAAGAAATAGATTAGTGAAAAATGCAAGATGGACAAGTAAATATTGATAAAAATAAAAAAAGAGTCACATCTAACTAGGTGTGGCTTTTTATGATGCATTTAATGATTATAGATGAAGGAAAGTTGATGATGTAGATAATCTGAAATGGCAATTTTTAAAAATCGGGGAACATTGATGACGAAAGAGGAGTTACCAAAAAAACTGCTTACTGATGATGTCCTGATTTTTTACATCAACAAGCCTACTCAAGCTTATAAGGAAGAGGTGGTACTATGCAATTGACTGACGGATCCTGGATATTTGAAACTGAAGAGATAGACGCAGCTGTCATGAACTTAGAACGAGAAGGTTATGAGAGAGAGATGCTGAATGCATTTGCTCGTTATGCATACTTACGCTATAAGCAAATAAGAGATTATGTCAATCCACGAAAGTGTAAATACATGCTAATTGATAAAGTGCGAGAACAATTAAAGTCACCTGCCAAACTACGAAGAGTTTGTAGCTTAGTAGAGATGACGGAAGAGGAAGTGCAATACATTATTACATTTGTCAAAAAGCATTTGAAATATGTAAAATAGACAAATTCATTAAATATGCTACAGAATAACAGCTTTGCTTCGTTAGTGGACGCTTACAGCAAAACTAAAACGATTTTCCTAAAAGAATGGAATTATTGTATCTAAGTACAAGCGATCCGAGTAAAAAGTAAAAAGAAAGTGAGAAACAAAAGACTTTGCGTAAGTTAAAATTTTAAATAACCTTTCTACCTATCCAGTGGGCTGTTAAAACAATAGGGAAAAATAAAAGCCCAAAAGGTAAACTAATCAAAATCATTTTCCAAGTAATGATTCCCTGAAAAAATAACGATTTATATAAAATAACGCTGTATGGAATAATAATAATTAACGATGTAACACTACCAGGGGTAATAGAGCGAAAAAAGATTGTTTGCCCAATGTGAGTAAATGCATGGATAAAAAATACTGATGAAACAACATCGTTAAGCCATTATATAAATATAGATTAGCAGCAACAGTAGCTCCACTGACAAATAAAAAAACAATGATGACTGCTACTGCAAATTGAGCAGTAGTCATGGAAAATTGTTTTACTATTCGATCTGCTAATTTTGGTGGCAATTGTTTATATAACTTGTTTTGATTGTTATGTAACCATTTTTCAACCATTATAATCTCTTCAAAATCGTGAACAATGAAAATAATAGGAAATAACCATATTAGTGTTTGAATGTTTAGCCAAAATTCCATATTGCAACGCCACTTTCTTTTAAATTTGTTTTAGTAAATTAAATAGGGTCACTGGACCAGAGTGACCCTAACCAACAAATCAGGAGGTGCAAAGCTAAATTAGCTTTACACTACTATTACTATGTCGAAATAGTTATAATAGCTAGCTATTAGCCTGTAAACTAGATAAAAAATAATTGTTTTTTTACTTGAAAATATCCTCTTAGCTTCTTCCTCATTAATTCATTCATTCTAATTATAACAATTAACGGATGTTTATCTAATAATTTTTATGATTGCTTGTAGATGAAATAGTAATGAAGAAAATCTGCTTGTTTTATATAACGAATTGCCTTCAACAAATTCCATTCGTTATGACTCCAAATAATATAGTTCATCAGTCACTCAAGTGAATAAGTACGTTTGATAGGAAAATAGTATAATAGACGAGTTGTATAATAAGCCTATGTTCTTGTGATATTGTCGAACTTAATAATCAAATTTACCATTCATGATTGTCAGAAAATATCAATATAGCATATAATAAATAAAAAATATAAAATAAGAGGTGAACTTATGGGGAAACCAGTAGATTACAATCTATTTCCGGCCTATCAAAACACACTTGATGACAGACTTAATGAGCGAAAAGAAGAATATATAGAAGAGTTAGAAAAAGCAAAAATCGGTGGATATCTTCTAGACTTTGACAAAATATCTGAAGTAGTTCCTCAATAAATAGAAAGCATCTCACTTTGAGTGAGATGCTATTTTTATTAAAACCAACGTAGGAGAGTGCTGTTTCGTATTAAACATAATTTCCTTCATCAATAGCATAGATAATACATTTATTTGTTTCCAATATTAAAAATTTCATATTACTTAGTGATGTTCGATTTTGCACTACAGAAGAAAATAAGTAATGTAAATATAAAGCTATTGTTATAGAATGGTAAAAATACTATTTTCGAAAGTAGCGTGAAGAAATGTTTCCAATATTAAATACTGATCGTTTAGTGTTAAGAGAACTGACAGATAAAGATGCGCAAGCGATATTAAATTGCTTCTCAAATCCAGACGTTTTACGTCACTATGGACAAAAGCCATTAACAAGCATCGAACAAGTGAAACATATCATCCAAAATTTCTCTAATAATTTCAATGATAAACGAGGCATTAAATGGGGAATTGAAGTGCAAGGGCAAGAGGGGATTATCGGGACTATTGGTTTTCAAGAGTGGTCCACAGAGCATAAAAAAGCTGATATTAGTTACGCACTATTTCCCGAAAGTTGGGGAAAGGGCTATGCAAAGGAAGCTGTAGAAAAAGTTATATCATATGGTTTTCAGGAGATGGATTTAGTGCGTATCGGAGCCATTGTGTTTACTGAAAATGATGCATCCAACAAGCTATTAAAAAAATTAGGGTTTGAAAAAGAAGGGGTTTTAAGAAACTTTATGCATCAGAATGATATGCCATATGATACGAATATTTATTCTTTATTGAAGTAAATACTATTATAGAACTCAATGTAACGACCAGCCAAGCGAATAAACGAGCTGGTCTTTTCTTATTCTATTAATTATTAATTTAGACGCTATAATAAATCTGAAAATTCAGTAAACCATATTGATTTTTATATTTTGATAGTATATAATATTCGCAAAAAATTAAGAAAGGAGACGTAGTTTATGTTTAAGAGAAGAGTGAAAAATTTATCCGTAGGTTTAGTTATGGTCAGTGCAATGTTTTTAGCAGTAGTTCCTGTTTCCGCTGCTACAATTAGAAGCTACGTATAGCGAAAACTTTGTTAAAGCTTGGGAACGGTATGCTACAGGATCAGATGGATTAGCTAACATAATGTATGGTTATAACACACGCTTTATTAATGAAGATTATGTATGGGCAAACCATGCAACGAAAGAACATTATGCCTCCTTATATAATGGTGATTGGCATACAGGTCCAAGTCGTGATGCTTCAAGACTATCAAAAGTAGAAGTACGTCATGGAAATACTAATACTTATATATATCGTTGTAATTGGTAATCTAGTTGAACTACAAAAGCGGGTTAACACTAGGTTAACTCGCTTTTGCTGCTAAAAGTATTCTAATTCATAACAGGGTGATTGCAGTGAAAAAAGCAAAGTATATTCTTAGCGTAATACTATTTAGTATAGGGTTTACTTTTATCGGAGAGACATATGTCTGGCATTTAGTTAGCTTTGATACGAAATATGATTACGTTACGATGTATAAAAATGGAGTAATGTCTATCCATATTCCTCAAGATGAGATGTTAAAGGATATTACAACAGCAGCTAAGGAAGAGAATTTAGAGGTTTTTGTGGTAGATAGAAAAATTTCCACTGTTTATTCTGAAAATATAAAGATATATGCGACAGAAGGAACCGCAAACTATTTAAAGGAAAATTCCTCAGTACAACCAGGTCACTATCAAAGCATCTTTTTAGGGGATATCGAATTTGAGGTATTGCCAATCGCCGCTATTCCAGATGTCAATAAGTTTGAAAAATATTATTTGATTGGGGATAAAGAAAACCAGACTCGTTTTAAGCAAAAACTGATTGATAAGTATGCAGGAAAGTTTCCGCAGGAGGGATATAGTGCCTTTAATAGTGCCTTCAATATTAGCATTACTTGGGTTATTATATTAGGTCTTTTACTTTTAATAACTTTCTACGAAGTGGCTCAAATGAGGAAAGAAGTAGCGATAAGAGTTATTTCTGGAGAAAGACTGCAACATATTGTTTTTCGAAATATCATCGCAGACACATTGTTTTTTATTTCCACGTTTTTAGTGCTAATACTATTATTTTTACAGTTTACGACCGCAAGTTATCATTTTAGTATTGCCCTTTTATTAGTTGCAATTTTTGTTGTAATCAACGCATCTATCTTTTTCACACTTTTTTTAGGTGATTATAAAAAAGATATGAAATCCAAAGATAGTGTCAAAAAAGTTTTGCAGTTCAGTTATGTATACAAAATTATTACTATTTGTATAACGGTGATACTGGCTGCGGGATGTCTAACGGTAATTGATGAAGGGCTAAAATTTTATAAACAAAAACCTTTTTTTGAAAATGCTAAAGATTATTCTTATGTAAATATAAATGTTGAAGACGGTGAAGTGACACAACAATTAAGGTTTGATTTTTATAAAGAGAATCTTGCAATGAATAACACCCTTTCTTTAGTAGATTTACAAACTAAAGACTTAGGTTCTCCATTTGTTTATGCTGATAGCGGTACCCTTGAGTATTTACATGATAAAATAAGCGAATTTAATACTGCTTCGCTCGAACAAAAAGTGTATTTTTTAGTTCCAGAAAAATATAATTCTAAAAGTGTTCAAACGGAAATGATAAAAATATGGGAAACGTACTATCCACACCCTTATGAATTTAATATTATTGCCTATCAAAAACAACTAGATATTATAGCAATAGATAAAGGTTTTAATATTAGTAGTAAGATGGTGAAGAATCCAATCATTTTATTAAACAATATGGACACAAATGCGCTTAACCCTTACTGGAATGTTTTTATATTTGGAACATCCATGTATAAAATTCAAGACTATGAGTGGGAACAATTTATAGAGAAAAACCATTTAGATTTATCGAAAGCAAATAATTTCAAGACAAATGTATTTGAACATTATCTTCATCAATGGAACATTTATAAAAAAGGGATAGTAATAGGTTCCGTTTTACTCACAATTTTATTAATCTTAGAAGCCATCATTATTAAAACCATTTTAAACTACGAATATAGTATCAATGCGGTTGAAATTGCATTGAAAAAAATAATGGGCTATGGCTTATTTGAAAGATATAAAAAATTATTTTTAACAACTATTATTTTTGGTGGTATTGCAGGAATGGTTGCTTTTATAATAGGGCATTTCCTTGAGTGGAGTTCGGAACTATACTTAATCACTGGTGGGTTTTCAGTTGTGTTATTAGAACTTTGCTTTGTTTTCTATTACATAAGAATAACAGAAAATAGAAGCATACAATCAATTCTTAAAGGTGGATCCGTTAAATGATAGAAATTAAGAACTTAAGTAAATCCTTTGGAAATCGAGAATTATTTAAAGATTTTAGTTTAACTATTCAAGATGGAGAGTTTATTGTATTTTCGGGGCCAAGTGGATGTGGTAAAACAACACTTTTAAATATGATTGGTGCGATTGAACAGATAGATAGTGGCGAAATTTTAGTTGAAAAGATGGATATAAGTCAAAAAAAAAATCAGTTGAATTATTTTGGCAATAAGGTGGGATTTCTTTTTCAGAACTTTGCTTTAATTGAAGATAAAACCGTAAGCTATAATTTAAAAATGATTAAACAAAAGAATCGCTCCAATATTAGTTTAGAAGAAGCGTTGAAGTCTGTAGGGTTATTAAATAAAATAAATGATAAGATTTATACGCTATCTGGTGGGGAGCAGCAAAGAATTGCCCTAGCGCGATTAATGATAAAAAAATGCGATATTATTTTGGCAGATGAACCGACAGGCTCATTAGATAAAGCAAATGCAGACGTAGTAATGAGTATATTAAAAAACATGAATGAAGATGGAAAGACGATTATTTTAGTTACGCACGATGAAGACATTAAAAAAAGAGGAGAGCGGATTGTTGAAATATGAGAAAAAAGAAAAAAATGATCATCATTTTAGCAACTATATTTTCTATGTTTATTGTCTACAATTTATTGTGGT
Source organism: Lysinibacillus sp. NPDC093210 (assembly GCF_044753985.1). Lineage (NCBI taxonomy): Bacteria > Bacillati > Bacillota > Bacilli > Caryophanales > Bacillaceae > Lysinibacillus > Lysinibacillus sp. NPDC093210. The sequence goes on along the minus strand of NZ_JBIVOE010000006.1, from coordinate 248,538 downwards.
ATGCCTGGATGAATGTTAAGTATTCTAAATATACAGGAGACTTAGAGGAATTTATACCAAATCGTAGTTATGTATTATCGCAAAATGCTTATCTTTATAATGTGAAATTTCCAGATTATTTATCGTTAGTGGGCAATTTAGCTGTTTCAACAGAAGATAATAAATATGCATTAATCATATGGCCATCATTCATAGGAGATAATCAATATGGTATTCAAATTACAGATGAAAATAAGCAAACTTACTCTATTATGATTAAAAGGGATCTAAGCGTTATCGATGATGTTCATGAAGAAATAATTGACAATAACAAAGAACAGGTTGAAACATTATTTAAAAAAGCGCAAGATATGTGGGGGGAAATATAATTTATATAAGATTAGGGGATGGCTTTGCTAGTAGCAGAACAAGGTTATATAAACTTACAGACACTGAGCGCTTCAAAATAATATAAAAACTCGCATTTTGATTATTTGATGGCAAATTGCGAGTTTTTCTTTGTAAAATCATAAAGCCATTTTTTAGTAACATTGCAGTAGGCAAAGTTTAGCTTATACATTAATTTATTTTTTAAAGGAAAATTATACATGTAAATCTAGTAGGGATTTTTGATTTACTCTATAATTTCCTTAAACCTCATTTTAAAATGAAAAAAGGGGAAGTGTGATGCAAATTGTAGAGATCAAATTGAGAATAAAAAATGAACCATCTACATTTATATCTTATTTGGAAAAACTCATTAAAACAATCAAATTTGATGATGGTGAAGTGTTGGGAATTGCAGTACTACTCATTAAATACGGACCTGATAAATTGTCAGATGAACAATGGGCTTTCTTTCTAGGGAATGGTATATTATATGATAAATATATTGATAAATGTGATAGATGTTCTGAACAAATGCCATGGTCTAATATGTATAGTGCTATTTTTATTCATAAAGATTTTCTTTGTGCTAATTGTCGATACATGGAAAATAAAATAAAAGCCTAATACATAAACTTTTAATAGTGTTAGTTTTCCTATCGATGAAAAAACCAAGTAGCAATTGAACTAGGAAGAAGGCAAGATGTTTGTTATTTTCATATTACCTATTCGAATCCTACTTGGATTAAATAATCCAGAGTCTAGCAATTTCTATACTACTTTTATGCCTAACAATGAAGCAAACCCAACAGCTTGTTCAGAAGATACTTCACAACCTTTCAAACTTTCCAACGTAACATTCAACCTTTCAAATCTACATGTGCTAATATCAATTCCTTTTAATGATGTTTGAGAAAAATCAACATCATTAAGATCACATTCATTAAATAAGACCTTATTAAATTTGCATTCAAAATAATTGGCACCTTGTAGTGTTGAATTATTAAAAATGACCTGTTTTAAACGAGTTTCTGAGAAGTCACATAAATTCGCTATACAATTTTCAAAAGATACATTTCCTAAATTAGCTTCTGCTAAATTCAAACCTAATAATTTACAGTTTTCAAATTTGACTCTGTGAATTAGTCCTTCACTAAAGCTCGCATTCGATAAATCACAGCTTTCAAAAATTACATCGGTCAAATCAATTTTTCTAAAAGTTACATCTATGAATCTTACATTTTTAAAAAGTACTTTTGATAGTATAAGTCTTTCAATACACTCATTATCAATGACGGTGTTAGAGATTACACAATTTGATAAGTACGAATCTTCTTCATAAAAAATATCTTGAAAATTTGCTTTTTCTAAAGTTAAAGGTAATTTAGGTGATTCCATTTTAAATAATTTTGCCACAATAGCACACCTTTCAAATGTAATTATTAATATAGAATAATAAAAAATACATTATTATATAAGACTTTATTTTTTAGTGATAGTGTGGACAAGCAAATCTGACATACCAGAATTTGTTCAAGAAATACAATTAAGGGGGCTTTATATTGAAAGATTCAGTTTTAAAATTTTACGATGCAATTGCAGAAGATTATCATCTTATATTTGTTGATTGGCATTTAGCAATTGCACGTCAAAGCGAAATTCTAAATAATATTATCCAATCAAAGTTAGGCTTGTCTTCCACACATAACATTTCAATTTTAGATTGCTCATGTGGCATTGGTACACAAGCAATCGGGTTAGCAAAACACGGGTATGATGTAAGTGCTACTGACATAAGTGCTGTATCTGTCAAGAGAGCCGAAAAAGAAGCAGAAAGTTATGGGGTAAAAATAAACTTTGGAGTGGCAGATTTTCGATCGTTAGAAACAGATGTAACTGGATTATTTAATATAGTCCTGTCTGCGGATAATGCTATTCCACATTTAATTACGGATGAAGATTTGTACAAAGCTTTTCAAAATATGCACGCCAAGCTACAGTATAATGGTTTACTTTTAGTTACTATAAGAGATTACGATGCCATGGTAAAAGAGAAGTTAACAACTACACAGCCAAAGGTTTTCGATGATGGGAAGAGAATTGCTTTTCAGGTTTATGATTGGGCGGGAGATGGAAAAACGTATACAGTAAATCAATTTATTATGCTAGAAATTAACGGTGAATGGAAAACTACACATAATAGAACAGAATACAGAGCATTGTTGCGCGAAGAAATTAATAAAGTATTGAAAGCAACTGGTTTCGTAGATGTTGAGTGGCATTTCCCTGTGAATACAGGTTATTACCAACCTATATTGACTGCTTGTAAAAATTAAGACGAATACTGAGGCGGTGATTGATTATAGCTGAATATATAAAAGAAATTAGAGGGTTTGTTGGGACTAGACCATTAATATTAGTAGGTTCTACTATCATTGCTTTAAATAGCAATAACGAGATATTACTTCAACATCGGTCAGATACTGAAGAATGGGGACTGCCTGGTGGGGCAATGGAAATAGGAGAAAGTCTAGAGCAAACGGCTGCAAGAGAATTATTTGAAGAGACTGGTTTAAGTGCTAATCATTTTACATTTCTTGAATTGTTATCTGGACCACAACTTTACTTTAAGTATCCTAATGGTGATGAAGTATATAACGTAATTAGTGTTTTTCTTGCAGAAGAGACCTATGGCGAAATAGTAATGTCAGATGGGGAAAGTTTAGATTTAAAATATTTTTCAGCGAAAGATTTGCCTTCTAACATTGATGAAAGAGCTCAATTGATTATTAATAAACATTTTTTATAGTGGGGCAGCGAAACATTGTGGAATGACCAGAAATATGCGGAAATAAAATAAAGAAGTTAATGTTCGGGGCCTCTAACGAAAAAGAGGGGTATTGCAAAATGTCTGCATAAATATAAAAAAAGGAGTAACTCCTGTGCAAAAGGTTAATCACTCCTAATACGAAATCTATTCTTTTAAAATTATAGGACAAACAGAATCTTTATATCTCTAGACAATTGGACTTAATAATTTAAGGATAATAGAAGCGTTTACGTTTATTTGTGTGCCTCCCGCCAACGTTTGCAGGGTAACTGCTGCGGCAGATGAATGATTTCTAAGTGTAAGAATACCTCCGGAAGCTATAGAAATTAGTGCCTGACCAGTGTTTTGCTGAGTGCCAGCTCCTGAACCATAGACTGCTTGAGGAACAGGTGCCCCATTTAAAAATAGTGTGAATTGGTTAGGTTCGACACCTGATACGATGAAAGTAACTTCGTAGACCCCTGGAGTGGTAACAAAAATTTGAGAGGTTCCCGGAACGTGCGTAATTCCAGGTGTCACTAAGCCTGTTGAATCGAAAATAATATCTGCCTCTATAGCGACAACTCCCGCACTTAGATTGTATATATATCCGTATTCACATAAACCGTTACAAGGGGTAGGTGGTGTTACTGGAGTGACACCAGTAATGCCACAGAGTTCTACGGCAGTGAATGGCCTTTTTTGTTGTCCACATAAACAGGACCGTTTATTACAGTTATTACAATTATCCATATTTCCACCTCCATTTGTAGTATTTTATTCGTTTTAAAAATGAAGTAAAGGGCAAATGGCTGCAATGGATAAAAATTAAAACTTCATTTTAAAGTATTTAATCATTGTTGATGAGGATTTTTACAGTTGCTGAGACTATTAATGTGAGTGGACAGAACATGTAGACATTGGGAAATACCCTATGTTTTTTATAATTAGTTAAATTCTAGAACAAAACCAATTCAGTGTAATAGCTGGATGTTCGTTTGTCGTGTTCGAAATTTTGAATTAATTTTTAAGGTATATGTTACTATTATGGCAAGAGTTGTTCATTTAAAGTAAAAGAGGGTGGTAATGTGGATTTTGATTTTACATTTACTAATTTTCCGAGGTTTGAAACTGAACGTTTTATCTTACGTAAAGCGGTAGAAAAGGATTGTCATGATATTTTTGTTTTGTATTCAAATGAGCAAGTGACTAGATATACTCCGTTAACACCATTTAAGTCTATTAATGATGCGAAAAATGAGTTGAATTGGTATGATACGATTTTAAGAGAACAGACTGGTTTTAGATGGGTAATTGAAGAAGCGGAGTCTAAAAAAGTAATTGGTACTTGTGGGTTTTTGAATTATAAAAAAGAACATAATCGTATTGAAATTGGATATGATTTAAATCCAAGCTATTGGGGGAAGGGTGTTATGAAAGAGGCGATAAGTTGTATTATTTCTTTTGCCTTTTTGACAATGAAAATGAATAAAATCGAAGCGAAAGTCGAGCCAGAAAATCAATCATCAATTAGATTGTTAGAAAAATTAAATTTTTATAAAGAAGGAGTTTTAAGACAACATGAATTTGAGAATGGAAAATATGTTGATCTTGCTATTTTTTCTATATTAAGAAGGGAATTTGAGTAAAATTCCGTCTAAAAAATGTTTCCCTAGCATAAAACTGTGAATTTTTTTTATCCATTCCTTACTTTTCAGTTAGTTTCAAAAAGTTATTTTTTGGGTCCTTGTTCCATTCTTTATCATTCATGCAATCCTGCACTTATTTTTTGAACGGCACCCTCGAAACGAGTTTAAAAATTCGTTTTCAAGATCAATTATTTATTCAATGGGGATTCTTGCTGTAATTCATTTATTATTATTAAATTAGAGTTAAGTCATATCTAATAAGATGTGGCTTTTTTATCTGGTCGAACATCTCCAAATTATGTATATTTATGTAAAGGAGGAATTAAAATTGAAGAAAAGATTAATAGTACCATTTTTATTATTGCTAGGTATGCTTTTAGCAGCATGTAGTCAAGATAAGGAAAAAGAGGGTGGGACTGAAAAAGAAGTGACTGCTGAAAACGCAACTGAAAATACAACTGATGGAGAGCCACTAAAAGTGGATAAAGGGGTTTTAAATGTAGAAGTAACCATACCAGGTTCTTTTTTTGAAGGTCAAGATATTGAAAAAGTTATAGCTGAAGCAAAAAATGATGGAATCAAGGAAGTTATAAAAAATGAAGATGGTTCTATTACTTATAAAATGTCTAAAGCAGAGCACAAAAAAATGATGAAAGAATTAGAAGAGGGGATTATTCAATCAGTAGAGGAGATTAAAACGAGTGAAGATTTTACCTCTATTAAAGATGTAAGTTATAATAAAACATTTTCAGAATTTACATTGTCGGTAAACAAAGAAGAATTTGAAAACAGCCTTGATACGATTGCTTCTTTTGGACTCGCAATTACAGGTATGTATTATCAGTTATTTAATGGTGTAGCTCCAGAAAAATATAAGGTGACAGTCATTTTCAAAAATGAATCGAATGGTGAAGTAATTAATACGATTGTTTATCCAGATGATTTAAACGAGAAAAATTAAAATATTGGTAAAGCACATAATTACAAATATCAACCAGAATGAATTCTACGTTTGTAGAATTATTCTGGTTTTATTTTGTTGAACCAAATGCTTTTCCAATTACTGCGAATAGCGAATGTTTAGTTTGAATTACAGATGGTTCCCGTTTTTATGCCAGTAGGACCATTAAATCCTGGTATTGTATCAACTACCGTATTTGTTGCAATTGCTATTACTGACACAGTATTGTCAGCTTGATTTGTAACATAAGCAAATTTTCCATCTGGCAAGATTGTGACTTGGTCTGGAGATAATCCTACAGGAATTGTTGCAATTACTAGATTTGTAGCGGTACTTATGACTGATACAGTATTACTACCTTTGTTTACAATGTAAATAAGTGTGCCATCAGGAGTTATTGCTGATCCAACAGGGCCTGTTCCAACCGGTATTGTATCAACTACCGTATTAGTTGCTGCATTAATTACTGAAACAGTGCTACTATTTTCATTTGTAACATAAGCAAATTGGCCATTAGGTGTGAAAACGATTGATCTAGGGCGAATTCCAACCGGGATTGTATCTACCACAGTATTAGTAGTGGTATTAATAACTGATACTGCATTTGAATTTTCATCTGCCACGTAGGCAAATGCACCATTTGGCGTAAACGCAATACCTTGAGGTTGAAGCCCTACTGGAATTGTCGCGGTTACAGTATTAGTCGCTGTATTTATGACAGATACAGTGTTTGATCCGTGATTAGATACATATGCAAGTGTTCCATTTGGTGAAATCGCCACACCAAGCGGATTAACTCCAACCGGTATAGTAGCAACTACCATATTTGTTGCAGTATTAAAAACTGTTACATTATTTGAAAAGAGTGCAGGAACATAACCGAATTCGCCATTTGGTGAAATCGAGACTTCGAGAGGAGCACTTCCTACTGGAATGTTAGCGACAATAGTATTAGTTGCTGTATCGATTACTGACACTCTATTATCGGGAGTTTCTAATTGACCAGCGTCTGTAACATATACAAGATAGTTACAGCTTGGTTGTACAGGTAAATATGGTGGTTTACAACTACAATTACAACAAAAACCGCAACAGTGACAATGACAACTAGGATTTGTTTTAAACTTGAACTTTTTAAAATTGTTAGGTTCTTTATTCACACTGAACCTCCTTCTAATCGTATATGATTAGAGTATGTAAACTAAACTATTCCTTGTATGTTGTCCTATACAAAATATTTCTTATATGTGGAAAGTCTGTATTTTTACTGATGTTTCTAAAATTGATTTATTTTTAAATCGTTAGGGCTTTCAAGAGAAGGTGGAGGGGACTCTTATCCTGAATAGGAAGGTGCCTAGAAAAATTAGATTTTATTGATTGTCATTTCCATTAAATAATTATTTTCATTATTAATTATTTTTACCTTCGAAAATCCGCATTTTTCATAACATCGAATTGCTCTTTCATTCGAAATTTCAGGGTCTAAAATTATTATTTCGACGTCAGTCGTTTTAATAATAAAGTCAATAAATTTACTAACCATTGTTGTCCCATAGCCTTTATTAAACAGATTAGGATTACCGATAAATTGGTCTATTCCATAAATTACTTGATTTTCGAGATAACCGAAATCTTTTTGCTCATGTACTTGGATTGGATAGTGTTGCATATATCCTATTGCTAAATCGTCTAACTCAACAATAAAAGGAGAAACGGTGCATTCACCACGTATTCTTGGTTCATACTTTTTCCTAACTTCTTCAATTGTATATGGTGAATTAATATCTCCATAAAACTCTAAAACTTCTTTTGTCCTTAACCATTTAGTCATTAAACCATAATCATTAACTGTCATTTTCCTTATGTTTATTTTGTTTGTAATCAAGATTTGTTTCCTCCTTTAAATTTTTGGTATTAAAATTAAACCACTACATAATAATTTTGTAATTTTATTAGCATGGAGTTTTGGATTATTATACCATGTGGTTTTATGAATAAAATCTATCCCGTATTGTCAACTCAGTGTGTAATGGAAGAAAGATTCCACAATTTGAATGCATTTTTAAGGACTTTCCACGTTGAATATGTTTCAACTGATGCCCTTAAGTCTGTCATGAAATGGGCATGTTGCAAGGCATTACAGAAACTTGGGATCGTTTAAGCAAGCATTTGGAGTTGCTAAAGTAGATTGTCAGGATGGTCGTCAAATATCACGCAGTAAAATTTTTTTATTGGGTTACTGAGGTACGATAATATGAAGAAATTAAGTATTGAATATAGATATTCTAATAAAATTAACTACGTAACCTCACTATTTTAGTGAGGTATTTTTGTGCATAGCTTTTATTGCTTAAACTGAATTGACTTTATTAACACAAAGGGATGACAGACATTGCTAAGTGAAATCGCAAGGGGTTTTTGGCATTATTAAGCAACTTCAATTTTAATTTGGGAAGCATTTGTCAGTGTAGGGCTAGTAAATTTTGGGTAAATTGTAGGTTGAACTTTCCAACAAGAATTGTCAAAATAAAATTTAGTAAATAGTTTTCATGGTAACTTCTTTACCGATTAGTATGACGTATACATTTATAAAATAATTACTTTTAATAAATCTTTTGCTTAGAAATAAGGGGGATGAAGATGGAAAATGTGAATATTTATGATATTATTGGCGTTTCGATTGACCCTATATATGAGGCACTGAATCGGCTTTGTGAAAATGAAGAAATCCTTATCGGTAAATATACCATTCGAAAAACAAATAAATTTTACGAAATTGAAAATAAAAATTTGCATGAATGCTTCAAAGAAAAAGAAAATTGCTATCAATTTTTAAGCAATTTGCTCATGGCAAAATGATATAGCTATGTATGTAACTTTAGCATTAAAATAACAAAAATTTCTTTTAAATTATAAATGAGCCCCAGAAAAGGGAGATTGTTTAAGTAGCTTCATTTCACTAACTTCACTTAGGTATATTGTCTATTTGGCTAAATCTTTAAAGAATACATTAAAATGAGACAGGAGGTGATCTAATGTCGTGTAGTTATTATCTAAGAAGAATAACTAACGATAGTGAATATTCCATTTTAGATTCAAAAGGCGTTAACCAATATAGATTTAAATGTAATGAGGATGGTTGTTATAATTACCCTTATACTTCTAAAAATTTCACAGGAGTGACTGGTCCGACTGGGGCAACAGGTCCACAGGGAACACCGGGAGCAATGGGTCCCCAAGGAATCCAAGGAGTAACAGGAGCAACGGGTCCCCAAGGAATCCAAGGCATACAAGGAGAAAACGGTGCACAAGGAATTCAAGGGGAAACCGGAGCAACGGGGATACAAGGAATTCAGGGTGAAACCGGAGCAACGGGTGTACAAGGAATTCAGGGTGAAACTGGAGCAACAGGTCCCCAAGGAGTCCAAGGCATACAAGGAGAAAACGGTGCACAAGGAATTCAAGGGGAAACCGGAGCAACGGGTGTACAAGGAATTCAGGGTGAAACCGGAGCAACGGGTGTACAAGGAATTCAGGGTGAAACTGGAGCAACGGGTCCCCAAGGAATCCAAGGCATACAAGGAGAAACCGGTGCACAAGGAATTCAAGGCATACAAGGAGAAACCGGAGCAACGGGCCCCCAAGGAATCCAAGGTGTAACAGGAGCAACAGGTCCCGAAGGAGTCC
>NZ_JBIVOE010000006.1:0-238969 GCF_044753985.1 Lysinibacillus sp. NPDC093210 | reverse complement strand
TCCAAGGGGTAACAGGAGCAACGGGTCCCCAAGGAATTCAAGGTGTAACGGGAGCAATCGGTACTCAGGGAGTCCAAGGGGTAACAGGAGCAACGGGCCCCCAAGGAATCCAAGGTGTAACAGGAGCAACAGGTCCCGAAGGAGTCCAAGGGGTAACAGGAGCAACGGGTCCCCAAGGAATTCAAGGTGTAACGGGAGCAATCGGTACTCAGGGAGTCCAAGGGGTAACAGGAGCAACGGGTCCCGAAGGAATCCAAGGGGTAACAGGAACAACGGGTCCCCAAGGAATTCAAGGTGTAACGGGAGCAATCGGTACTCAGGGTGTCCAAGGGGTAACAGGAGCAACGGGTCCCCAAGGAATTCAAGGCGTAACGGGAGCAACCGGTACTCAGGGAGTCCAAGGGGTAACAGGAGCAACGGGTCCCCAAGGAATTCAAGGCGTAACGGGAGCAACCGGTACCCAGGGAGTCCAAGGCGTAACGGGAGCAACGGGTCCCCAAGGAATCCAAGGTATTACAGGAGCAACTGGACCAACTGCAACAGGGTTAATGGAAGTCTTTTTTTCTACTGATCAGTCAGTTGGAAATAATGATTTTCTTGGAACGGGTACTTCATCGGCTTCATTTGTAAGGAGTTCAATTGTAATTCCACAAAATGCCACAATTACAAGTATTACATTAAATATAAGAGATCACACTTTAAGCGCTGGACAAACAGCTTCAGCTCAAGTATTTACAAGTACAAACTGTGGATTTACTGCTCCAGTAGCTACAGGAGTTAGAGCTACAGTGACAGGTCCTAGCTCGTCTACAACACCAAGTTGTTGTGCAACACAGGCTGCAAATTTTGCGATAAGTGGATGTACTCTTTTATCAGTACAAGTAACTACCACTGGTGGTGCTTTTTCAAATGGTGTTTCCGTAACTATCTTATTAAATACCTAATAAAAATATAAAGTTTAGATTCATTTTGAAATAATGTGCTCTGAAAAATTTACTCTACGTAAAACTTCAGAGCCTTTTTCTATGTAAACCTAATACAAAATCGCCCACTCTATTCCAAATAACTAATGATTGTTCGTGGTGGAATGTCATTTATACTGATACTATTTTTAAAAGTTGAGTTATAGCAAATAAATATTTCTTTATGTATTCTGTTTTACTATAATAACCAAATATTGTATGATTTTATTAATGATTTCATATAGTTAGGGGGATTATTATTGGATATTGAGTTTATTAACAGCAAAATTTCAGAACACTTATTAAGTGGTACATCTGAAGTAAGTTTGTTTTTAATTGAAAAGATTAAAACTCATGATGCTTTAGATTATTTTTCATTTAAACCATCTTTAAGTCGGTCTTTGCAATCAGATATTGTAAAAGTTATCCAACCAACTATTGATAAATTAGTGGGAAAAGAGCAAGTTGAATTTAATGAAAATGGTCGACCTAATGGCGTCGTTGAATACTGTGAGTCTTCATATATAGGTATTACATTTGATAATTTATTAAAAAGCTTACAAGAACCAGGTGAATCGCTGAATGAGGATACTCAAAAAGATTTATACTGTATAAAAATTGAAATAGAAGCGGGGAAATTTGCATATTTTTTAAATCGAATACCTCAACTAAAGAAGTTTACGAAAGGTCTTTGGGGAACATTAGCGGACTCTACTTTTAGAAAAGTCTCAGATTCATTTATAGGGATTGAACCTGGATTTGATTTACTTATTTTTGAAGACGAAGTGCTTGTAATTAATAATGTAGCGATGCAAAGAATTTTTGATTTAAAAACAAAGTATGTTCAAAATACTAATTCTGTATTATCAGTCTTTAAAGAAACGAATAAGTTAGAAGGATTTGACCAGTTTAAAAATGATAGTATTGAGGATGGCAATATTGTAAAGAGGGTTTCAAGATTAATGACAAGGCCTGAAAGAATGACTAGGTTTGTGGACAATTTTGATAAAGTAGAAGAAATTATTATGGAATTTGACTTAAATATAGAATTAAACGAAGAAAAAACGAAAATAAAATATACGGATAAAAAACAATTGAATGATATAGTCAAGTTACTTAACGATGCTTATTATAAAACTGTATTAACAGGTGAAAGAGGAAGAGATGACCTAAGGTAATTTAAGAAAGGGTGGGAGAAAATTGACAAATCTTTTTAAATTGTTTTTATTCATATCGTCCTACTCTCCATTGTATCTAATTGTAGCTCTTTCAATATACCCCTATGATGGTTTTAACATTATTTCAATTATTCAAGATAAAGTATTGCTTACAGTGTACATTATTTTAATTGTATTATTTATCCTTTCATTTTTACCTATTTTGTATATAAAGAAATGTGAATTAAACAGCACTATTGTAGGTGAGCGTGTATCGAGAAAAAACGAAGAAATTTTAAGCTACTTAGTGACATATATAGTGCCTTTATTGGCAATTGACATACATGAAAAAAGTACATTGGTTACAAACGGAATATTGTTTATGTTAATTGGCTATTTATATGTTAAGTCTAATTTAATATATGTGAATATAACGTTTTTACTGTTTGGATGGAATACTTATGAGGATGAGCTTGGCAGAGTCATAATTTCGAAGGAGAATCCAGACTACTTTAATAGAATGAAAATTAGTAATAACAATTTACATGTTAGAAAATTGGCAAACAATATTTATTTGCATAGATCCTAATTTATGAGACAAACCTTTATAAACCGCCTATTGCCGCACTGCAAAAAGGCGCTTTTTTTATTTCACGAAGGACAAAAAGCTGCATGATACTGGAGAGCAAATAAAATAGAAACTCAGACGAGAAAGCCGATTTAAAGCCACCTCATTTAAATGAAGTGGCTGTTTTTGAATAGTTGAATGGTTATATTTTTATATTATTGTGATTGAATTATTTGATCATTTACAAAAGCATTTAAGAAAAATAGTTCATTTTCATTTGCCTCTCTATTGTTCTCAGCCTTAAAGCATTTTTTAGCATTTTCAAGTGAATTGGATTTAACAGTTCGATTTGCTGTCGTTAGCTCTTGACAATATATATTCATCTCATTAGCATTACAAATTGATTCATGACCGAGCAAGTAATATGTGGGTTGTAACAGGGATAAGGCGCTTTCTTTTAGAGTAGCGCTAACAGTCATGTATACAAGATGTAGCTTTACCATATATAAGGAATTAGGACAAAACATACAGAAAAAAGAGGGCATAGGATTAAAAAGTTTTATATAGATTTCTTCAAATCAGTCGGTATAGGAAATTATTTTATTGAAAAAAAGAGTTGAAAGTATAGATTTTTAAAAAAAGGAAAGTGTATAACTGGAGGTGATTATTATGACGAAAGATAAGAGAAATAAAAGGGAAGTAGAAAGAGAAGAATTTGGAAATGATTTAAGTCCAGATGATTTAGATGTTCGTGAAGATAATGATCTTACAAAAGAACAATTTAAGAACGCGAATGAGAAGAATGAAAAACAAGAAGAAAATCAGTAAATACTATATAAACAAAACCCCAGCTAGCAATGGGGTTTTGTGCTAAGTTTTTAGTCGTTTATTTAAATTAAACGTTGCTCTTCTTACTAGTTTCAACAAAGAAAAGCACAAACTATAAAGTCTCAAACAAAAGAATGCCTATATCTAAATTATTGATATAGGCAAAGTTTAATATTATTCCGCTTTTAGAATTGAATAAATATTTATATCTATAAAACTCTCATTAGAATTTTCTCTAAGTTGGCCTTCGAACGTGAAATTAAGTTTTTGTAACACCCTAATAGAATTTACATTTGCAGGCTCTACTTTTGCTTCAATTTTATTTAATTTTAAAGTTTCGAAAGCGTAATTCAGTAGTGCCTTTATACCTTCTGGCGCATATCCCATGCCCCAATAGGCTTTTGCGATATCATAACCGATTTCTGCCTTGCTATCTTCAAAGTCAATAAAATTGAATCCACACGTTCCTATTATTTCGTTGGATTTTCTTTCAATCATGCTGAACCTAATTGCTTCATTTGCCTGAGCCAATTCCTCAAGAAGTTCGATCATTTCTTTTGCTTGTGCCTCATGTGTAAAACTAGCAATGTTCATAAATTTCGTTACATCTGGATCAGACCAAATTTTAAATAAGCTATGTGAGTCTGAAATGTCCATTCTTCTTAAATGTAATCTTTGGGTGTTTAGTTCTTTTATCAATACTTGTACCTCCAATATTTTTAATCAGTTAGATAAAAAATATTGCCATCCGCGCATAGTTCAGTCCCTTCAAAGTTGTATAGTTTAATAATACCAAGAGTAACAAAATAAAGGAATTTAAAAATTATGGTTTCTCCTATATGACCTCGAAAACAAGGAAAAGAGTACAGTTATTCACGTATTCTTTTTTTATATTTATAAAGTTGATAAAAGAACATAATGTAGCAAATGTAAGCTAGTGGTAAGAGTTTTGTTATTGTCAATAATAGTAGAAGGAAATCATTCCCTTTTGTCGAAAGTTCTAAATGAAAGGGGGGCTGTATTGTGAAATCAATATTAGCAAAAATTAAGGAAAGTTTTATAAATACTACGCCAAATGTTCCTAAGAAAGAATGCTATTTTTGTAAGCGTAAAGCTTCCGATTTACGAAATTATAAGAATGAGAGAAGCCAAAAAATCAAAGTGTGCTATTTATGTGTTGAATATGCTGAGAGGCGAGCTTATCGTAAATAAAATATTTACTTTCTTTTATACGTAATTACATAGCAAGTCAGTACGAAAATTAAATGCAATTGGTTAATTTGTGACAATTAACTAGAACTATAAAGGGGGATGCGTATGATAAAATATCCATTTTTAGAAGTAGGGACAACAATTGGTGTTACAGCACCTTCATCGGGCGTACCAAGTGAACTACATGATTTACTGAAAACAGCATGCATTCGTATGGAAAAGGAAGGATATAAAGTCTTTTGTGGAGAAACCGCTTGGACTCAAGATAAAGCAAAATCTGCTTCAGCTAAAAAGCGTGCGGAAGAGTTTAATAACATGATCATTCATGATGAAATCCATATTATTATTCCTCCTTGGGGAGGGGAGTTGCTTATTGAGACACTCGAATATATTGACTTCGAAAATATTCCAACCAAGTGGGTATTAGGTTACTCAGATATCAGTCTTTTATTATTGGCTATTACATTAAAAACAGGTATAGCTACCGCACATGGAACGAATCTAATAGATTTAAGAGGCGAGTATTCTGATGACACGACAGCAATGTGGCAGTCGGTTTTATCTCTAAAAAAAGGTGAATCAATCCTACAACATTCTTCAGACCAATATCAAAAGGAGTGGCATTTCGATAAGCCTACACCTTATGTTTTTCATTTTACAGAGAAAACAAATTGGAAAAATACTGCAAATAAACGTGTTAAAATACATGGGCGTTTACTGGGAGGATGTATTGATACGATTAAACATTTAATTGGAACAAGGTTTGGTGAAGTACAAAAATTTACAGAAACTTTTATTAAAGGTGAATCTGTTATATGGTTTTTTGAAAACTGTGAGTTATCTACTACCGATTTGCGTAGGACACTTGTACAAATGAGATTAGCTGGATGGTTTAATAATTGTTCAGGGATAATGTTTGGTAGAAGTAATGCTGAAACCTCTGTTGAGAATTATACTGTCGAAGATGTGTATAAGGAACTTTCTAAGGAGCTTGAAATGCCGATTATATACGACATCGATTGTGGTCATTTGCCGCCACAAATGACATTCATAAACGGAGCATTTGCAGAAGTGCAAACGGATAACGGTAAAGGAACTATTTTACAACACTTTATTTAAATGAAATGTAAAGCAACATCTAAAAACTTATATATGCGGTTATCGCTACTATTATCATTTAATATTCAATATACCTACTGACTTTAGGAATGTAATCTATACAAGGGTCACCCTGGGATAGGGGCGACCCTAAAAAACAAATCAGGAGGAAATTAACTTAACACTATTATTTATATGCAATGTTAACTTGGATTTTATAGTTAATTGCCTTTTGAAAAATAAAAATATAGAAAAAAGCATTAAAGATTTCGGAAAACCTTTCTTTCATATCATTACAAGGTACATTTAAGCTTACAAAAACCAGCAAGGTAAATAATACCGAGCTGGTTTTAAGTATGAAATATAACATTTAATCTTTTAGACTGAAGGATGACTACCTTTTTGTAATTCCCACTCGCTACGTAAAATGCCCATTTTAATTGCATCATAGTATTTCCCGTCAACCATTCGTGCGTCTCTAATTTTTGCTTCTAATTGCATTCCTAATTTATCAGCTACTCGCATCATTCTTTCATTGCCAGACCATGTAGACATACCTATGCGATGAAGAGTAGTGTTTTCAAAAAGATAGTCAATCCATAAACTATAAGCCTCAGATCCGTAACCACCATTCCAGTAATCTGAATTATATGTAACAATCCCTGTTTCAAGCCAATTCGTATTTTTGTCAACCCAATAAGCTCCTACAACGCCTATAAATTGGTCATTTACTGCCATGACTAATGTATTTGGGACACCTTCAAATAACTCTTCATCATTGGCCCAATCCTTTAAAAATTCCGTTTTAGTCATTTGTTTTTCTGGAATATACGGTCCATTCCATTTCTTAGCGGCTTGAGTTCCATCAACATATTTCCAATAATAGATTTCTTCTAAATCAGTAATTGTAGCTGTTCGTAAAGTAACTCTTATTCCTTTTTTATGAATCATTATCATTTCTCCCTTTATTTCCTAAAAAAACTAATTTTATAATAACATACATATATTCATAAATTATCTAAAATAATATGGACTTTATTTCAAAAAGGGCGCTTAGTGTATTATACTTGTCTGATTTTAGAGGAGTTCCATTCTTTATGTCGAATTAGTACATAAATGGAGGGATACTATTGTTAACCAAAATTAGAAAAGTTAAGTTTGAAAAAGAAAGAAAAAATCCTATGTATAATGTTGTTATGGAATGTCCAGATGGGAAGGAACTTTTTGTTAAGTTTGATTATACTTATGCTACTAAAAATTTCTGGCCATTAGAAGTAAATTATAATAAAAAGAACTATGGCGCAAAGCTCGCATGGTATACAAGAGAAGTTGAAAATATGACGGTTGAATTGTTTCTAGAAACAATCGCAAACAAGATAAATAAAAAATATGACTTCGTACTACAGAATTAATAATAGGAAATTTTATTTTAGGTCCTTCGAAAATTGTTGTGAAGGCTCTTTGTGCACTTTAGGAACAATTGTGTTAGCTTTGAGGGGAAAAGTTTGATAAAAATATTCCAATTTTATAGATTTCTTTTTATTATTAAGTTGGAGGGGATATTAGATGTTTAGTAATACAGCGAATATGTTTAAGCAAACTACAAATCTTATAAATGCATTGAACAAGTTAAAACAAAATCTATCTTTTGTAAAATCAAATGTAAATAACGATAAAACGCTAGCCATCTATTTTTTAAGTAATGCGTATAGTGACTTTAATTTATTTAAAACGATCTATTTATCCGTAACGCCTGGCGATCAAAAAATCGAAGTATTTTTACAAGAATTTGAGAAATTTTTTGTAGATGTAAATAAATATTTAGTATTTATTACTGAAGATAGTATAGAAGATAAACTTCATAAAGAAGTGGTATTTTCAATAAATGAAATAGAAAGATATTTATTAAATCAGTTAGATATGTATAGATAATTACTTATGACTTTTGACATTCCTTATAATAGGAGTGTCTTTTTATTTAAAAAGCTAACTCGTGCCTCTCAATACAAGTGTAACTGGACGGCATATGAAAGAGGATAGTGGAAAGAAGGAGTTGTAAGACAAGGTGATTTAAAATCAAAAAAGAGCTGCCCTAAAGAAGAACAGCAACTAAAAAATTATTTGACAGCCTTTAAAAAAGCCTTCCCTTTGTTATAGATAAATCTTTCCCACTTAGCTAGTAGTCCATTTCCGTTGTCACCATTTTCTAATGCTAAAGCGTGATTTTTATGGAATACTTTTACCCGTTTATTATGTTCTCTTTGCCATTGATGTAAAGGATTATGTTTCATTTTTTAGCCTCCTTTTAGTTATTTAATTATATGGTTCGTATAGATAAATTAAAAGAAATAAATATCTAGTCAATGGAAAATAAAATTGATAGTTATGCTTAATGAATATTTGGAAAAAATTGTGCGATAATATAAAAAAGCGTTTGATTGGTGGTTGGATACTTTTATTTCTAGCATAGCAAAATTGTCTAAAATTAATCGTACTTAGCGTAGCGTATATTTTTGAAATAATCCCAAAATGATGAAAATAAGAAAATTGTCCCAAAGAGCACCTAATATAACATAATAAAAACCGCAAAATCATCAATAAAATGAAATAGTATAATATTGTTTATTAATAATCCCCTTGTTAATACTAGCATTTGTATACAGTATATTGGATAATTACAGGGAAAATAGGAGGTATGAAATTTGAAAATCAAAAGAATAGATCATGTAGGTATAATCGTAAACGATCTCACTGCCGCTAAAGAGTTTTTTATCGATTTTGGGCTTGAAGTGAAGGCGGAATGGGATATGGAAGGAGAGTTAATGGGATATGCAGTAGGGCTTAATGACGCTAAAGTAGCGTGTGTTGGACTGGGAACATCAGACGGTCAGACATGGATAGAGCTAATCAAATTTTATTCGCCGTCAGATGAAGCTGACATGCAGCACCCCCTTGCAAATACACTAGGTATCCGCCATATTGCATTTACTGTTGAAGATATTGAAACTGTTGTTGCCAAATTGAAAAAGAATGGTACGGAAATCTTTAGTGAGATACAGCAGTATGAAGAAAGTTATAAATTATGCTACGTTCGTGGTCCAGAGGGAATTATTTTGGAGTTGGCTGAGGAAATTAAGTAAGCATGTTAATTAAAATGAAGATGTAACTTTTGTTACTTTGTGGTGGATGTTTTTACTGTTAAGGTGAAACCTTAAGCGAAACAACTCTTCATAGTTAGAAATTGCTGCATTGATAAGCGAATTAAAATAAGAACAAGTAGTTGTCCTATGACTAAAGTTATAATCCATTTGGGGAAATAAGTAGAAATAATGCTGACAGATCGCCTGCATGCTAAGGATCAATATGGCAATCCAATACCTAACTATTTTTTAAATATAGGTTTAACAGATGCAAATTATGATGGTGTCTTAGTTCATGGTAATTTTTCACATATTGATTTAAAGCCAACCGATGAAAATGGTATGACTACTTTGACTAAAGTTTTTATCGATTAAAAAATATTATCAATTAAAAAGTACCTCACCTTTTGGTGGGGTTTATTTTTACATTTTGGTTGATTGGTTTGTATATTACGATCAACAATTGAATTTGAGTCTGGGCTTTTTGATTATTCTAAACTATGTTAACAATATCGTTTTTTTCTTCAGGATATTAGCTTAAGTTTATTATGGGTTCAGACGTTGAATGCTAACATTTCTTTCCGAGATGCTATTCTACTATTTTCCCATCTAGAATTTTAATCGCCAACATCGAATTCTCCTGAATGATTCCTGTATCTACGAAACCAAAGGAAGCGTATAATGATTTAGCTATGACATTACTTGTTCGATAAAAGAGGGCTACATATTTTGCTCCCCCATATGGCATGGTTTCGATATCCTTCAACATTTTATCAAATGCAACTTTACCATATCCTTTTCCTTGATAACTCTTATCAATCATAATATGCCAAATAAAATAGCACTTCTTCCCGTAAAACACTTCATTTTCAAATGATTCATGATCCATTGTATCATAAATATACATCAAAAATCCGACCGCTACTCCATCGGCATAAATGGCAATGGGAGTCGCTGGTATCCCGTCTGCGTTCAACATATGACCGTCTGCAAAGCTTCTGAGGTTAGTAGTTTCTACAAAGTCTTTCTGGTTTTCACCAACTTCAAGTGCTATTACTTCATCAATGTTATCTCCGGTTATTTTTCGAAATTCAATCATTTTTTTACTCCTCTCCTAAGACAAGCAATTCCCCATATGCATAAAACAATCTAAATATCATTTCCGTAATTCTCAAAATGGGTACTCAAAATATTCAATAATGCTAACTTTTTCCCCTGTGATTTCTAATCCTTATTCCTATCATAACCTATCTTGTAACGGCAATTGTAGCATATATTTTACAAATTATAGTACTTTATTATAAATAATAGGTTTAAAATAAATGATTATCCTTGCTTGGTCTTATTGAAGGAAAAAATTTAATTTATTCCTTATTGGTCAAGGTGATTATCGGGAAATGGAAGCAATGAAGCAAAAAACGAAGCGATTATGTAAACCTATAAAAAAACGTAAAGATCAGACGAAGAGTTAAAGCAAATAATAGTTGCGGAGACTTGGATGAATGGACAGCAAGCGGTAAATTGTAGTATATATGACATAGGTTATCGATATAACGGATTAATCTATGTTTGTGGATAACCCGGTTCAAGAGGAATGAGTCAATGAAAAGGAAACTTACTGAAAACTTGTCGTTTCTTGCGCTTACCCGGGAAATAATTTTTTATTTCCTAACTTAAAGATCCCAAATCTAAATAGCATTTAATAACACACAAGGGATGAATATGCTGAAGGAATGAAGGCTTCTTGAAGCGGCACAATATAAATGTGAAAGTCATTGGCTTTATCAAATTCCTTTTGAAATTGTGTAGGACGGCAAACATGAGCGTTCAACACAATTGAAATACCAGGTGCCGTTCAACCATAAGAACGTCCATACTTTAAAAGGGATAGAAAGAATGTTAAAACATACGATACTCCAAAGAGTAGAGATTTCAATGACTTTGTAAAGCTAGTAGCATTGCAACAAGACGGCTTAGTTGATTACATAGTTGAAAAAGCTACATGCTGATAAAATTTATCTCATGACATGGGCGACGATGGAGATGACTAGAAGTGAATGTAGTACGCAAGGAAGTTAAATAACGTATAGCTAGTTTAATCAATCAGCAGGATCACATAGCATTTTTCAAATGCAAAGGGTGTTCGAAACGAGAAGATGACCCTAGTACGAAATGCAGAGGATGCAAGGTATATAGCGAACTAAGGAGCATGGGAAAAGAGCGTGAGCAGATTAATAATTTGCGTATGCGTATAGGGTAGTGCGGTGGGGGATTGTGTTAAAAACGACCTCACCTAAATGGTGAGGTTCAAATTCATGGCATAATGCAATAAAAAATTGTTTATTGCTTCACCCATTGATTTGCTAAGAAAGAATGAGGTATCCATTGTGCACTTGTAGCAATAATGTTATTTCCTGCTTGGTCAGTAATGGTATTTTTTAATATTACATATTTATGTTTATGGTCTTGTTAATACAATAAAAATAACAGTAAGCCTTGCTTGCGTTTAGTATGTTGCTGAACAATATGAGGATTAGACGAAAATAGAGAGATTAAAACAACCTTCTATAATTCAACTATATATTAGAATCACTTATTTCTTTCAAGTACTTCGATACGTTTTTCTAATTTCTTGATCTTCATGTCATTAAGTACGGCAATGACTGTAGCTGCTATAGCGAAGGTGAAGACTACGTAAGTGATACCAAGCATTATTATACCTCCTAATTTTTGTTAATTTAATTGTAACACAAAAAAGCCGCATCGTTTGAAAATGCTACAGCTCGAATTGGAAGCTTTTCTGAAAAAGACTAAACACGACATGTCAGATGTAGGGGTGACCTAAAAAGATAGCCTATAACAAAGCGTACAAACAGGTAAAGCCTCCATGTGAACTGTGCCATCCTTGAACTACGAGGATTTGAGAAAGCAATTTACTAGTGATGGGTGAGAATGACATCACCTAGATAGTTTTCTTTAAAGGCAATTTTTTAGTTGGATATTTATGTTAAAATCGGATTGGGTAAATAAAATATTAGAGGTGCGCCAATATGAAAAAATATATAAAATATCTAATTCCCATATGGATTTTCTTATTTGTTGTGTATTTATTTATATTGTTTATTTATCAAATTTCTCTATTTGAAAAGACCACTATTATATTTACTGTCATTTATATTTGTACTTCAACTATGATTAGTTTATTTTTATTAGGTGTAAAATCGGGCAATAAAAAATTAACAAATTTTATATCTATTCTAGCTATTACGATTCTTTTCATTTGCTCAATAGGTGTGGCTGGATATTTTAATAA
The DNA here is from genome assembly GCF_044753985.1 of Lysinibacillus sp. NPDC093210. Lineage (NCBI taxonomy): Bacteria > Bacillati > Bacillota > Bacilli > Caryophanales > Bacillaceae > Lysinibacillus > Lysinibacillus sp. NPDC093210. Next base: position 226,691 of record NZ_JBIVOE010000006.1, on the reverse strand, counting down.
TCATAAACAGGATGATTTCCTGAAGAAAGAGATTTTATTAACTGGTGCATCGAAGGCATTCCAATCACTTAATATAAAAAATGAAAACATTGTATCTATTGAAGTTGGAGAATATATAAAAAAAGAGGGCTTTCCTTTTAGATATAAAGTGAAAGTCGTAAGTTCAGACTCTGAAAAACCCTATTATTTCGAATGCTCGGATTATAAATGTGAAACGATGATAAGGTATACATATCCAGTAGAAGATTGAGGGGAAAATCGGATTATGATGTTTAAAAACTTTTGAAGGTCATGCGACTAAGAAAAAAGATTAAACGCATATAAAAAAGGTACTTCGTTTTATCCCTTTGGATGGTATAATTTTACGTATAATTAATTTAGAAGGAAGTGAATTCATGAGTGATTTAGAAAAAATCAAACTCGTGAAGCCACCATTTCCCAAGCTACGATGTTTTTCTTTCAAACCTATAATTATCTAGGAGAGGATTATTTTGAAGAAAAACATCGGAAACAAAACACCTAGCTTATTACTATTGATTGTATTAGTAGGCTTCCCACAAATTAGCGAAACTATTTTTAGCCCATCATTACCTTCTATTGCAGAAGTGTATGAAACTTCTATGAGTGATGCACAGCTTACGATGAGTGTGTACTTTATCGCTTTTGCCTTCGGAGTATTTTTCTTTGGACGTCTATCCGATAAAATCGGTCGTCGGAAGGCAATGCTTTATGGGCTGTTTTTATATTTTGTTGGTAACGTACTTTGTTTAGTAGCAAATGAAATGGCAGTTTTATTAGTCGCGCGCTTTATTCAAGCGTTTGGTGCAAGTGTTGGCTCTGTCGTGACACAAACGATTTTACGAGAAAGTTTTTCTGGTGTTGAGCGTCATAAATTGTTTGCTCAAATTTCAGCTGCCCTTGCCTTCACACCTGCCCTTGGCCCATTAATCGGTGGTTTTACCGATTATTATTTTGGCTTTAAAATCGTATTTTTAGTGTTAGTTGCTATGAGCATTATTGTATTTTGCTATGCGTATATACGCTTACCTGAAACAGTGCTAACAACAATCGAAATGAAGCCTATACTACCTATAGTGAAACGCATGATTACAAATGCGCGTCTATGGCGCTACGGCGTATTAATTGGCGGTATTAACGGTGTATTATTTAGCTACTATACCGAAGCACCATTTATTTTTACGCAATACTTTACATTAACAAGTGCGGTGTATGGTTTTTTAGGTATTATCGTTGCGCTCGCTTCAATTGCAGGTGCGATGCTATCTAAACGACTTGTTAGCCACACAAAACCTGAGAAGATTATCGTACAAGGGTTATTCATTATGCTCATCGGTACATTGCTCGCTACATCGGTGCATTTTTTTCCGATTGCATTACAAATGCCCACTATGATTGTTAGTGTGTTCATTATTTTATTTGGTACAGGTAGCGCTTTACCAAACTGTTTAAGCTTAGCGCTCGTTGACTTTCAAGACGTTATTGGTTCTGCCAGTGCGATATTTAGCTTAGGTTATTATTTACTGGTCAGCGCTATTATCTATGGTATGAGTATTTTCCATAATGGAACTGTCTTAGCGATGCCACTATATTTTTTAATACTAGGAATTGTTATGCTTTTAATAAGCTTACCCTTACTTAATAAAAAGATGTGAATTCTCACGCTACGTTATAGGGGTCACTACCGAACTTTATTTGAAAGCTACAATAAAGCATCCTCTTTTGAGGATGCTTTTTCTTTTAGTTGAAAGGATGTATGAAATTCATGAGTCGGTACTAAAGCATGCTAATCGTGACTAACTTCGTTGGTAATCAAACAGAGCCATTTTTACAACATCTGCACCCCAAGTGGTGTATAGCAAACTTGAACAAGAAATAGATAATAAAACTAAAGCAAAAGTTATGAATTTCAGTCAAAAGAATGAAGTGAAATAATAATGTTGTAAATATAATAGATGTGATTGTTATGTTGTTTACTTTCTTTAATAATCAAAATGGTAGTTAATGGAGAGGATGATTGGATGAGTAAAAACTTTATTATTTTTGGCGCGAGTCAAGGGCTTGGCGACGCCTTTGTAAAAGGTCTACCCACAGAGGGAGATACAGTGTGGATGGTGTCAAGATCACGACCAGAAAGTTTGGATATAAATGATGGTGTAAATCGCAAATGGCTCTCAATAGATTTATCAAGTCAACAACAAATCTCTTCTTTAAAGGAAACATTAAATGACATTGCAATAGATGTATTAATTTATAATGTTGGAGTATGGGAAAAGCATGGTTTCGAGGATGACTATACATTTGACAAGGATGAAATCGAAGATATTTCCAACTTGATTAATATAAATCTAACTTCTACCATTACATATATTCAGGCGCTTCTACCGAACTTAAGACAAGCTAAAAATGGAAAAATCATTTTAATTGGTTCAACTGCAGGCTTAGATCACACAAACAGTTCACAAGTTTCATTTGCTGCTTCTAAATTCGGCTTACGAGGCATTACAAATGCTCTACGTGAACATTTGAGAGAAGATAAAATTCCTGTCACTTGTATTAATCCAGGGGAGCTAGCTGCCGAAGTACCCTATGAAGAAGGTGCAGAAAAGGCAATAGACCAATATGAAGGTACACGTATACCTGTACAAGATATTGTATCTATTGTGCAATGTGTGATTAATTTATCACCAGTTTCATGTGTTAAGGAAATTATTATCCCTTCAATAACAGACTTAAATGCTTGATCGTTTCAAAATAAGTAAAAGTAATTAGAAAAATACCATAGATTTTAAGCCTTTTACAATCATCTGTGAAGGGCTTATATTATGCAAAAAGGAAGCTGTCCAATGAAATCAGATACATTTGTAGGCGGCTCCATGGCAGGGTTGCTTGTTTTGTTGGTAATAGAAAAGCCCAATGATTTGGGAAACTGCTTCAATGGATAGTTAGTGCCATTGTCATCAAATTTACATGGTGAATGGTAAGTGACCAAAGTTTCGACAAGGTAGAAATTACATGGATGATATGTATCAAAAGAAACTTACTACTCGTATTGATGCTTACATGTATGATTTAGGATTTACTTATAAACAAGATTTCCATAAAGCATTCAAATAGGTAAAGCCACCAAGCGTAACTGTGCCTTTCATGGGATTGAAGAAAATAATTTAGGGAAAATAGTTTTCTTAGAGGTGATCATATTTGTTGTGTATTTATGTTCGGATTTTTGTGTAATACTTTAAAATGAGGTAAAATAAACCATATTAGTATGTTGAAAGACACGAAAAATCATTTAATAGGAGGTTGAGTATATGAATGAAAAGAAAAAGGGGAAATTAGAAATCTTATTCATAGTTTTAATAATAGCACTATTGGTTGCGGCATTTGTTACTTTTTTCTTAGGTTATTACATGGTAGGTTCAGTTTTATTTGTAATCTTTATAGTTATTTTGAATGCTATTAGTAGCTGGAAGAGAATGAAAAATACAGAGTATATTCATTTTAAGAATCATAAACATAATGAGAAGTGGTGATTAAACCCAGGGGGTATATATGAAAACTCACTATTATTTAGGCTGGTTTAACCATACTTTTCCCGACAAATTGGGCAAGGTGTTACAGAGGGATATAACTGATAGAAGATCCCTAGCTATGATTAGCTCGAATCCTTTTTTTTATGAACAAGATGGTGCTGCTGAACGCTCATGGCTTGACCAGGCAGGCATTTTGTTTGATGAATATCATTTAATAAATTATGACGTACATAAGGAAGATGCTCAAACCATAATTCAAAATGCTTCAGTCATTTTCTTGTTGGGTGGAGATACTCTTAAACAAAATGGGTTTCTGATGGATTATGAATTGTCAGCCTTGATTAAAGAAAGCAGAGCCGTTGTTATGGGAGCAAGCGCTGGTGCAATTAACATGTCCGCTAAATGGTTATGTTCGAAAAACTTTGGCTATAAAGTTGAAAAAAGCTCTTTTTACGATGGAATTGGCCTTGGCGACTTTTCTGTCCTGTCTCACTTTGATCTTGAAAATAACATCGAATTGATTCAAGACGAGCTGTCTCCCTTTTCGGAAGAAATGAATATTTATGCGTCGAACAAAGAATGTGCTATACGTGTCAAGGGAGACAAAATCGACATTTTAGGCAATATATATTTAGTTGCCCACTCACAGATTCAGAAATTGGATGAGACGCTTTAGTTGTGGTGAATGCGTATGGCTAAAACTGCAGTGCTTCTACTTTAAACTAACAAATGTAGAGCAACAAAAAATCAAACGTATCAAGTCATTCACTTTGAGTGGCTTGTTTGATCGCAAAAAAGTATATTTTTACCATATTAACTTTAAATATATTTCAGAAAATTTTATGCCTTCTATTGTTGCATTTTCAAAGAGCTCTTCATATCCACTGAATTCTTGAGAATATTGATCTCGGGTTCTTGATAGATAAGATTTGCCATGATTATGGCTTATCCAATATTCATCGTTATTATAATAAAAATTAAGTTCTTCACCCATTGCAATGATGCTTTTGAATTCTAAGTATTCTTTTTCTGTCATGCCTATACCTCCTTTTTAGTATGCCACATCTTTTAGTACCATTCCCAATTGGCTTTTTAATCCTAAAACATTATTGGTATATGAAATTATTCGAAGTATACTACAGCTTGTCTGTGAGCGTAAAGCCGTTGACTATATCATATTGCTAACAACAGAGAGTGAATTTTGCACAGTAATCGTGCCCTAAATCGTGCCCTATGGAGATATTTATGTTTATCTGATGGGGGATTTTACTTAAACTAAAGTGGTTTAGTCCGATTTATGAGGATTTACAACGGTAGGCAAAGAAAAGCCCCAAAACTACTTTGGAAGATTATACTTCACCTAATGACGCAGTTTAATATAAAAATATTTCAGTACATTCAGGAAACTTCTACCAATTGATTTCGTTTCTCTTAGGAGTGGAGAATTAATGTATTATATGTAATTTATTTTTGAAAGGGGATAAAGAGGTGTTTAAAAAAGTAGCTATAATCTCAGGAATTTTATTTAGTTCAATTTTGTTAGTTGGCTGTAATGAAGAGCCGGAAGTGACAGTAATAGATGCTTCTAAAAACGAGGAAAATGATGCAAATCTATCATCAGAAGAATCAAATTTATTATCAAATTTGGGAGATAAAATAATAGTATCTATTACAGAACAAACGGAACTTGATAGAAATTCAATAACAATAATGTTAGGCGGTAATCCTGCTAAAGGAATTATTGATGTATCTGTAGGTATCCCGATGGATGCAAAAGTTGATGATACGATGATTCAACAAATAGTTGAAGATTCTATTAAGAATGTTTTTGAAACAGAAAACGTAGCAATGAGCGAAGAAAATATAACAATAAAAATTGAGAAATACCAACGGAGAAGTTCTTAAAGGATACAAACAACCTTAAAAGTACAGTTGCTTATAAGGTTGTGAAAAAATATACATAAACAAACGGGGGCTAGGATTTATAACGTATACATAAATAAACTTAATTACGTTAGTTTGGACATTCACCCAAAAGTCACGAATATTGTTAAATCAACGTTTGTGACTTTTTTTATGAACATTAATTAAATGGTGTTTTATCCACCTTTTTTACCAGTGTTCTATTAATAATATTAGCAATGTCAACATATATAAGGACCAAGTGTGAAAAAGTGTACTTAAGCTAACGGCTGCTATAGTTATATAACGATCTCAACAATCGGGCGCGATTCTGCATAAGGAAATTGAGATAATGGAGCATTACACTTGAACTGAGGGAAGGGTTAGCAAAAAAGTTTTAGGTAATATTTTACAATTTTTGTATGTTCAATGTTAAAATAAAAGAAAATAGTTTGTATGGAGGGAGAAAGCCATGTTTTGGGTCGCAATCACCATCTATTTTCTTTTAATAATTTGTTCTTTAATTCTCGAAAAATTGGTGAGATGGAAATTTAATCTTGCAAAGGAACTTAAATATAATAAAAGGTTCACTAAAAATCAAACTTTAATAGAAAATTTAATGTTTATTATATTTGTTATTGGTCTATTTATGTCGAATATTACTGTTCTTGAAAAAAATATCTATCGAACATTTAATCCAATCCCTATTTATTTGTGGTCTTCACTATATTTATTTGTATTACTTGGATTTAGAGGATATATGGCAAAAAGAGTTGATAAAGATTCGAGAGTATATTATATCCATTTCGTCTTCTCTGTGTGGTTTCCAATAATAATCATCATAGCCTATCATACTACGAAAATTTTTCTATAACCTTTTTTTAATTAATCAGCGGTAGCTTTAGTTCAATAAGAATCATCTTATAGATAAAACTTTTTTATCTAAGCCTCATAGTACTCATTTTTAACTTCAAGCATTAATTTAATTAAACCTTATATATAACTAAACAAGCGATTCTTTATGAAAACAAAAACTAATTTTACTTTGAGCAGAAATCCATAAGCGTTTATCCTGATTAACAATCATTAAGCAATAATCGTTACCACACCATGCTTTGGAAGGGTTTGTGCTAGCCTACTAAACAAACTTGATAAAATAGATAACGGACACACAAATAAGGGAGAAAGTATGAACACTATTTTAAAACAATTAACTGAAATTGAGGATGAATTAAGAAAGCCATTTCCCACTGAAGAAATTAAAAAAATAAGTGAAGATTTTCGAACAGAATTTTTGAATTTATCCGATGAGGATGAAGTGGATTTCTATGAGGATTTTCGATTCTACTGTTCGAACATAGCAGGAACATTAAGTTATGTTTTAAAAGGAAAGACAAATCAAATTCCAGAAGGACAAATTGACATGCTATATAAGTCTTTTTTTGAATACTATAATCAATATGAATTTCTTGAAGACCGGATCGCAAACTACAATCATTTCTTTCAGGAATGTAAAATCCATGAGCAAGCAAGAAAATTGTTATTACAGCTGTTGTCAAATAACCATTTTCCATTAAAACAACAGATTCTTTACACAAAAATAAATCTGAATTTTGAAAAATGAACTAGAAATTTATACAACAAAATGTAATATAAAAATCCGAAATCAATATTTGGACGTATACCAAAAAGTCACGAAGGTTGTTATATCAACATGGCACGATACTGTAATAAAGATCAGCTTTAGTTTTCATTACCTAATAAGGATAAGTGAATAATTTGGAGGGTCTTATGAACCTGTTAAAAGGATAATTATGTTAATGTGTTTCTGTATTAAAACTTACTTTAACTGACGAGGCATGTTAGTTTTTTAGAGTGCTATTTAGTAATTCATTTCGAATATAGGAGTAATATGAAATATTTCCTGAAAAATTGACTGGAGGATTAAAAATGCAAGGCTTTATACGTTACTGCTCAATTGTAATTCTTATCTTATTGTTATCAGGGTGTGCGGGTGTAGAAAAAGATAAAACGTCCTTAAATGCAAAGTTAACTATTGAGTCATATAACATGAGTGAAAAAGAAAGTCTGCTAATTAGCAAAACAGGGGTAGAGAATATTAAATTTTTTAAACTAAATGGTATATTACCAGAAGAAGATGATTTGCAATTTTCAGTAGAAGTATATAAAAAAGGTAAGTTGAAAGAGGAATTGCTAAAGAGCTGGGGTGCCATCGAAAAAAACTATCAAGATAGCTTTATTTCATTTGGAGTAAGTGATTCTAATCGTCCCTTAAAATTATTATCTGGTATTCCTTCTGGAATTGCTTCGAAAACTTATTCAAGTGGTATGACGTCTTCTTCTTTTAGTAATTTAATAAGCGAAAATGTTACGTTAACGAAAAACAAACCTGTTTATTTGGTGGCATGGCTAGGCACTACAAAAAACGAGCTGCGTTCTGTCAGAAGCAAAAATGGCGAATTGCCTGCAGGCATTGAAGAAGCTGAGCTCGCATTTTTATACAAAGTATTATGGACTGATAAGGACAAGAATTTACATTAGCATCTATTGTATCGGAATAGGGAAAACCGGGTTGCGTTATATAATTCATAGGAGCAATAATTGAAAATTATTGTGTTGCATATGCGGCTCTTTATGAGCGTTTAATATAGATGAGTAGAGAGGGGGATTAAGTGCAAATGGATTATTTTTCATTGATGGCTATTTTATTTGTCGCACTTATTGCAGGTGCTATATATGAAATGAAAAAGAAAAATGATATAAAACTTGAACAAATCAAGTTAGAACGAGAAAAAGTAGCTTTGGAACAAAAAAGATTGGAAATTGAGAATAAAACGGATTCATGATTCAACTGACCGAAAATGCATATCAATAACGCAAATCTATGAAAAAACTTTGTATAAAAACTTAATAAATATTTAAACAAGCCATTCATTCTGAGTGGCTTTTTGGTTTGTCTTTTTTCTCGCAGGAGCTATAAAGAACGGAAACAAATACTATCGAACAGTTTAGGATTCCATCGCTAAATTGGGCAAGGAGGACATGATGAAGAACAATCCATTTAATTTAAAAATCTATTTTAAGTGATTCGGTAGACGTACATAAGTCACTATGCTATAAAATGACAAATGAACAATACGAAACACTATTACTGACCTCGATATTTTACAAGGTTGGCAAAGGATTTTGAAAATGGCCACAACCGAAGCTGCAAAAGAGAAATACGAAAGCCTGTGGCTAAATCCTCACATTATTGAGCGTGGATATGTACAACAATCGCTAATTGGGGCAAATAAAATGTACAACTAGCTACATAGGGCTGTTGTGGTTATTAAATAATTAAAAAATATGCAGTAAAAATAAGAAACAGCCCCTTCACATTTGAAGTGACTGTTCATTAGGGGGCACTGTTCTATCTTACAAGTTTATTGGGGAGCTTTCGTTTGAAGCAGCTTTAACCCCATACAAATAAATATCATTCCTGTTAACCTATTCAGGATTATTCCTAACTTTTGGTTTCCTCTTAGTTTATTCGTAACGTACGAGGAGAAATAAGCAACAAATAAACACCAAAGTAGTCCAGTTGCAGTAAAAGTAAGTCCTAAAATTAAAAAAGGAATATGTCCAGATGCCTTAACATCTATAAATTGTGGAAGAAACGCAATAAAAAATAAAGATACTTTTGGATTCGTTAGACTTGTTAAAAGTCCCTGTATATAAATTTTTCTTAAGTTTAATTTATTTGAAGATGCTTCGAAACCTATATTCGACTTATCAAGTATCATTTTAATCCCTAGATAAACGAGATAAATAACACCAATTATTTTTATGGTATTAAATAATACAATAGATTTTGTCAGTATAAGCGATAAGCCAAAAGAAACTAATAACGTATGAACTAAGGAGCCAGTAATAATGCCAAACACAGAATAAATACCAGCTCGTCTACCTTGTGAAATGCTTCTACCAACAATATACATAGTGTCCGCACCAGGGATTAGATTCATTAAAATCCCTGTTAATAAAAAGACTTCAAAATTAATAATACCGTACACTTTAGCACCTCTATCTCTATTTTTAGGGTGCCCTTATTGATATTAAAGTAAATGAAAGAAAAATAAAAGTGGTTTTTAATTCCATATTGTTCAGCAAAAAGGGTAAACAAGCTAATTTATTTATTGAACAATATGAGGAAAGAAACTATAAAAGGGTCACCGGATTGGGAGGCGACCCTTAGAGCGGAAAATTAATATCTAGTATTTCAAGAAAGTAGCGCCGACAATAATTAGAAGAATAAATAGAACAACGATTAGGGCAAATTGAGAACCATTACCATAACCGCCGCCAGAATAGCCGCCGTTTTCAATGCCACCAACATTTCCACCATAGTATCCCATATAAACACCTCCTTTCTACAATTTATAATATGTTAGCTGTAGAGAAATAGTGGGGTGTTAAACCATTCAGCTATAGGCAATAAAAAATATATTTTTGTGATATTTGAAAATAAAAAAGGGCCACTTGGGATAGGAGTGACCCTTAATAAAAAGTTTCGGAGGTGTAAGGCTAAATAGCTTTACCTTACTATTAATATGTTTTGCTAGCTATGTTTGTATAGTTCATTGCCTTTGGAAACATAAAAAAACTATAGCGTCGTCATACGCTACAGCTCGAATTGGTTATGCCCGTTGACGGTTCTAACAACATCATTATATCACACCGTAGGAGGGTAAACCTACTGGGCAAACAAGGTCAAGTTAAAGCTAGTAAAGAGAATTTACTTCAGTGGATTGAAAATTATCGATGGATGGTTGAAACGATTGAGGAAGCAAGGCCAGTAGCAAAGGTTGATAACACAGTTACATTGGGGCTAAAACAGCTATGTATGGTATTGAGGCAACATTAGGCTAGTGGAACTAGTGATCAGGTGTTTACAGAAGGACAACGCAGAGTTTATGCACTTAATTATCGATTTTAGAATATGAGCAAAAGATTGCAGAGGTACAAAACAAATTCCTTACGTGGTAGGCGATAGAGAAGTTGAAGTTTTTCATAGACTGCTGGATGGGGATAGTATGCGTGCTATTGGTAAGCATATGAAATTATCCAGTACGACGATATTTAGGGTTAAGAACAATATATTCATTCAAATGGTGAAGTAGCCGAAAAGCTGCTTCTTTTTAGTTTTTTTAAAAATATTGTGTCTTCAACTTACATTGCATGTTTATTCAAACCTAAATAGGTTTTAATCCAATCTCATATTTCTTATAAACATATTCTAAAAGAAAATAGTGGGGTGAAATTATGTATAAGAAAAAGAAAATTACTAGAATAAAACCTAACGGATACTGTCCGCCAGTTAAGTACACAGCACTTAATAGTTGCTGTCCTTCAGTCCCTGCCTCTTCGTGTCTTTGTGACTGTTGTGTTTCTCCACTTCAGTCCGTCTTACAGCAGCTTGTTGGGCAAACTGTAATTCTTGGCACTGTTGCAGACGCACCAAATGTACCTCCTCTATTTTTTTTATTCACAATTATTGAAGTGAATGATTTTTTAGTTACTGTTACAGATGGTGCGACCACCTTTGAAGTAAATATTTCTGATGTTACAGGGGTAGGATTTTTACTACCAGGGCCTACTATCAACTTGTTGCCACCTGTTAACTCAGGGTGCGAATGTGATTGTCGTGAACGTCCGATTAGACAATTACTTGATACACTTATCGGTTCTACAGTAAATCTATTAGCGGTTAACGGTTCTATTGCAGCTGATTTTATTGTGGAACAAACTGGTCTTGGGATAGTAATAGGTACTTTACCAATAAGTCCTGAAACAACCGTTAGATTTGCAATTTCAACTTGCAAAATAACAGCTGTAGGGCAGACTACTTGAACAAGGTAGATTAATTCAATCTGTAACAAAAAGAACAAATGTAAAACATGTAAGATAGTTTGTGGATTAAAAATTTGTATTGTAAACTCCCAGTAGGTATGGTGCTGTAGAGGTTCCCTACTTAGGTCTTTATAAAATCCCAAATATTAGGGAAAGACAGAACGACGACCGACCCGCACCCCACGACTTGTTCGGGGCAAGACATACATGGCCGGGAATATAAAAGGCTAAAAACGGAATAAGGATTGGGTCTTATGTGAACTTCCTCAACTTTCCAATTTATTCAGTCAAACTTACTAAACGTGTACGGAAATGCAGCACACAATTCGCTTACAATAATAACTTGGCGTAGCTCTCCCACGCTCCTAGAGGTTAAATCGACAGGTTTACCACAATAAAAAGCCTTCGTCATTATGATGGGCCTTATTCTTTATCTGATATTATGTAATTTGTAGGTAATAAAGCATAACTGAAAAAAATAAACATTACTGAAGTTTAATTGTCTTGTCAGTCGATGTAATCAAATATATCTAAAAGGATTGTAAAAAAATATAAATATATTCTATAATGAGTAAAAATTTGAGAAATTGAGGTGATTTTATGGGTAAACCAGTAGATTATAATCTTTTTCCAGCCTATCAAGACTCACTAGATTCCAGACTCATTGAACGTAAAGAAGAATATATTGAAGAACTTGAAAAAGTAAAAAATGAGGGTGTTGTATTACGATTTGAAAAAGCTACTGAGTTACCCCCTTAATTAAAAAGCATCTATCATTGAGGTGCTTTTTAATTTGTTTTGAAAACTGCATCCAACTGCCAAAAAGCTTTGGAAAAAGAGGGTAGAGTTTGGTGTGGTTTTGAGAGTGGAATTTGTAGAAGAAGATTCCAATTAGTGGACTCTTACATTATCGGTGGTCTACCCTTTAATAGAGGCGGAGTACAATCCCAAGCCGATTTAGCTGTAGAAGAGTAAAACTGTTCGGCTTACAAAAGTATGGATGTCTGTTCTTGATACTAGGGTTCATAAGTCTTATCGCAAGTTAGATGGGCAAAAAGCTGATAAAGACGGCTATTATCACTTTGGTAAGTGGAAATCAAAAGCTTCTAGACTTTGGGGCATAGCATTCATGGATATTCAGTGTAGGTGTTATTCAATTTACTTGGTAAACGGTAAACTACCTGAATATAGACGTGGCAAAGACTATATGGATGATAGGTATCAAAAGAAATTAGTAAGCCAATACCATTCATGAGCTTTAAGGATTGGGAGAAAGAAGTTTAGTGGGAAAGGGTGAGTGAAGTTTATTTGCCCATACTAAGTTTTCAAAATAAAGCTCGATAAAAATCACGGGGTTATTTTTTCTTAGAGATGATTTTATTTTTAGGTATTTATATTAAAATTGAAATGCAATAAAGAAAGAATCTTAATGTATAGTATTTAAACTTTTTTTTAAAAGAATTATAAAGCGCATATATACTAAACTTTTTCCAGGGAAAACATAGGTTAAAAATCTTATGAAAATTAAACCAATATTTTATATAATAGGAAAAAAAGGTTTATTTTTAATATAGTTGAGATATTCACTGGAGGTACATAATATGTTTTTTAAAAGAAAACCGAAAATAAATGAAAAGACAATCAAGGGATTTTTACGGAAATTGGAAAATACCTATATGAATAAGGAAATCGAACAATTGTCGAAAATGTTTCATCCAGACCATCGTGATATCTCCTTTTTAAATCATTTTTCTCTCATGATGAACTTTCAAATTTACAATATTACATCTGAAATTCTCAACCTCGAAGTATTGGAGATGAATGAGGAGGAGGCAAGTTTTACATATACGCGGAAACATATGTTTACATGTATAAATAAAGAGGATGAAAACGGGACAAACCCGAACAATATATCCAGCTACTATGTCCAACTTAAGGTAGAAAGTAAAACGATATGGATTATGAAGTATGCAAGATACAGTGAGCTTTTTTTGGATCTTGAAGGAAAACTTCTACCGAATGAAAAGGCGGTTGTACCACCCGGAGCCGTGTACTTGGACAATATGAAGCGCTTTATTGATATTATCTATCTTGAGCATTTTAAGCCAGCTACCTATCTTACATATACCGATAGTGAGTTCATCGGCTATTATCCTGAAGCGGAGCGTTTTACCTATCGCACATCGGAAAAGCTTACCTTTGATTACTTTCAAAAGATGGAGGCTGGCTCGATAGAAGAGCATACAAATGCGTATATTGAGGGAAATACCCTGGAATATAGTGATATCCTGATGAAGGAGGAGAATTACTCAATTATTGAATCAAAATTCAAGGGCAGCAACGGATTACAGCATGAACTTGTTTTGAGCATGCTTGCCCCAGATGGGTTCTTTATAGTCCGGTTCTTGAAAAGCCACAACGCTCCCATTGAGGAGGAATTGCGCGACCGTCTAATTGAACAGATGAAGATCGCTACGGCACATCTTGACGTTTCCGTTTGATTGGCTGTTATTTTTGAGAGAGAGGAAATTATAAAGTCATCCAAAGTTACCTTTATTGTAAAAAGATTCAAGCAGGATGCTCCCAAGCCAGATTAGATAATTATGTTAAAATTTAGATAATGAAAATTAAGGGAGGGAACAAAATTGTCCATTTGGAAATCGTACATTACTATAATGTTCGAACCCTTAGTTTTTTTAGTAATTGGTTTTATTCTAACTGACAATGTTTTAAGAACGTTTTATGAGAACTTTGGTATTAGTTACACGGGGAATGTATGGATTAATTGGTTCTCAGTCTCTTACATACTGTTTTTTCTTTATACAATTATTCGTGTGCTTTTTATTAAAAAAAATAACAACTTGTTTAAGAAACGTGTAACATCTATTGTCTTTTGGCTTCTTTTTATCGGCTCTGTTTATGCAGTATTTAGACCGTTTGTTAAAGGAGAAAACTCATTTTAATTCAATATTCGTGCGCGATCACAAGGATTAGAGCTCGATTTCATTAGATGGCCATTTAATTGAATAAAATCAAAAAGTAAATTGGACTTTGAGATTGTGAAGAACAGTACTTAAACTCTTCAAAGAGATACATATAAGACGAAATCATTAAAAGGAGATATGAAATGCATATGTATTTAGTAATATTACCAATGATTAGTATGTTGTTAGGTTTGTATTTAGTGTGTCTGGGACTCTGGGAATTACGACTTGGTATAGATAGAAAAAGATTTGTAACCTTTTCTTTTACAGGGCTATTTTTGATTTTTATATTACCGAATATGTTTGGGTTTCTTCAATTTAATTTTTAAAAATTTTTAATAAATATCTTTCTGCTAAATGAATAACGGGACCCTTACTTCTATAATGAGTATAGGATTTTTCTACTTAAACTAACGAAGTAGGTTAGTTGAAGAGCTTCGCATTTAGCAACTGTAAGTAACTAAAGCAAACCAGAAATGTGGTTTGAGCAAGTAAATGATGAACAGTACTTGGAAATAAATAAAGTAATAAAAGTATTAGTTATTCCGTTATAGGTCTCAATTCTAGAAAAGAGATTGCGCTCCTTCTTTAATAATCTGGCCAGTTTGTTAAATAGTGAACAGGGGGTATATGATGCAATTAATTAAGAAATATAGCTTTTTAATATTTACTATGGTTATTACATTAGTAGGTTTTTTTGTATTAACGTTTAGTGTTGATCTGGGAGCAGGTGCAGCTAGTGCTTATTTAGATTCTGTGGTTGGTATGGATACGGCTGAGTTTCATTCCATTCAGTCCAAATATATAATATCAAATATGATTGCAGGTGGAATTCTATTGTTTCTAGGATTAACATTTCTATTTTTCTCCGTCTATAGACTTTCCAAAAACAATAGCTAGGAGATTCAACTTTCGGACGCGGTTGTTGAATGCGCTTCATTTTTCCTTTTTAACTGATGGAGGATTTAACGCAACAGCGATATAACATATCTATTAACAAATACCAAATGAAAGTTTGGAAATACAACAATAAGCCATTTTTAGTGATTAAGGGGCTACGCAACTACTTACTGCTCAATCGAGAGCAATTGGGGAGTTGCGTTCTTCAATTCGCCAATTTGTGGAGATGGCAGATTAGGATGATGAACGACGATTGAAGTTAGGGCAGACCAAGAGAACCCATGATCGGGGCTAAGCTTTGGTTTATGTGTATCGAATTTTAAATAACTAAACAAGCCATTTATCCTGAGTGGCTTATTATTTTGTCTTTTATCTTACAAAAGAAAGTAACTTCTTGTATAGGAGCTTATATGGAGATCTTAGGTCTAACTTATAAAGTCGTTTACCAAACTTTAAAAGAAGTTAAGCAGTCTTGTGTTTACGAATTCATATGTAAGTTTTAACGAAACGAAAAAGAAATTTAGCGGAGAAGAGTAAAAAGCAAAAGGTATTAATCCTCTTGCTTCGTTTCAAAAAATAAAGAGAAACTAAATGCAATAACATTACAATAGAAAAAATAATTGAAGGAGTGGATTTATATATAAATGATGCAATCAATAAACCAAAAGCAAAAATGATTGTGACTACACGCAATATCATATCTGTTTTTTACTAGGACTCCCCTAAAACCTTATAAGATGTAGATACATTCATGATGAACTAAAAAAGGCTAGGAAAGCACGTAAATATACAAAAGAAACTCAATTAATGGGAAGGTGGAATGGTCCGCGAAAATTGGAGGAAATGAAAATCAAAACCGGCAGAAAAAATCTGCCGGATAAAAAATTAATTTAAGTTATTTCCAAAACCATAATTTGCTTTAGGGCCAGAAGCTCCTTGAATGTAGTCTGTTTCAGCATTTTGAATTTGTTGTCTTACTTGGTTCGCATCAGTCTCAGTTCCAAATTCTACGTTGTTCTTTGAATTCATAAAATTTTGATTTGAAAAACGACCTGAAGCTAGTTTTTTGTTAGCTTCAGCTTGCTGGATTTTTTGTCTAATTTGGTCAGAAGTTTGGTTCTTGTTTCGATTTTTTGACATGATTTTCACCTCCTCAAATTAGTCTGTTCAGAAGAGGTTTTATTATCACTAGGAATTATTAATTAATACTCATGAAGTTACTGATCTTTACCAACAACAATATTATTCTAACTGAGTGTTTTATTGTTTAAGGTATTTCAAGAATAATAAAAAGCTATAACGGCGAGGTCGTTATAGCCATAGAAAAATTGTGTGTGAATAGTGACACATATATCCTTTCAGAATTGCTAAATTTTAATTAATAAAAATAAAAAAGAATCACTCCAATTAAGAAAGTGATCCAAAAAATAACTAAACCCTATAAAGGTGCCCATAGGAAGTGCCAAAATAGAGGAGTAGTTGAGTGATATATCAAGCAATTAACAGTCCATTTTATTCTATGCATAAATGGAGGGAGGTGTGACGGTCAACCAATGCCACAACCAAATAAGTGCGTGCGAAACACTCATTAAAAATTTGTGCAGATTAAGATTTCCTATACATTTATGAAGAAAAACCCCAGTTTACTGGGGATTGGTTTGTCAGGTGATATTATTATTTTTCTGGATAATCTACGTGTAATGGCGGTGGAACTAACCAACCTTTTGTCTTATTAAGACGTAACAGTTTAGCTCCAATTTGGGCTTTTGCTGTATGGAATTGGCCATACATCATAGCAATATCTTCTCTAATTGACATTCCCATTGCTTGACTGCATGCCACTAATCCAGCAGCTAGGTCAGCACTAAGAGCTGCGCTTATTTCTGGATCATTAAACTTAGCACCTGCAGGGATATCTTCCAATCTTGCTACAGGTCGTTCAGGTGGTGCAGGAGGTAAACCAATACCATTTGTTTTAAGTATTTTTTCTAATTGTTTTACTTCATCTCTGCAAAGCTCAATTATATCTTCAATAATTTTTTTAAGTTCTTCATCACCTGCGTGATTATAGAACGTTTGATAGCCAGCAATCATGCCGTAGTCTGTCATTAAACCTGTCCAAACACTAAATACTTCACCATAATGCAATGGTTCATCTTTTGGATTTCCACCAAGAATACCCATACTTACACATCCTTTTCTTATTTTTTGCTAAAGCATGGTTAGTATGGGTGAAATATTAAAAATAATTCATATGAAAAATAAGGTTTCTGAACAATTTAAGGAAGGAAACAATTATAACTTAGCTTAGTCTGCTTCAAATCGAATAGCTTGAATATCTTGACAGTCTACGACAATTGTTGAACCAGGTTCTGTTTCTGGATCATTAAAGAATGCACAACAATTATTTTGATCAAAGGTAATAAAAATAACATCTTCTATTACTTGACCACCAAATAAGAAAAGATCAACTTCAGTCTGAGTTTGTAAACGTTTTAATTGATTACAAACACAACCTTTACAGCGATTCGTATCTTTCTCATGATGGCTCTCATTATCATCACAAGAATAGCACTTTTTCCGCATATTGTGTGTAGCTTTTCTGTTAATGCTCATTTTCAAACCTCCTTCCTAAAGTAATCTTGCCTTACTTTATTAATTTATGGTTTGAAAATATAACTTGTTTGGCAATTGTCTAGTAAGCATTGAGATTGTTTTATAAATAAAGAAAATGGTTAATAGACCATTTTCTTTTTTCGTCAAAGTATCTCATAGGAATTTGGGTAAAGGAATTTTTCGTTGAATAACTTGCATGTTGAAGGAACAATTGTTGAATTTACAGATAAAGATAGATATAAGGATAAGATACGGATGTCCACTGGACTGTTAAGTATTAAAGAAACAATATGAAAAAATGTCAATTTAAAAACTTCTAGCATAACGGTCGGTGAGCCGATGGTGAGTAAAAAATCTGTCCGAGATTAACAAAAAAGCTGCAGCGTCGCACACGCTACAGCTCGAATTGGTTTTACCCTTTTAGGTTAGTTAGTAAAAAAAGGATGACATTGTTTAGAGGGCAAACCTAAAGGGCAAACAAGTGCAAATTATAGTAACTAAAGAGAATTTACTTCACTGGATTGAAAATTATCGATGGATGGTTGAAACGATTGAGGAAGCAAGGCAGTCGGTAACAAAGGTTGATAACGACAGTTATATTGGAGCAAAAACAGCTATGTATGGCGTCGAGGCAACACTACCAAAGGCGAGTGGAGGTACAAGTGATTCGGTGTTCGCAGAAGTACAACGCCGAAGTTTATGCACTTAATTATCGTATTAAAGAGTATGAGCAAAAGTTTGCAGAAGTGCAGAACCGTATTTCATTTGTAGAAGGGGATAGAGAGGTTGAAGTCCTTCATAGATTGCTAGATGGGGATAGCATGCGTGCAATTGGAAAGCATATGAGCGTATCAAGTACGACAATTTTTAGAGTAAGAAATAATATTTTGAATCAGATGATGAAGTAGCCCATTGGCTACTTCTACTAACGAAGCAGGTTGTATAATGTTATCTAACATTTATTCAACAATAGGGCCATATTGTGGAGCAACTTTTTTATAAAAAATTTAGATTTTCACTCCTTACAGAAAGCTAGGAATACTATTTATTTAATTAAAAGACAATTGAATAGAAACATAGTTAATTAAATTTGTATTTGTTACAATAGACTTAGATATTTTTATTGTGAGGTGGATTATATGTTTTTTGCTCCATTATTTGAAAACGATGTACCAAATGTACTCTTCCAATCTTAACGGAGAGAACAAAAATAATATTTCTCTCCGTTAGGGCATTTCAAGCCTAAAATTACGGAGGGTATAAATATGAAAAATACAATATTCGGTTCTTTATTTTTAATAATAGCTTCAAGTATTTGGGGAGGTATGTATGTTGTCGTAAAAGTAGTCGTGGACATCATACCACCATTAGAACTTGTATGGTTACGTTATCTTGTCGCACTTGTTGCGTTAACATTCATTGGAGTTGTTACTAAGCAAAAATGGAAAATTAAAAGGGAACATTGGGGATTAGTAATTACAATTTCAATTGTAGGATACGCTATTTCAATTGTTACTCAAGAAACAGGTACCATGCTTTCTAGCGCACAAATGGGAGCTATTATAACTGCTACAACTCCTGCATTTATGGTTGTGTTTGCTAGCTTTATTCTTAAAGAACGTTTAACTTTTAAAAAGGCTATTTCTGTAAGTTTAGCAACTTTCGGTGTAATAATTATTGTTGGAATAGATGATATTAATAAGTCTAGTATGCTAGGCGGAATCTCGCTTATTATAGCTGCATTAACATGGGCATTAATGTCTGTGCTTATAAAACGTTTGCCAAGTGATTACTCGCAAATTGTGGTAACTACCTATGCTACTTTAATTGCTTTTGTTGTTTTAACTCCTTTTGTTATCACAAAATTACCTAAATTAAACATAAACGAAATAACAAACCCTACGATATGGGGAGGATTGTTATATTTAGGAATAGTATCTACAGCTATTGCATTTTTATTGTGGAATCGTGGACTACAAATGTTGAATGCCTCTAGTGGAGGTGTGTTCTTCTTTTTCCAACCTGTAGTTGGAACATTATTGGGTTGGTTAATTTTGGATGAAACTATTAGTATCACATTTTGGATTGGATCTTTCTTAATCCTTTTAGGAGTACTAATTGTTATAAAAGATAATCAGGAAGATCAGAATGACTCAAGTTCAAACAAATCAAAATATGTAAATGAAAATACTCAAATTGATGAAGAAATTATAATGGAACCTTTTGACGATACGATTTTCAAATAATAGATGTGCGTGTTGGAGAAATAATAAAACAAGTTCATTTGCTAAAGTGAACTATCGAAAGTAATGAATCAGTTAACCCTATTACTTTTCTACTTAAGCTAACGGGGGATTTACTAAAAGATGGGATTCCACAGAAATCCCATCTTTTTTCGTCTTGAATTAAGTTATGGATCAGTCCTTATTCAGCAAACGAGTGATTTAATAATATTGTAAACGGAACGATTGGAACAAAAGGAACAGATGTAACAAAAGAAACAAATGTAAAACATGTACGATAGTTTGTGTTTGAAAATTTGTCTTGTAAACTCGGAGGTAGGTTCGGTGCGGTAATTGTTTCTTCCCTTGGTATTTATAAAAACCTCAATATTAGGGAAAGACAGACCGACGACCGACTTGCGCTTGTCAGTCAAACTTACTAAACGTGCACGGAATTGCACGAACACAATTTGATTACATCTACCACGATGCTAGAAGTGAGCTAACTCGACATTTTTACCACAATAGAATAATAGACGAACACAAAACCCCTTGAGCGGATTCGGGGGGGTTACTTCAGAGGTACAAAAAAAGTTAATATAAAGATAAAACCCACATTATTTCGCGTATGAAAATACAAATGTGTTTTTTTGCTACATAAGTTGTTTATTGTATTATTCAATTTTATCAAATCAGCAGATAAATAGAGTATATCGTGTGAATTTAAATATGATTTATTAAGTGAATTGTCACGGGGACGAGAAAATGAGTTCTTGTTTACATGAAGTATTATATATGATAATTTGGTGTAAACTGTTAATTCTGGTGGTGAAATAATGAGGTGGACATATGTTTTAGGTATAGTTGTTTTAACTGCGTCATTGAGTATAGGTGGTACTCTTTTAATCACAGAAAAGATCTATGAAAAAGAAGAGTCTGAACATGATGTAAAAGAATTAGAGAACAATTCAAAAGAAGAGGAAAAAGAAAAATTTGTATCGACGGTGGATGTGAGTGGTATGGGTTGGGAAAATCCTATGTTCTCCAAGAAAATTGATGAATGGAAAAGTGGAGATGAACCCTTCGTTGGCAATCTAGTAGAAGAAGTGATTCAAGAGATGGCACACCAAAAGATTATCGCTGAATCGAAAGAAGGTTCTATTATGATAACGCCAGAAAGGATCGAGACTTTAATACAGATGGTAGAAGAAAACAAAGATAAATATGAGCGTCATAAAATGTCTGATAAATATGCACCTTATGAAACGTATCTAGATATATTAAAACGTTGGAAAAAGGGTGATTTTTCAACAGTTGACGATGATCATAATATTTTAATGTTTATTCAAGGTGGGAAAACACCTGAAGGTTTAGCGACAGGCATTGCTTCGGAAGAACAAGAGAAAAACTATATTTTCCAAGTTTATGCTAAAGAGGTTGTTGAAGTTTTTGGTTCGACAGAAAAGCAGAATTAAATTCTACATTCTTTTACTAGAAGAAGAATAAAGATTACTAACATCCTTCGGGATGTTTTTATTTTGCTTTGAAAACTGCATTAAACAGCCAAAACGCTTTGTGAAGAGCGGTACAAGTTTGGTGAAGTTTTGAGAGTGAAATACTTAAGTTTTAGAAGGAATATTCAACGTGTTATTGAATCTTATAATAGATAATATAGGGGGGATTCGATTGATTTTTGAAATGACCATACAGGTACGCGTTAAAAATATAAATGAAGGGATACATTGGTATCAAACATTATTGAATAAACAACCAGATTTCATTCCACACGAAGGATTTGCGGAATGGGAGATCATCCCTGGTTGTTGGTTGCAAGTTGCAGAAGGATTACCTTCAGAAGAAAGTGGACCTTTGCGTTTTGGAATTGACGATTTAGAAAAAGAGAAAAATAGACTTGATAAGTATTTGAACATTAAGAATTTTGAGATACATTCAAGGGAAGAAGTACCAGTGAAATGGGGTACATTTACTGACCCTTGGGGGAATAGAATTGGGTTCTTTGAGTATCACAATAAGGTAGAAGAAAAACAATGTATAGAAACAATACTAGGAAATAAAGTCTTTTAGAAACTTAATATAAAGATGTATTGTGACACTGTTTTTATAGCAGTGTTTTTTTCTTGGGAATACAACAAGCAACTAGCATTATGGGGTGATTTTACAAAACAAACAAATGACGATGGAGGTGATGGTTATGAGCAATGGCTAGACAAGAAACCAGAAACGTGATGAAGCGTTTCAAATGTAACTTCAAAGCAATGGACAAATTTTGTTGAAGGATATTGCCAAACAACTACAATTATCCGATTCTCAAATTCGAAAGTGTAAGAACCAAGATAAATGGGACGATCATTTGAAAGGTAATGTTACTAAATCCAATGGTAACGTTACTAAACAAAATCGGGGAGCTCTTGTGGGTAATATCAACGTTAAGGGGCATGGTGCACCAAAGCAAAATCAGAATGCTACAACGCATGGCTTTTTCGCAAAGTTCCTACCAGAAGCAACTCTCGAAATCATGAAATCAATGTACGAACGCTCTCCAGCAGTTTTAATCTAGGATCAAATATAGATTCAGCATGCTGCTATTATTCGAGCACAGCGTATTATGCATGTCGAATCAAAAGACGAGATGATAAAAGAGCGTAAAAGAGAGAAGGTGCAAGGAGGTAGGGCTAGTGTCAGAGCGTACACGTCTATCTAAGATGTCTATTGTTGATGATGTGGATTATGAGCTAGAAGAGATGGCAAAGGATGCTAGTTGTACGGTAAGGATTTAGAACCTTTGGATGATAATCCAGAAGAAGATGAAGATTCATGAATCAACAAGAGATTAATAAAATCCTAGATGATCTAGAGAAGGAGGCTGAAAAAGATATTGAAGTGGTCTTTAATAATCGTTTAAAATCCATCCTCGACCAAATGCTACAGATACTGGCTATTACTACTATGGAAAGTGGAAATCAAAATCACCAAGGTTTTGAGGCATTGCAGCGCAAATTACTTATGAGTATTTTTTCCCTTTCTTACACCTATACTTTTAGAATTAAAAAAATAAAAATTAAGTTCTTACTGAGGTTCATACAGCTCTACAACATTAAGAGCATTATCAAAGTATTCTCGCTATATTTTTGCGTATAATGTATAATTTGGAATTAAAGTAATTAAATTGTATTATTTCTAAAAATTATTCTGGAGGTGGAATTTTGTTTTATTTAGCTTTATTTATTGGTGTCGTTTCAATTGTAATTACGGATAAGGTTACTCAAGCTTTTAAATTATCAAGCATTTGGGGGGTGCTTGGTCAAATCGGTGCGTCACTTGTAATCATAATGGTCGGAAACCTTGAGGTTAATCATATTATTCTAGGTAATCATTTTGAATTAGGATATTTGACGGTTCCATTTACTTTATTACTTCTTATAAGTTTTACAAATGTAATGAATATAGAAAAAGTGCAAAATCCTTCAATATTGTTGTTGCCATTCGTTTCTTTAGTTTTTTTCTCAATAGCAGCTTTCTTCATGGGTCATCCTTTTGTTTTAATAACGGGGATTAGTTCCAGTTTAACGCTTATGTTTGTTCTGCTATACTACTATTTTACTGGTAAATTTTTTGTGGGGAGAACACTTACTACGTCAATAGGTTTCATAATAGCCGTGCTTTCAATATCCCTCATTGAAACATCTATTGTAACAATTTATATTCCGTTATTTACTTTAGCACTACCCTTCACTTTATATTATTTCATTCAAGATAAAATTACGAATGTACAATCAATTACAGTTAGCTTTTTAACAGCTATTTTATTTGGTGTATTAATGTACATAGTTCCATTTAATACAATATGGTATTTCATTGCTGGGTTAACGAGTATCTTGGTTATCACTCAATTTTCACGTAAATATCGCTTTATTTAGAAACTAAACTTCTTGTTTAATAACCGGGCGCGATTCTGTAATAAGGATCAGCGCTCGATTTCATTAAAGGACCAGATTGTAGAATAACACCTTTTCACGAAAGATTACTAAAGAACGATTGGGGACTTTTTTTATTTAACTAACAAGGTAAATATTTCAAAAAAGGAAGAACTTTGTATTAAATGGTAACGTCATAATATTTAAGTAATATAAGGGGTGAAATTATGGGATTATGGTATTTCTTGATATTATTTGTAGGATTATTTTTAGTGATTAAGGGGCTACTTGGGAAAAAAAGATTAAGCTCGATACTTATAGGATTATTATGTATCTCGTTCTCAATCTTTATGTTTTCTCCAGGAAGTGATGAAATCATATCGAGATTATTCAATTTGAATTAGAGTGTAGGTAGAATATTTATAGGTATTTTCACTAAGGAAGTTTTCCAACACAGTATTTATTCCACAATCGTACACATTTCTTACGGAATGTGCCTTCCTACATTAAAGGGCCATAATGTTGAATAAGGGATTTAGCCAGATTTATACGGATTCACAACGGTAAGCAAAGAAATATCGCCAAACGACGCTTTGGGAACCTTAAATACAATAAATACCATATATGTTATTATTAAATTGATTTTTAATTAATGTTAAATGGGGTGGAATATTGAAAAAATATTTTTACGTTAGTATTTTACTAGGGGCATTTGCTTTAGCTGGTTGTACGGATGATAAGGCTGATAACAAAGAATTTACAGAAAAATCGCTGGCTACTGAACAATCAACAGCGCCAATTCTTTTAAACTTAACGCAAGAACAAAAAGAAAATTATTACAATCAATATTTAGAGGTTTTAGAAGAAATAAGTGTTGAGTATCCTTCAGCGAATATGGAACTTAGGCCTTTAGACGAATATCTTGATGAACATTGGATTGAACCAGAAGAACTTAGAGAAAGAGTAATTTATTTTTTGGAAAACGGTGTATCGTATCCTATTTAAAAAATAAAAATAAAAATAAAAATTTGTTCAACATACGGATTTTTTATTGCAACAAGAGTTTATAACGTATACAAAACAAACCTAATAAACGTTCCAAAATGCAAGTTTGGACGTACACCAATAAGTCACGAATGTTGTTAAATCAATGTTTGTGACTTTTCATATAAACATTTTTATTCGGCTTAGTGTTGGAATATATGAAACGATATCCAGACTATCAAATCATTAAAATAAGCGGTAGTTTCGCAGTTTGTGAGCGAGAACAAGCATTTTTAGGAGGTAGCTATGATTAAAGTTCGATTCGCCATTTTATTGGCAGAACGTAGCCTAAAAATACGAGATATTCATCATTGGACAGGCATTCCTATGATTACACTTAGAAATCTGTATTATGGACGTTCGAACAGCATCAAAATAAACGATTTAAAAGTGATATGTAAGGTTTTGAAATGCGATGTAGGTGACATTCTACAATACGTTCAGGAGGGCTAATATGCTTGAACTATATAGGTTTAGAAGCGAATTAGTCGATGAACAGTAAAACTTGTCATTTCTTGCGCTTACCCGGGAAATTATTATTTATTTCCTAACTGAAATACCAAACTTCTAACAGCATTTTGTAACACTAAAAAAGGAGAGGCGAGGGCAAATGGGCATTATCCGAGTAGCTAAAAACAATAACTATGTAGTGATGAATCGTACAGCATTAAATGACAGCCGTCTATCTTGGAAAGCTAAAGGCATCATGGCTTATATGCTTTCTATGCCAGATGATTGGGTGTTTTATTTGGACGAATTGATTACGCATGCTACAGAAGGCAAAGATTCGTTCAAAAGCGGACTGAAAGAGCTTAAAGATAACGGCTATGTTGAGCGTAAACCAGTTAGAGATGAAAAAACGAAAAGGATCGTTGCTTGGGAGACAATTGTCCATGAAGCGCCTATCCAACAAGAGGAGAAACCACCAGTAGAAATGCCACCAGTGGAAAAGCCATTAGAGGAAAACCCACAAGTGGAAAAACCACTAGTGGAAAATCCGCCCCTACTAAGTATTGATAATAACCAAGTATTGAATAAACTAAATACTGATATTAACCAAGTACTGACTACAAACAAGCTGCATGCTCAAAAGCTATATGGGTTCTTTTTCAGTCGTCTGCAAAAGTTGCCTAGTAATAAGTTACGAGAAGATATTGATTACTATCTATCGACCTATCAAGATGCAAATCTAGTTATTGAAGCGTTTGAGCGAGCTCTAATAAATGGACGAGTCAGAAATAAAGAAAAATATGCTAATGGTACATTACGCAATTGGAGATATGAAGGCGTAACATCTATGCAACTATTAGCGAAAAAGGAGGCTCAACAACGTGCATCCAATACAGGAAGTACTAGCAAAGGCACAAGCAAAGTACCAAGCATTATTGGACGAAGAAGCAGCCTCGATTAATGACAAACAGTACGAATGTATGAAGTGCAAAGATGTAGGAGGATTATTTGAAATGAAAGTCGATGAAGATGAAGCAAGTATTACTTACGGTAAATCATTTCAAATTTGGGTTGATTGCGAATGCGAGAAAAATAGAATTGTTAGCAAGCTGATGAAGGCTAGTGAAATCACAGAAGAATTCAAAGCAATGACATTTGATAACTTTTTCACCAATGGAGCACCCAAGGTAGTACAAGACATGCACCTATTGGCTACTAAATACTATGCAGATTTTGAACAAATCCAAAAGTCAAAGCAAAACAGTATTGCCTATCTAGGTCAACCAGGATTAGGGAAAACACACTTACTTATAGCATTGGCGAACTTAATGATGACAGAGAAACATAAGTCAGTATTGTATTTTCCATTCGTTGAAGGCTTTGATGATTTACGGTCAGATTTCGAAAAGCTAGAGGCCAAGATGATCCGTATGAAGCAGGTCGATATTCTCTTTATCGATGATTTGTTTAAACCTGTTACAAAGCAAGTGAAAGATGGTCAAAGGATTAAAGTACCACAAGGGAGTGAGTGGGAAATTAAACAGCTTTATTCAGTTGTGAACTATCGTTATATGAATCATAAGCCAGTGTTTATAAGCAGCGAACTAACGTTTGACGAAATGATTGTTCAAATGGACGAAGGTCTCGGTACACGCTTTTATCAGATGTGTAAGCAGTTTTTTATTCATATCAATAAGGATTTAGGGTTGAATTATAGATTAAAGTGAGGGGCGCCTAGCCCCTTGATTGGAGGGCGAACAGATGAGATACAACAAATCTATCGATTGTGGTTGTGGTCATAAAGTTAATCTAGACGACTTCTTAAATCTTGTCAGGAACGAAGCCTTAGACGATGGTGAAATAAGCGATTTACAGGAAGAAATAACGTGTGATGTATGTAATGCCATTTATCAAGTAAGTGCAAGTGCTTATGTACATGTCGATGTTTCACTCGAAAGAGTCGAATTATTAAGCCAAGGCGTTGTGTTGAATGGTGAAACAGTAAGTTTAGATCAATTTGGCATTGGTGAAGAAGTTGCTTTGCCAGATGGCGAATACCAAGCTGGTAACATGGTTTACAAGA
The DNA here is from genome assembly GCF_044753985.1 of Lysinibacillus sp. NPDC093210. Taxonomy (NCBI): domain Bacteria; kingdom Bacillati; phylum Bacillota; class Bacilli; order Caryophanales; family Bacillaceae; genus Lysinibacillus; species Lysinibacillus sp. NPDC093210. The sequence goes on along the minus strand of NZ_JBIVOE010000006.1, from coordinate 199,091 downwards.
TTAATGGTGGAGTAGTTTGCAACATTTACAATGCCCAAATCGATGAAAATCAATTAGCTTTGGCTATTTAGGAGGGAGAATGGATGAAGAATGATTATAAACAAATTTTAGCCAAAGTTCGTGAGGCGAGATGTGAGTGGGAACTAAACAAACTCATGAATGAGCTTGAAGAATTCAACAAACAAAATTACAAAACTGCTGCTATCGATATCGCTTTAGAAACTGGTGACCGCAAGGCTTTTAATAGATTGGTGGTGTGTGAAACAAATGACTAAAAATTTCACATGGTATGCACCAAATGGAGAACTGTTGAAATGCCCTGTTCCTGGCTGTCATCACATTGGGACCATCATTACAAAAAAACATTGCTGGCTAGAGCATGGCATGACGAGAGATGAGGTTGGTAAAAAGTATGGGAAGCCTAAGCGCATTTTGACATATAGCAAGAATCAAATTAAAGCGAGGGGTGCGGAATGGGTGAACAATACTTAATCGATCAGTTGGTGTTACACATTGGCCTCTACAAAAAATATCAGTACAAAGAAAACGAGATTGGCTTTTATCAGAACCTAGAAGCTTTACGCGTGCTGAAAGGGTTGAGCACACAGGACGAGGCTTTGGATTATGCTATTGCAGTTACTGAAGAGGTGAAGGCTTCATGAGACTGGGTAATGTTACGAATAGATCATGTCTGAGAGAATATTAAAACTTACCGGTTAGATTCTGTTCTTTCGCTTCTTACCAGTTTCAACACCTATTTCAAAAATAAAGAGGACCATAAGAAAGAAAAATACAATTTTTATATTAGGGTTAGCCGTCCAAAAGCCTAAATAATACAGGAACACAAGGATGATTGATAATAGAGTTTTAACAATCTTTAGAGTCATCCTAAAACCTCCTAACATTTGGAATTGTTGTTTATAAAATAATAGCATAGTTAGGACATTTATAGAACATTGTATTGATTCATTTACTGCACAGTTTGAGGATTAAGCGAAAAATGTGCAATAACAGGAGGTGATTATTTGAAGCGAGTTTTAAATTATGTCGGTTCTAAGTGGAATCTGGCTAGATGGATTGTAAACCAAATGCCCGAGCATGAGGTGTATCTTGAGCCATTTTTCGGAAGTGGTGCTGTCTTATTCAATAAGCCAGCTGGGCGTATCGAAACAATAAATGATTTAGATGGCAAAATCGTCAATCTATTTAAAGTCATTCGCGACAAACCTGAACAACTAGCCCAACAAATTCAACTTACGCCCTATTCAAGACAAGAATACAACGAATCATTTACAGCATTGAAGGGTGAATTAAATGCGTTAGAAAGAGCTAGGGTATTCTTAGTTCGTTGTTGGATGTCTAGGGGAGGGAAAACAAGTGATCGTACAGGATGGCGTCATAACGTAGATTCTACAACATTTAGTGCCCTACCTGATTGGCGTAAGCTACCAGTTATCGTTTTAGAAGCAACAGAGCGATTACAGAATGTACAAATTGAAAATTTAGATGCTGCAACTCTGATACGCCGTTATAACAAAGAGGATTGTTTGATATACAGTGATCCACCGTATTTATTGAGCACACGTACAAAACGACACTATGCTTATGAAATGACAAACGAGCAACATGAAACTTTATTAATGGCTCTAAATCAACATCGAGGATTTGCCATGATTAGTGGCTACAACAACAATATGTACAATGATATTTTACAAGGTTGGACAAGGATTTCGAAGATGGCCACAACCGAAGCTGCAAAAGAAAAATGCGAAAGTTTATGGCTCAATCCTCAAATAATTGAGCGTGGGTATATACAACAATCGTTTTTTGAGAAGGTGTAGGAGGGCAGATATGAATGATCTGAAGAATGTTTAGATTATTGAATGATTTATAAAAAATGTCAGTAAATAAAAGTTTCGGCAGTTTGTAACTGTTTAATGGATTTTAAGTCTAATCTATTAAACAAATAGTGAGAGGTCTGGAATCTAATGAAAAAAAAGTTTATAATATTCGTTTTGTTGTTTCTTGTCGGTTGTAATAATGAAGAGATGAAAACTTTTGAGTTTGCAGATGAAATTCAAAAAATAATTGTGATTGGACAAGGAACAAATGCTAAGTTAGATAAACAAGAAGTTGAAAATGCCACTCAAATAAAACTTTTTGAAGATGCAATGCAAGATGCCACTATATTATCACAACCTCATACAGATGAAGGTCCTTTATATAAGCTTGAAGTGGTATACGATGATAACTCGAAAGAAATCATTGATATATGGTATTACGCGAGTGCAAATACAGGAAGCTTTTATATGAATGAGAGGTATTCTTTGAATGAAGAAGCCGTTCCAGCATTAATTGAACTTTTGGAGTCTTATAAAGAAGAAAAATGATTTACTGAACAATATGAGGAAAATAAGAAGAAAGAGCGACTATAATATCGCCCTAAAAAATTCATAAAACCCCATATTCATAGGGATTGCCCATATAAAGAAACTAAGTAGGGCAATGGGGCCAATAAAGAAATTATAAATCTTTGTCGGCAAGATTTTTCCGAATAACGTTTTGTAGATTGCTACACAAACTACCATTACAAGCGGTAGTAATATCATTGGCGGTATAAAAAATAAAAGACTTCCACCAAGTGATATTCCTGAAAATATATCCATTGAATTACCTCATTATGTATTTTGTGTAAATTATAACATAAAAAAGCCGCAGCGTTGTCACACACTACAGCCCGTCCTCTTAATCCTTATTCTTATCTGCATTATAACACATAGGAGGGCGGAACTATGTTAAAAGAGAAACCTTTAGAATTAACACCAGATACTTTAGATTCTATAATTAGGGACTATCATTGGATGTTTAATGTTATTAAAGAAATGCGTGATGAATTGATTGTAGGGGCAAAAACTGCTCAATACGGAATTGAGGCTACATTACCAAAAGCAACAGGTCATGTAGGTGATCCAATTTTGCAGGAGGCTAATTAGACGTTCGAAAAATATTAAACGTGTTGCGGATTACGAGAGAAAGCTATTGGAGGTCCAATATCTAATTGAAAAAGTCGATGGGGATAGAGAGGTACAAGTTCTGAACTGGATGCTAGACGGTAAATCTCAACGTTGGATAGGTCAACACATGGCATTATCAGCTACTAGTATTAAACGTATTAAGGATAATATTGTAAAACAGATGATTGCTTCGCTGGGAGTAATCCATTCCGAGAGAAGAAAATGAAGGATGTTTTAAAAAAAGAGTGTTAATCTTTTGGATTAACACTCTTTGTATAGTTTATGCAATATATTATGGTTTGGATTGAATATTCCACTCTTTAAAGTAATCTAATAGTTCGTTATGAAACTCCATATCTGTATTTAAGATTTCACAGCCACTATCATCATAAAGATGGAAAATGCATTTTGTATTAGTATTCACTAAAAAGACATCAGGAGCATAAATACTATGTTTTCTTTTTAGTCGAGGATTTTGAGATAAAAAGTCCTCATGAATACATGTTTTTAGCAGTAATTCTAATTTTAAATCCAAGGCTTTACAATATAATTCCATTTGTTGAACCGAAATCTTATCTTCATCGAATAACCAAGTATATTCTTGGAGTAGTAATGAATACTTTTTCTTTTGATTCTTTACATATCTTTTAAAAAAGTTTGGATGTACAGTATTTTTTGTTTCATCAGGGTATGAATTTACAACAACAATGACATCATCTGTTTTTTTAAACAACAAAGCTAAAATTTCAGATACTTGTTTATACTCTATATGAAATCTAGGTAAATTATGTTTTTCATAATTTTGATGATTATCATTACCTAACTCAATATGAATACCTGTTTCCCAATTATGATAAAAATCTGGCGATAATGTTAATCCTTTATAATTTTCTTCCATAAATTTTTTTAATTGCAAATAGAGTCACCTTTTTTCCATATTATTTTATTATTCATCAATGACGTTACCATTCTTATCTAGTGAAGCAGTTCTTTCACTAGCACCTTTTTTCCATACTTTCCATGCTTTTTTCTCACCATTATATCCTATATGACCTGCTGTATCTTTTTCCAGGCGCCATTTCCCATTAGTGAATGGTGGACTAGAGGTTGTTTGCTCAGCTGTTTTTCCATGTTTATTTTTAAACTTTCCTAAATCAACCTGCATGTCACCTGATTTTAAATCATTTGGAATTTTATCAGCAGCCTTCTCAGCGGCTTTTTTTGAAAAATAAACGGAAACTTGGTTATAAAGCCATGAACCAGCCATAATTACAGCACCGCCGATAATAATAGCACCAGTAACAGTTATTGTCACTTGCCCAATACCCGGAATAGCATAGATACCTGCTGCCGCAGCAATAGCATAGCTTTGAATTAAATCATTTCCTGAATATCCAACTGTACCAAGTGAATCAGGGTGATTCGGATTTAAATATGATTCTGGAATATAAATAATTTCTTCTTCAGAGTAATAATTCGGGTCCAAAAGTTCTTTGGGAATATCATTAATACTTTCAAAATCTTCTAGACTTAAAGAAGATGGATTTAGTTTTATATTACTTTCTATTAATTCATTAATAAGTTGACCTTGGTTTAACTCTTCAACTTGTGAACTTGAAAACTCTGGTTTTTCATCGTCTGTAGTTGCTGCGCTCACAGGAGATGGGGTTGCTGCAGAAATCGTACTTAATAGTAGTGCGCTACTTACTACACTAGTTATTCCCTTTAAATATTTTTTGTTCATAATAATCACTCCAATATTACATTTTTGTTAGTAATTACTAACATTTGTATATTATTTCATTATACAATTTTCTTCTCAAGTAACTTTTTTACTATCTCACAAAATGTTACTTTAGTATAATAATGGAGTAATTGGAAATTTCTATTTATCGAGTAGTTTAAATATATTTTGATTGGTATGGCTATAAATTGATTGTTTATGGTTATGTTAAAATTTATTGCTAATAGAATATATATTTAGTTTGTTCATACTAAATATAACTAAACAATAAACAATATGAGGATATGTTACAGATGTGAAAGACGTTACAAACGTTACATTCGTTATACATTAGGTATTTAAAAATTTATCTTGTAAAATCGGAGGTAGGTTCGGTGCGGTAATGGTTCTCTCCATTGGTATTTATGAAATACAAATATTAAGGACAGACAAATCGACGAACGACCTGGCTTGTCGGATTAGTCCGGAGCGCGACATACATGGCCGGCCTATATTTTTTATAGCAAGTGCCTCACCAGCCCTTTGTGGCATTATGAGTGCGGGGAACGATCCAGAGATTATTGAAATTTTAGATTCTGATGACACTTCCGAAACATTGGATGATCTCGAAATTACACCTAGATGTTCAGGCACTCAAATGTGGGAAGCAATTCGTGGTTTAGCGACATTTACAAATTCAACTAATAAAGTTAATAATTATACAAACACTGGCGGTGCAGCGAGGGCAGCAGAGCATTTTAATAAGATGCCAGGCACAACAGTGATTCAAAGCCCAACAACGAAAACAAAAACTAGTGATGGTAGGACAGTTACCATGTATAATTCTACCTCAACAGGTCAAGTTACACTTAGCTATCCTAATGGAACTTTTACTGATAAAGTAAGATATTATTAGCATTGTTTTTAAGCGAGAATAAGGGGGAACTATATGTGCGCTCGTAGACTTCATATTTGGCAACCAGTTACATGTTTACAAAGAGCCCAAATCGTAAATGCTCATTTCAATTATTCTGACTTAGGTCTATGCTTAACATTAATTGATATAAACGGATCTGAAGTTGATATTATTTATGATAAAAATTCTCCAATTCAAGATTATGTTTGGTCTTTCCGATACACAGGAGAAATTCCTAGGTCAGATTTAGTGCCACTGGTCCATGATGCAATTGAACAAGAGACAGTTATCGATAAATCTGCAGAGTGGTTTTATAAAATGAGTACTTCAGATTATATTGAGTGGTTTGATCAATTACCGTGGTTAGGAAGTAAAGAGATTCCAAATGTAGAGCATCATCTATATTGTTATAATGATGGCATTTTTGAAGTGATTAGTGATTATGAACCACGTTTTGTTTTAAGAATTAAAGCATAAGTAAGATTAATTGTAAGAAGCATCCGATTTGGATGCTTTTTTATTATAAAAACATAAGTTACGAAAACTTAGTCAATTCATTTGCATTAATAACATGGTGTAGCTCTACCACGGTTGCTAGAAGTGAGCTAACTCGGCAGTTTTACCATAATAAAAAATAATAGACGAGTGCAAAAAGCCTTCTTCCAGCGCAGGGATGGGGGTTTTAATTATGCTTTGAAAACTGCATCAAACAGCCAAAACACTTTGTGATGAGAAGGTAGAGTTTGGTGTGGTTTTGAGAGCAAAAAGTTATAACACATTTTCCATCCTTTAGTTTATGATTGGGTGGGAGGTGAGTGTAGTGAAAAAATGGGAATATAAAACGATGTATTGGGATGAAATTATCGCAAGTGTACACGATTCAGATGATTTCGATCAGATGTTAAATGAATATGGTCATGATGGATGGGAAGTTGCTTCGATGACCCACCAAGTAACTAGCTCTGCGCTTACAGAGAATAACGGACTTAGTTCTGTGAAAACTAATTCTATCGTGATCGTTTTTAAAAGAGAATATAAAAAAGATTAACCATAGAAAAGATGCTCAATTACTCAATTGAGTGTCTTTTTATTTGTTCTGCTGGAGGTGGTGGTTATGAGAGATGGCTAATTGGGATGAAATTAAAAATGAGTGGGAAACCACAAAGATTACACTTGCTGTTCTTGCTGAAAAACATGATATAAAGCTTGGTACATTAAAGAGTCGAAAGAGCCGTGAAAAATGGTCGAGGGATGCAACAGAAAAGGATGCAACCAAAACACAAAAGGTTGCAACTATTTCTAGTGGAGATGCAACCGACAACGAGATAGAGACAGAAAGTAGAAACCGTGGTGCACCAATAGGAAACAACAATGCAAAAGGAAATAAAGGTAATACAAACGCTTCGCCTCCGAAACGAAACACAAATGCACTAAAGCATGGCTTCTTTCAAAAGTACCTACCCGAAGAAACACTCGAAATCATGGAGGCAATGAACGATCGTTCTCCAGCCGCCCTAATCTGGGATCAAATACAAATCCAGTATGTTGCTATCATTCGAGCTCAACGTATTATGCAAGTTGAATCAAAAGAAGAAATCATAAAAGAGCTCAAGCGAGAGAGGGTGCAAGGTGGTAAAAATCCTACGCACGAAACTGAATACAACTTCCAATTTGCATGGGAGCGACAGGCGCAACTACTCACTGCTCAATCGAGAGCAATCGGGGAGTTGCGTTCTTCTATTCGTCAGTTTGTGGAGATGGCTGATGTTGATGATGAGCGTAGACTTAAACTAGAGCAGATGCAGCTGAATATTGATAAAACGAAATTGGAGATTGAAAAGCTTGGTTCAAATCAACAAAATGAACCTATAGAAATTCAAATTGTCAGCAAAAAAAGCAACCTTAATTGGCTGCTTTTTTGTCGTTTTGTTCAATACCAAGGGCCTCTTTAAGTGAAGCTTGAAGTATCTGTGAAAAATTTAATCCGGCATCTTCAGCTGCGTCTCTTAACCAGCGAGGTAATGTACAGTTTTTTGTTACAGCTTTATTTACAGCCTGATTACGAAATGGGGGCATGTAAACGTCAATAAAGATAATGCGATCTGATTCTGCATGCAAAACGATATCTGCAGGATTTGATGGATTGGGCAGAGATGTTTCATTTTCTTCTAATTCAAGGATACGAAAAGCTAACATATCTTTCGCTTTTTGGATACCTTCTGTAATATCGTCAGCTAAAATAGCTGTTCCAGCAACCTTTTCTTACCTGAAAGTTATATCGAGCAGCTAGATGAGTTGGCTCTATACGATCCTGATTTACATAGGATTGCACGTAATGGACGCTTTGGTGTAAATGGTCAATTAGTGCTTCCGCAATTTGAAACGAAGCCCCATGAACAGGTAATGGATGAAATAGCGTTTATACGAAAACCAATTCGAAAAAACGGGATGGACTTTGGTTTTGTTGATTCTTACAATGCTGTTTTGCGGATGGTAGTGGACCATGATAAAAAGTGGTTGTATATCTATGAAGAGTATTACAAGAGGGGTATGACGGATGACAAAACAGCTGACGAACTTGAAGCGTTAGGTCTTAAGAAGTCAATTATTAAAGCGGATAACGCAGAGCCTAAAACAATTGCCTACTTCAAACAAAGAGGCTTTCGTATGTATCCATGTAAGAAGCTAACACGTGTAGAGAATACAAAGAAGATGAAACGTTTCAAACGAATCATTTGCTCTACATGGATGACACGTACCAAAAGAAATTAGCAGTTCGTATAGATGCTTACATGGAGGATTTAGGACTAACGTATAGGCAGGCGTTTAACAAAGCTTACAAAGAAGTAAAGCCACCAAATGTGACGATACCTTATGTCAGTTATAACGAGTGGAGAAAGAAATTTAGCAGGGAAGTGTAGTCTTACGAAGTGCTAGAAGCAGATGCAATATAAAAATCAAAAAATTAAAGGAGTAGAAAAATGGAATCTAAATCAATAAATGAAATGTCAGTAGAAGAAATACTCCGCCAACAACTAGTATTGTTAGCGGAGCGATCTCAATCAGCGCTTGATGAGGAACTAGCCCGATTGACAAATTCAATGATAGAAATAGCAAATTACTTAGAATGAGAATTTTTTCCCTTTCTTATTTTCTTTCATTCTCTGTGTAATTTCATAATAGACTTCATCGTATTTATCAACTAATTGAGATGGTGTTAAATTAGAAATATCTTGTTTCTCTAGATAAAGCATTGTCAAAGCTGCAGTTTTAGTAGAAGGGAAAGAACTTAGTTTTACATCACTCATTATTTACACCTCCTTCCTCCTGTACAATATTCGATAGAGAGGAGGGAAAGCCTTTAGTAAAGTTTTGATGGTGTTGGGAGAAAACTCTATTAATTTAGTATTCGAGATTTATGTAATACATTTGTTTGTATAAGCATCATTAATTTAGTTCTCAAAATAAAGCTTGAAAAAAATCACCTCGTTAGTTTTTCTTAGAGGTGATTTTATTATTGGTTATTTATGTTAAAATTGAATTGGTTTTGAAGTTTTGTTTAAATGTTATTCAACAATCGGGCCATATTGTTGAATAACATGCTTTTAAGAAGTGTTGCCAAACGAAGGATTGGTAACTATCTAAATTGTAGGTGACATTATTTAGTATAATATTTATAAAATAACATTATAAGGAGGAATAGTATGAGCCTTTATCGTTATTTTGCTTCAAAAAACCCCTTACCTACTATTCAAAGAAAATCCCTAGAGGAAGATTTCTTATTATATAAAAGTGTCGCAGTTGAAGCAAATTTTAAAAAATTAAATATAACTTTCGAGGAATATCATTTTGGTTTACGGGGACAGTTTGAAATTCTTCCTTGTAGAAAAAATCCACCTATAGCAGCAGGAGGGCAAATTCAAAAGCCTTATATTTATAAGGTGAGGGGGACTGTAAATGAAACAACTTTTATGCAACTCGTTGACTATATTAAGGAACATGTTGAAGAACAAAATCGCGTGGAGTTTTGGTCAATATGGCACGGTGATAAAGTGCCTTCTAAAAACATGCATCGAATAAATCCGCAGCAAATAACAATTGAAGATTTACATTTCTTAAATGAAAGTGAAAATAGCTGTATTAAATTTTTTCCTAAAAATAATAAGTAAAGTTACCAAACGAGGGTTTAAATGAACTTACGGTTATTGCATGGTCTAAGTAGTGATTAGGTAAATTTTAAAACTAAAAAGAAATTCAATCTTATATTTTTTACTAATTACTTTTGGGAGGTGTTGTGAGTGTGGAGATAATACTGCTAATCCTTATAGTATATGGGGTTTTAATTTGGACCTATTTCAACCCAGAAAAAAGTTTAATACAGGGAAGGCGTGGGATGTACAAAGAAGAACCTCAATTAACTGAAAGTGCAATTCGTAATACAAAAGCGAAAGCCTTAATCAGTATTATCGTGATAACGCTAATTATTATTATTTTTATAATTACATAAATTTTGAATAATTAATAAAACTTATACCATAATCTGGCGCGATTCTGTAATAAGGATCAGCGGTCGTTTTCATTAAAGGGCCAGATTGTAGTATAACTCTCAACAAGAAATATTTGGATATTTATGTTAAGGTTTAATTAAGTTTGTGAAGCAAAGTACTTAAACTAACGGGACTGTTTAGTTTAAGAAGCGGGTACTTTTTGTAGGGCGTCGAATTAATTTCTAGAAAAGTAAAGGAGGAGGGTGGCATGAAAAATAAGAATAAAAAATTATTGATTTACTTATTTTCAATCGTGGTCATAATGATTATTTCTTTTGGTATTTATCAATATTCGACTCATTTTTCAACTCGTGATGAAGCAATTGAAAAATATATAACAACTGTGTTTGAAAATGATTCTACACAGTTAATAGATGTTGTTGAAACAGAAATTTCTAATACTTATTATTTGCTATTAAGAACAAATGGTTCAGATGTTATTAATACGACATCAAACGTGAAAATCCAAAATAACATATTTGGTTGGCAAGTCACTGCTGGGTACGAAAGTGCGAATGTAGATTTTAGTAAACATCTAATAGATAGAGAAACTAAAACATTAAAATAATTGTGTGAAGGATGTCAATTACTGAATTTAAGGCTACGTAAAGAGAGAGAAGCTCTTAGATTTATCCAAATACAAAAATCAGATTTATTATGATTCTTTTTAAGGTTAATAATGTAAAAAACACCCAAACATTGCTTTGGGGAGATTTTTTATTCAACTAACGAAGCAAAGTGTTGAAGAAGAATGAATATTTAATATAACAGCCTTATCAAGTTATTTGATAAGGCAAAGGTTCACTTTTTTTTAGATTTTTCATGTTCATTTCTTTGTTTTTGCTGTAACCAATAATCTGGTGGTTCATACTCAATTAAAGAATAATCAAGTTCAGCTCCATCCGTTGCTAGTTGAACTAATAAATACTTCTCTATATTACTTGGGTTTATATCACTTGTTTTAATGCTAATAACATCAACTCCATTTCGTTTAGGTGTTCCAACAACAACAATTTGATTCCCTTTTGTATAAACATCTGTGATATTTGTTTGAAATACAACTATATACAGGTCAAGGTCTGTTTCATTTATTTCAGTAGGAAAAGCTATACCCACATTCTGCTGAAAATTTAATTCAGCAGAAATTCCAATGGCGTAAAAAGGAAATATGCGGTGTTGAGCATAATGGATTCTAGAGGGAACGTAACTCCATCTCCCACCCCCATATGTGCTATGCCATTGTTCTTCGTATATTGGTCTAATATAGTCTGGCTCCCTAACTATTACATTGAATGGAATTTTTGTTCCTTCTTTTATTGCTACTGGAATGGGAAGGTCATCAGTAGGAAAATGCTGCTCTGCCCCTTTATCAAAGGGAAAGGGTGAATCAAGAATAGTGGTGGGTTTAGGTGGTTCGAGGCTATCTAAACGTTGTTCCAATTCCTGAATTTGTTTGTGTTTACTTTGATCACTATTCGTTTGAGAAGAGGGTAACTCAATCGAGTTTACATTTATGGACTTACTGTAAACAAACAAGTATAAAATAATTGAAAAACAAATAATATAACTAATCTTAGTTTTTAACATATTTTAGTCACCTCACCATATTATCTGTTTTTATGAGGATGTTATGCGTAAGATTAGTCGTTCAACTAACGGGTGCATAGTGCAATAAGGATTTATATCGTATATATAAATAAACCTAATAACGTCCCAAATAAAAGTTAGGGAATCAAACCACGCTGTGAGAAGGTTTTTAAAGAAATCTATTGAAGTGTTCTAGAGATACTTATTAAACTATCGAGATAGGTGAAATATTGTAAAAGGGAGTGAGTTTTATAAAAAGAGATGAGAGAGAAAGAGATAAAGATTTACCCTGGATTCCAGAAAGGAACATGGTAACTGGATTTACTTTCAGAGGATTTTTTATACTCATAATCCTTATAATCATTGGAAGTTTAATAAAATATTTATTTTTTTAACTTCTAGCATAAAGTATGCAAAATAAATCTAATATACGTTCCAAAATGAAAGCTTAGACGTACACCAAAAAATCACGAATGTTGTTAAATCAACGTTTGTGACTTTTCATATGCGCATTAATTATTCAGCTTTTTATGCAGAGAGCAGTTTGACTGGCTTAGAAAAAATGGTTTATAATTGATTTAATGGTAATTAAAGGAGTTTTTAGTTTTGAAGGAATCTAAGAAAAAGGAATTATTAGACTGGGTTAAGTCTACAGTAATAACGTGTGTTATTGTTATCGCTACGATGACATTTATTGTTTCCCCAACTAGAGTAGGTGGTGCTTCAATGATGCCAACATATGAAGATGGAGACTTCGTTTTAGTAAATAAAATTGGTAAGAAAATTTCTGGTATTGAAAGATTTGATGTTATCTTATTCATAACCCCTAATGATGAGCTTTATATTAAACGTGTCATAGGATTACCAGGAGACCTATTGCTTATGAGAATGACACCCTTTATGTAAACAATGAAGCCTTGGAAGAACCATATTTAGATTTGCATAAAAAACAACTACTAGACACTGGTAGACTAACAAAAGATTTCACTTTACAGTCTTTAACAGATCATTCAACGATACCAGAAGGCTACTTATTTGTTTTAGGTGATAACAGGAGAAACAGTATTGATAGTAGATATACTAATGTGGGATTAGTACCATTGGATAAAGTATTAGGGAAAGCCAACGTTAGATTTTATCCATTTGACAGTGTAGGTATTGTTAAATAATTCGTTTATCAGAGAGCCTATAATTACAATAACGGATATTTAGTGTTACAACGATTTATAAAGAATACAAAACAAACCTAATAAACGTTACAAATCACAGGTTGGACGTACACCAAAAAGTCACGAATGTTGTTAAATCAACGTTTGTGACTTTTCTTGTGACATTTTTTATTCAGAGAGCAATTTGACTGGTTAAATTTTGATTATTAATTTTCATGTTTTAAAATTTCCCAAATATCACGTAATCTCTGAACTGCCTCTTCTTTCGAATATGGAAGTTCTTTGTAAAACTTCTGGAGTTCTGGATTGTTAGCAAAGGCTTGAAAGTCTGCATCTTCTTCTTGAGGAGTAAGGTTTTGTTTTTCTGTACGACCAAGAAGGTAATCAATTGAAACATCAAAAAAATCAGCAAATCTTTCTAATGTTTCGAAATCAGGTTCACGTGAACCTTGTTCATAATTTGCGATTTGACCTCTAGAGAGGTTCATTAATTCAGCCAGTTTATACTGACTTAAATTTTTTTCTTTTCTTAGTTTAGCTAAATTTTGTCCGAACATTTAGTTCACCTCACAATTAGATATAATGCCAGAAAAGGAGGTTGAATTTATTAAATATAGGTATTTTAACGATTGGACTATTGTTAAGATTGCTAGGAAGATGAATTATAGTCAGCAAATGATATATGTCATTAGTAAAAATGCATTGAATAAAATTTATCACGGCATTAGTCACTTATTATAAAGTTCTAAAAGAATTTTAGATTATTGAAAAGATAAAAATTAGTTTATGTTTTACACCACTTCACCTATGACATTCATAAAATCAAAAAATTATCAAAAAACGAACATTGACTATGACCAGGTTCACTTTAAAGTGATAGCCTGGTCTTTTTTTAGTAGAGGGGGTAAAACAGAATAAATTAATATAATGCTTAAGTTTTTTACTTAATGTCTTAGGTTTTATGTATTGCTAGATAAATTGTTAGTTAAAATAAAAAACCAGGCACGGTTATAGTACCTGGTTATTCTATTAGTTAGAGATATTTAGAAGGAATATGAAAATTTTTAGAAATTTATTTCTTTGACGTTAAAAGCTATATAAATAATTGAAAAATATTATTAAATAAATTATTTCTAAGGTTGTAATTTTTAAAAAATATTCCCTTTTTAATATGAGGTGAAATAGACCTTATAATTTTTAAGGAGGAATATATATGGCAAATTTAGAATTAAGATTACGCACTTTTATTCCATATGATAAGGTGCATTTCAGTAATACTTCAGGCGGTGGAGGTTCAACTTACTATGGAGGTGATAATCGTAGTGAGCAATGGGAAGGATCTTACCGTACGTTACAAAGATTTGTAATTGATACTTCAAAAAAGGATTATTCGGTTCAAAGTTTTAGAGATACAGGAGTAACTAAACAACTTTTGTATCTAAATGGTAAATTAATAAAGACTAATGAAAAAAAAGCTCCGGTTACTGGTATTACTTATACTAAACGAGTAGTTAATGATAATCTTTATCTTGATTGTCAATTAGATTCAACTATCCCGTTTGTACCATATGCTCCAGCTGTTAACTATGATTTCACAATTAAAGTCACACGAGCAGGTAGTGTGCGTATTACAGGAAGACATGATGGATTCCCTGCTTATGAGTTTTGGCGCAAGCTAGATGGAAAATCTCCACAATTAGTTTATTTACATGACCCACGTAAAACTGGTCATACAGTTAATGCACTGTTCCCACCAATGGATATTACAGATGTGAATCAAGGACTTTCTTTTGACGCATAAAAGTTATAAGCAATTAGAAAAAGGCCATAGCATTTCGCTATGGCTTAATTTTTTTCTCACAAAAAGAACGTGCGTTCCTTTGAGAGGGGGATAATATGAGTTTTCATTTTAATTTTGAAATGTTAAATAGTTCATTGTTTAAAAACTTTTTAAAGAATCACAGTAATAATAAATTATTCACTGATTATCTATGTAATTCAACTGATGAAAACAAGGATTTATTAGATAAAGCATTTAAAAAGTATGTTAAAAAGGCGATAGCAGTATCTTATCTTAAGAAGGTCATTCATTATGAATCACGTAGATTTGATAAGAATATTCGAAAAAAAGATAATAAGGAACTATTAATTCTAGACGAATTAAACTCGCTAATAATCGCTTCTTTAAAAGATATTGAAGCAGAAAATAAATTAAATCAAATCGAAGTGGGTTATAGGAATGGTTGTATTACTAACCAATTATTAGGCAAAGCAATTTATACTCTATCTGAACGTCAACAAAAAATACTTTATTTCTATTATGTATTAAATCTCAGCGATATAGAAATAGCGGCAATATTCGATGTGTCACAACAAGCAATTTCAAAAAGTCGTAAACATATCATTTCAAAGTTAAGAAGAGTATATGTAGGGAGGCAGTTCAATGAAGACAAAAAATTTTGATGAGCAAGAAATAGAAGAAATACTTAAAATCATTGAACCTATGGTGAATTATGCCTTATTGCAAACCAGTCCGAAGTATAGGGAAGAGTTAAAACAACATTTATTTGAAATGGCTCTTAAATACTTAGCTAAGGTTCAATTTAAAGAACCAAAAAGTCTATTTTTTGATTAATAGAATTTTTTTCTAAAACGAAAATATTTTATAATAAATATTGACAACTATATTTCCATAAAGGAGGGTTAGTTTTGAAAATTAAATGTGTTCTGAAGGGGATTTTTATAGGTATTGTTAGCTCACTTTTTATACCATACTTTTTTTCTAGTGTAAGCGAATCTTTAGCAGGTGGTCGAATGAGTTACTGGGGTGAGAGTTGGTTATATATAGCCTTGTCTATTCCTATGATTATATCCATGGCCATAATGGGATATTATCTATCTAGTCAAAATAATGTCCAAAATAAAAAAATGTGGTGGATTAGCCTTTTTGTTACTTTAATTGTTAGCTTATTTACTGGAACGCTGGGTATTTTAATTAGTGAAATGATATTACGTGGTAATTTAAATACTATTAATCTTGAAGGATCGTTGATATGGGGTGTCATTTACAGTATTGTGCTCTTACCGATAACTGTACCTTTGGGCAAGTTTATTTTAAGTTCATTGTATTTGTGGATTCAAAAAAATAAAGTAATGATTTAAAGAATATATGGGAGTTACTACTTTCCATGTTTCAAATTTCTAGCCATAATTTTTTGTTTTCATATTTCTTCTGGTTGCCGAACCACTTAGTAGGAATTGCAAAACTAAATTGCTAGGGCAATTTTGTTACAAGGCGTTTAAATTACTAACCTGCTTTTTACACCAAATATATGATATACAAATAAATCAAAAAATATCAAAATCAAGCATTAGCTATGATATTAATAAATGAATAAAAATAAATCGAAAAGTATAAATAAAAACTGCTTAAGTCATTTTTTTACACCTAAAAAAAGCAACCAAAGCAACAAAAAAGCAACCAAAAATCTGAATGTAGGTGAATATCGGTGAAATCGAAACATTATACAAGTGTGAAAAACCTTGCTATAATGGGCTTTGTGATTACATATGAAAGAGGGTAAAAGCATGAACGCTTACGACGAATGTATGCGTTCATGCTTTTTCTGTGTCTTGATATAGCAGGGTTTGTAGGGGTTTTTTGAGTTTGGTTTTTTGGAAAAAGTCACGGAAAGTAAACATTTATTCTTGGTTTTTCTGTCCAAGTTAAACAAATGAAATTAAAGATATTTTATAAAATTTCTATAAATATAAGTTGCTGTAATCGATACTAAAAGATGAGTGTCGATTTTTTTATGTATAATAATTGTAATAAATGTTTTTTTAGGAAAGGAATATACATATGAGAGAAATAAATTCATTGTGTAAAGATATAATTAATTTAGGTGATTCAAATAGTCAGGAAATTAATTCAGTAGCTTTTATTTCATTAAAACGTGCTTTGCAATCATATTTTTCCACGTATAAAAGTATTTCTTTGTTTGGTCGAACAGTATTAAAAGATTGTTCAAAAGAGGATTTTACAAGAATTCCAAATAGAGATTATATTGAACAATATTCTGAAACTATAGTGCATTTCCAACACTTTTTTGAACTAGTTTGCAAGGACATCTTAAGAAAAGAGCATGAACTTTTAGTTTTAAGAATTGATAATAAACATGACGTGCTTTACAGACTTTTGCAACAAGAAAATGTTGCTCCATCTGAATTAGAAGGAATAAAGACTATTGATGTTGGTGTAGCAATTGATAGACTCTGTACTTTGATTAAAGAAAACTTTCTTGATACGACTTATAGTTTTTTTGCCGAAGTAAATAATAGTCATGCGTTAAAAGCGTTAAATCGACTAAGAAATGAAATTTGGCATAAGGGCAGTTTTGTTATGCAATACAATTCACTTGATTTATTTGTCGGGGGATACATTTTGCCTTTAGTAGAAAAAATAATTAATACCCCAGCGTATTTTGAAAATATACCATTTTGGAAGTATCACAAACTTTCTTTAGAAATTGATCCGATAAGTGAAATTATTCAAGAATGTAATTTGAATACTCCCTCAATAGAAAAAATTGCTTTCTTAAAAGAATTAGGACGTGCAGCATATAACAACCCTTTACCTAAAAATCATTCCGCTTTCAGAAATAGAGTTGTCGGTCGTGCTATCAATTCTGCAAGTTATGAATTATTTCAACCATATGAACTGAAGGATTTTGTTGAAAAATGCCCAGTATGTGGAGTGGATTCATTAGTGAAATATATCCATACTGAAACCTATGAAGATAATAATGGGCGTAATTATAATTATAGTTACGTTGAATATATTAAATGTCAATGTTGCAATTTTGAGTTACATGATGGGGGGATGGAAAATCTACTGAAATTCGGTTATGAATTACCTAATTATTGGAGTGTATTCTGATTCAATAAAAATTAAGAGATATTACATTAAATCTTGTAATATCTCATTTCCTAATTATTTATTAGCCCAACAACTCCGTAAACTTATCGTGCATCTTCTCAGTAGCAGCAACCCGCATCCCAGAAGTAACATGCAAATAAATCTTTGTAGTAGTATCAGAATTCTTATGTCCAACTCGATTCATAATAAAATTCAAATCCACCCCAGCCTCTGCCAGTAGACTAATATGTGTATGGCGGAGGATGTAGGTGCGGAATTGTTTGTTAATGTCGGTTAGTGCGCCGATGCGTCGGACGGTTTGGTTGAGCATTTTGACGGTAGGGGGGATGCCCTCCTTATCACCAAATACAAAGTCGGACTTAGTCCATTCGCGATATTCACGCCATTGGTAAAGCTGCTTCAATTTCTCCACGACAATATCATCAATTTCGACGGAGCGGACGCTGCCTGCTGTTTTTGGGGGAGTGAGCTCGAAGTCACCCCTTAAACTTTTCTTTGCATACACTGTTTTGTTGATGTGTATGACTTTCTTCTCTAAATCGACATCCTCAAAATTTAACGCAACAGCTTCGCCTGGTCGCATTCCTGTAAAAGCGATTACGTAGATCAACGTGCGATATATAATATTACGATGTTTGTCCACATAACTTAATAATTCCTTCAGTTCATTTGTTTCTAAATAAAGTTTTGCTGTATCCTCACTGCTAGCTTCCTCTAACGTCATTTTCTTCTTTGGCACAAAAGTTGCCTCTACAGGGTTCATTTCAATCAATCCAGATTCTTTGGCATAGGCAAATAACATTTTGGCTGTATTATGAGTGCCACGCAGCGTATTATAGGCTGTTCCATTAGCAAATAAATGATTGAGTAAACTCTGTAATTCGATAGACGTGATTGCGGTCATTTTCTTTTTGGCCAAGTATCGATTGAGTAGGGTGATGCAGTAGGCACGATGTTCGTTGGTTGTTTCCTTATTGCCTTTCATACGGTAAAGCTTTAACCAATCTTGGCTGAATTCTTCAAACGTTATCTTCGCATCAAAGTAATAGGCTTTGTTTAATTCAGCTATAGCTTTTTCAACTCTTTCACGTGCTTCCGTTTTACTTTTACCACGTCGTGTGATTTGACGGCGTTTGCCAGTGGCTGGATTACGTGGACCTTCACCAGTGCACCGCCAAGTTGTCTTATTAATTTGAACGAAATGCATTAGTTGTCACCACCTTTATGAAAGTACTTCCCAAATTATTTTTAGTTTCTCGACGTCTCTCTCATTACAGTAGGGAAGAGACTTGTACCATTGCTGTAATGAGGGGTTGTGGGGAAAAGGTTCTTTTAATGCAGGATTATAAGTAGGGTCATCGGACAAACCTGCAACCTCAATTAGGTTTATGTAATCATATTGATAGGCTGTGGCAATGCGTTGCAATGTTTCTGGCGTAGGTTTTATCGCATTGCCAGTACGACGATCCGTTCCTCTTTCAAGCATAGCCAAGTAAGAAAACGTAATATCCATACGTTTTGCTGCATCACGTAAAGACTCATCACCACGTAGTTCCTTTAATAACTCACCTAAACTCAAAATCGTTCACCTTCATTTCATTTGTTTTGAATGCATATACCATTCTGCTTCCAACTATAAAATAGAGTTATCGTTCTGCCTATTCCAATTCAGCATAAGTAACTTTTTACTGCGATACTGCTCCAATCGTTTGAATGCAAAGTCATATTCCACATTAAATAGCCGTTGTACATTCTCGACAGTCAGTTCAGTAGGCTCTAGTTCATCCAACATAAAAGAGGGGACACAGGCATGGTACATAAAGTTATTTGCCTTATATTCTTGGTATTCACGGAAGAGGGGATACATATAGAATTGATCCCCAGAATGTAGTAATACATGTGCTAACTCATGACAAAATTCTTGCCACTGTTGTTGCATGCTACTAGATTGGTTTAAAAATATGAAAGGTTGATTGTTGGCGAATAAAGCTTGGCTAGAATCTGACCAGAAAAAAACTTTGATTCCAATTCTTTCTGAAATTACTTGAAAATCCAGAAAGGCAGGGATGGTAATACCCATTCTTATGTATAAATCTTTGATGTAATCTTCCAGATGATTGTTGCAAAACATAATAGCACCTCATTACTATTTAAAGAACGTATGTTCTTTTTTGTGTACATTAAAACCCCGCTATTTTAGTAGAGGGGCTATAGGTAATAATATATAAATACAAACAACAAGCCGAGAACTGATAAAATGAAAAGTAAAATTTTCCTGAAATAAGTCTCTAATTCGCCAACATAGATAATAAATTTATTATTTATTTCTATTATATTACTTGATTTGTCAAAATCCTGGATATCAAGAGGTCGGAAAGTTAATAATACAAGGTTACTTTTTCCTAGTGTAGATGTATTATAAATATTGAAAAATAAGTATACAAGAATATTAGAAGTTAAATTTTCTGTTCGATACAAAAATATATTTAACAATATGAATAATACAGCAAGTTCCACTATTAAATAGCTTAAATTTTCGGTAGTGCTTAATGAAAATGTAAAAAAAGGTAGGAGGAAAAAAGCGAAAAAATCTCCCATTGTATTTTTTCCTAATTCTTCACAATTAATATTGATATCTTCTGTGAATTTTTTATGATGTTTCCAAAATATAAGTAATAAAATGAGTAAAATATTTATGGCAACAGATATTAATAAAGTGATTTTAAGAAAAAATTCTAAAGAAGAATCATTTGCTTTGGCTCGCAAAAGCAAAATAAATATTAATGGTAACTCTGCTGCTAACAGGTAAAAACTATAAAAGAAAAATTTAATTAGCTGTTTCAATATCATCACCTTTCTTTTATAAGTTTATATGTTGTATTTAAATTATACACTAAAACAAACGTTCGTTCTAATTTATGTTATTTATTCGTTGTAGTTACTTTGTTCTTCGGTTTTGTTGATTTCTTTTTATTCTTCCGCGTTATTGTTTCTCTCGAAGGATACATAATAAAAGTATTAGCTAAATTAAATCCAGTTCTATCCGATAGAAGTCTCACTAATATTTTGATTCCTTCTTCATCTAATATGTGAAAATTATTTTGAGTAGAATCATAATTAAAATGAACTTCATATTCTGTAGTTATTTTTTGAATATCAGCAGCATTACTTTTTACAAATTTTAAGACAGCATTTGGATCTTTATCGATTTTAGTAAGGGCATTAAAAAATCTATACTTACCAAAGGAAGTCTTATAAGATGACATGTTAGAAATTATAGCAGACTTTTCTAGCATTTCTATTACATCATTTACATACGTCGTTAAGTGTTGTTTATACTGGAAAATTTCAATAAAACCTTTGTAATCTATTACATAAATATCTTCATTTATAAAGATACAAGTTGGAAATGGGTTAAAAAGATAGATATCATCAATATTCACTATATTGAAATCATCGTTACCATTAAATTTGAAAGCCTTTTTTTTGTTTGGTACACCAATACGATCTTGCCTAGAAAAAATTAGAACATTATTACCTGAATTAGTTTTAAAGTGACTTATTATAAACTTTAAATTAGTAGGGGTAGGGATTTTAGTGGCTGTTGTGATTGAATTATTGGATCCAATTATAGTGCCAGTTGTAATTTTAAAAACGTCTAAAATTTCTTTAGAGAATTTTAAACCATCCTTATCTTTAGGTGGGAAAATATATACCTTGTCATCAATCTCTTTTTCAGTTTCGAAAGTATCTAGGGGTAACTCGTATTTATCTGCTACATTACTTTTTAAATCTTTAAGGAAATTACTATCTAAATTTGCACTATGCATAAATAATTGTTCTTTATTTGGTGAGTAGCTCATTAAATAGTGGGCTTGTAAATCGGTAAGCATGTCAAAATCCTTTGGTAGTTTATCTTTAAACATAACTGTACTGGCCTCCATTGAAATACATTTAGTGGTGTTGAATTAAATATAAAACTCGAATTAAGTATGAAGAATATTAATTAGAAAAAATATTTTTCATTAATTTAGAGAAATTAGTCTTATTGACTTGCGTAAATATAACTAGATAACCAACAAAAAAATTTATGTAAGACTCGCATATTTATCTTCTGAATGGTTTTACATTAGCCCTGCCAACTACGTTGGTTATATAAATTTAAAATATCTTACTTAGTTAATCCAAATCTACTTCTCAAAACTTAGGCAACTCCTTTTTTATCTTCTCCTTAAAATTTCCCTTTTTATAAACTGTATTTAACCTTTTGTCCTCGTGCTTTTCATATTACTTAAATGCAAGTTTTTTGGCGCTGACTTCTATGTAGTAATTATAATTATTAAGGACATGTCTTTAATAATTATAATTAAATGTAGTATAAGCAATTATTCATCCACTTTACGCAACCCATTTAGATAAAAATCATGTCTTCAATTATTTAATTTTAAAGCTCTAACCACTTAACAAACATTCAAAACACTATTTTTTTATATACAATACAGCTTATTTAGTTTTTTAATGAAAATCAGTAAACCAGAAATTGAAACACTAGAATTTTTCTGAAACAATATTTGGTAGTTGAAAATTAATTAATCTCTACTCAATTTTTAATTATTTAACTTTAAAAAAAAAGAAAAAAATAAAATTGTTTTTTCATTGTAATTCGTTAGTTGCTTAAATCTCTCCACTATCCTTTAAAATCTCCCACATCTTACGTAACTTCTGTAAATCCTCTTCACGGCTCTTAGGTAACTCTTTATACCATTTTTCAAGAGATGGGTCATTAACGAATGCTTGGAATTCTGCTTCTTCTTTTTCTTGTGGAGTAAGTGCTTGTTTATTTGTACGACCCAGTAGGTAGTCTGTACTGACTTCGAAAAAATCGGCAAGTCTTTGTAAAGTATCAGTATCAGGAGAACGATTCCCACTTTCGTAACCTGATATTGAAACGTGAGTAACATTTATTTTTTCAGCTAATTGTCTTTGAGTTAATTTTTTTCCAATGCGTAAAGCTTTTAAACGAGTACTTAGCATGCTCTCACTCCTTGATAACATTATAGTTTAACTAATCGTTAAACGGAATAGATTTGACCAAAGAAAATAGAATTTAACTAAAAGATAAAAATGTGGTTGATTTTAACTCTGTGTTAAATTATTATGTATTTAACACCAAGTTAAATGAGGTGATGAAGTGAACTTAAATAAATTAAAAGTATTACGTGAGAGAAAGCGTATTTCCTATCAGTCAATGGCGAATATGTTGGATGTTTCATTTCAGTATTACTGGATGATTGAAAATGGAAAACGTGGACTTTCATATGAAATGGCAGTCAAAATAGCGAAGGTATTGGATACAACGCCAGACTATATTTTTTTAGACAGTAATTTAACCAATGGTTAAATAGTTGAGGAGGTAGGAAGTTTGTGAAGGAGCATGATAAAACCAAGATAAGTGTACATGAAAAGGAGGCCTCTGCTAGAACAGAGGCTGAGCTAATATTATTGCTTTATGTTATCGAACAAGGTATGCAGTCATTATTGCTTAGAGACAAATACCTTCGAATATTAATAGCCACTCAAACAGCAATACTCCTATATCTGTTGATTAAATGAATTTATCTATGATGGAATCGATTATTTCTCTTATTTCTGTCGCATAGGCAGAAATTATGATAGTTGCTATCCAACCGAAAATGCTAAGGATGAAAGTTGTGTAGCGTTTGAATGAATGGTTGAGTAGAAATGAAAAAATTGAAGCAGGTAAATAGAAAATATCTTTTACTGCATATTTTGGATTGAAATATTTTTTCATTAAATATGAATTACGATCAAAAGTTTCTATTAATTTTATATAGGTGTTAAATAACTTTTCCTCATTTTTGAAATCTTTATATGAAGGAGAGCGAAAGCGAACACTACCAATTAATTCATTGCTTAAAGAACGATTTTTAGCGATTAATTCAAAAGCTAATAATCTTTCTTCTTCTGTTTCCTTAGCTTTATATGCGTCATAAAGACTAATAAGATAGTTTAATTTGATATTTTCCCGTAGCTTTTTTATAGGTCTTCTTAAGTAAAAGAAAGCAATTAGAAGTATTCCTATTATTTTCATAAGACTTCACCACCTTTCACTGTCATTATTCGACAGTGAGGTTAGTAAATCCTACAACTAAATTGAAAGGAGGTGAGAAAGATGCGTAAACAAACTTTCAAAGAGTACTTGTTACGAAAGTACCCACCAAATGTAAGGAGTTTGGAAGAGGCATATTCTTCTAACGTTTGGAACGATTGTACTTTAGAAGAAGCGATAGAAATGTCTAATAAAGTGATTGAGCTTTTTAAAGGAGTAAACATGACGTACACAGATGCATACGCCATGCTTGGGTTCATTCGTATGGATTTAGACTATCGCTCTGAGCGCGTGAAGTTCTAGTCATTCGCATAGTAATAAAGCCTTGTAAATTTTATAGATTCACAGAAAGGTAGAATTCAAATGCTGAACAACACTACAGTAGAGGAAGATTAGCACCAGTGAAGGTGCTAATCTTACCAACTAATATAATTGATGTTTGGTGTTTTCTCAGAGTGATCTCCGTAAGATTCAAGCCTATGAACAAATTGATATTTCCTAAAAAAAGGGTGGCTATATTGTGTTTTGTTTAAAAACTATTAGAAGAACAAAAGGAATATCCCGTTATCAGTTAGCGAAACTATCAGGTGTTAAAGATTCTACAATCCAAATGATTGAAAATAGCGGGGATCCAAATCCTACATTCAAAATAATGTGCAAACTAGCAGATGCATTAGAAGTGAGTTTGGATGATTTAAGGGGAGGTGAGAAGTTTGGGATGGAGCATGACAAAACCGAAGCGTAAGAAAAAGCGTAAAAAGCCATTCCCTTCGGATGAATTTCGAAATGTAAAAGGGGTTAAACGTGAGCGGATGATTGCTGAAAGGAAAGCGAGACAACTCACGCAAGCACAGTTAGGAAAAATGGTTGGCTGTTCAACTGCAATGATAAGCGCTATTGAGAGTGGTCGAGTTAAGCCAGGATTAGAGGTTTCATTGCAGTTGGAGGTTGTTCTGGAGACATCACTTTTTGAATTATTTCCGGATTTATAAAAAAAGTACTTGACTTCGAGGGGGAACATTTTTTCCAGTTAAAAAATAAAAAATGAATAAGTATGAAAGTTTATGAAAATCCATTATTTGTAAAGTAGTCAAATATGAATGAATTCGAATATTAATGAAAATAAATGCATGTATTTTTATTCCTCATTTGGAAAAAAGGCAATTTGGTAATATAAAATCAAACCTTAAATGAGGAGGTGAGGGGGATGTATAGCGAGGAGTTTAAAGCGGAGATAAAAGAGGAATTTCGCAAGTTGCTTCGAGAGGAGTTGGAGAAGACATTTACACGAAAGCCATTAATTTGTGAGTTACCGATTTTATTGACTCGTAATCAGTTGATGGAGTTATTCAATATTAAAAGTACAAAAGCGTCTGCATTATTGAGGCGAGACGATTTCCCGAAGTTTTATGAAGCCGGTCGGGTCTTAATTCCTTCAAAAGCATTGTTGCAATGGATTGATGAGCATACTGAATGGGTTCAAACACATACCAAGTATTTTCAATCCGTTGGTTAATGTTTCATATGAAAATTTTAAAACAAAACAACGTAATATTGTATTCCGGTTTGGAATGTGAAAGGTGGTGAGACGATGAAAATTGGCGCCATTTTGCAAGCCTGTCGTGAACGTGCGGGGCTGTCACAAGAAGAACTAGCATTCCGGATGAACCGATCACAGTCCTGTATCTCAAAATTTGAGAATAGTGTAAAGATTCCTGATGCCCTCACCTTTATGGAATGGTTTAAGCAAACAAATACGCAAGAGGTTGCTGTCGCATTTTTAATGGGGATGGACGGGCTAACGATTTTACAAACATTGCTACCCATGGTTGGTGGGTTTGTATGTTGGATTATTTTATGAAATTAGAAAGGAGAAACTATGGAAAAAATCAAAGCGTTTTTAGCTTATCAAGAGGCAACTAAATTCACATTGCATAGGGTGGCGAATGCCAATTTAGATATTTGTTATTCAAATTTTAAAATGATGGAATTGTTATCTATGTTAAAGGAAAAGCATGAAATGGCACAGAATGCAGGTGTTTTAGCGATAGATTTTTATGATGGGATCTGTAATGTGCAAGTGTCGTATGACGATTTTCAACGTTTAACAGAAGGCGTTCAGGACATTCACATTGAGCCGTCTCTATGTTCTGAGTCTTATTTTGAGTATTTAAATGCTGAGGTAGAAGGCATTCATTTAGTAGCTGTTCGTTCGATTGAAAAAGAAAAAATGCAAGCGCAATAGCACCTGCATAAAGGTTGAACTGTAGCTTTGGCGGGTCACAGTTCAAAAATTTAATAAAAATCTTGTCCTTTTATTATGGACAAGAAATGGATAGAAGTCAATAAAGGAGGAACGGATATGAAAGAAGTTTTAGAGAAACTAAATACATTTCTGGCGCAGGAAGAAGAGTTGTTACGGGATTATGCCGTCGATGTAGCGGAAGCTTACGATAGTTGTTTGTATGTAAGCAATCAAAAGGATTACTTCGCACAAAAGGGGCGAGTTACTGCTATAAGAGATGCTATTGAATTAGTGGAAGATTTAGAGAATCAATTACAAATGGTGTGATTTATTTTTAGAGTTCATCAATTGTCTAGTGAATTTGATGTTGCAACCTTGCACTCATAGGGTGGCGGCAATTTGTCGCCACCCTTATGAAAGGAGTAGTGGCATGGATTTAACAGATATTCAACATGCAGATAAAAAGGTGTTAACAACGGCTCAAATTGCTGAGGCGTATGAAGTGGACAGTAAGTCGTTAATCCGCAATTTTCAACGAAACAAGGAGCACTATCAAGAAGGTACGCATTACTTTGCGCTTACAGGGGAAGCACTGAAACAATTTAAAGGTGGGCGACAAAATGACGCCACCCTCAAATTTGTATCATTGCTATACCTGTGGACCGAAGAAGGGGCGTTTTTATTAGCGAAGTCACTCAGTAGCGACAAGGCGTGGGAGGCATACCATCTGCTTGTTGCGCAGTATTACAAACTGACAAACGAATTACAGCAAGTCCAGCCCGTTGCATTGCCGTATGACGAGAAACGCTTATTAGCCTTGGAGCAACGTGTACAAGAAATTGAACAACAGCTACATGGAATCACCCTACATACAGGCGAGCAAAAGCGTTTACGACAAGCGGTGACTGAACGTGTTAATCAATTGTGTATGGTGCAAGCGCGCCGTCCAGCCTTTTTCGCATCTCTTTATCGTGAAATCAAACGACGCTACCAAGTGGTGTCGTATCGAGATGTTCCACAGTGCAAGCTACAAGATGCTTTGCATTTTATTTCCACATGGAGAGGAGGGGCGGATACATGAATCTACTCATCAATGAACCGCCTTTACAATTGCTGCCTAGTTTAGCTGCTAAGGTGGGCTTGAATGAGGCGATTGTATTACAGCAATTGCATTATAAATTGCTGATTTCTGCACATGTCTATGACGGGCATAAATGGGTGTTTAACAGCTATCAGCAATGGAAAAAGGAGTTTCCGTTTTGGTCTGAAAAAACGATTAGGCGTACGATTAGAAAACTTGAGGAGAATGGCTATATCATTTCAACGGATCAATACAACAAATATAAAATCGACAAGACGAAATGGTATCGGTTAAATTATACAAAACTTGGTTATATAACGATGGGACAACATGACCAATCGAGCGAGTCAAAATGTCCTGACACATGTGGACAATATGACCCTACACAGGGGGACAAGTTGACCTCATCAAGTGGGGACACTTTGACCGCACCAATAACCAAAGATATTAAGAGTAATAAAAATAATAATAATGTCGAGCAACTCGACATTGTGCATGAAATTATTGCTCACTTAAACAAAACTGCTCAGAAAAACTTTAAAGCCACAACATCTGCTACGAAGCGACTTATCCATGCTCGACTGAAGGATGGCTATACGTTGGAGCACTTCAAATGTGTCATCGATATAAAGGTCAAACAGTGGCTGCATAATCCGGACATGAATAAATACTTGCGTCCGAATACGTTGTTCAACCCTACGAAATTCGAAAGCTACTTGAACGAAAAACAGAGCATACTAACAAAACAAACTCATTTGCCTGAATCACTCGATTTAGATTTTAGCAAGGGAGAGGATCTGTAATGACATACCAAAACATTAGCATCGAGCTAGCTGAAAAAAGTCTACTGGGAACGATGCTCCATGAAAATTATTTAATTGCAGATAGCAACTTAGAGGCAGCCCATTTTATTTCGCAAGTGCATCAAAATATTTTTACGAGCATGTTACAGCTTGTCAGTGAAGGTAAAGCCGTTGACTATATCACATTGCTAACAACAAGAGAGCCGATTGAACTTGGTGGGGCAAATTATTTAGCTGAGCTTGGGAGCTTTGCGAGTGCAACGAAATTTGAGGAATACGAAACCATTGTGCTGGAGAATTGGCGAGAGCGATCTAAGCGTCGAATCATGGAGCAAGCACAGCAAGAAGATTGGGGCATAGCAGAAATTCAACATGCACTGGACAAGCTAACGACGCAATATACGACTACGAATACGAGCATTAAAGCCTACTTAATGCAAATGGCGAAGCGACCTTTCGAGCAAGAAAACAGCAAAACAGGTGTGCTTACAGGGCTACTTGATTTGGATAAGCTGCTAAACGGTTTTCAAGATGCTGAGCTCACGATTATTGCAGCTAGACCCTCGATGGGGAAAACGGACACGATGAACCATATCGCACTAAAAGCAGGATGGGATGGCTATTTACCAATCATCTTCTCACTGGAAATGAGTCGCACTACGCTCATTGATCGGCTTATTGCCGCAACAGGCAATTTTAATCGCTTAAAGATGCGCAACCCCTATGAGTATTTTACAGACGGTCAAAAAGAAAAGTGGATGTCAACGCTCGGCATGCTTGATAATGCCAATATCGAAATTGATGATCGAGCCGGGATGACCGTCCCACAGATTCGAGCAACTGCTCGTAAAATCATTAAGGCCAACCCTGATAAAAAGCCCATAATCTTAATCGATTACTTACAAATCATTCGAGTCAGCAACCCGCGCGATAATCAAACACAAGCAATTGGCCAAATCTCATGGGATTTAAAGCAAATGGCAAAAGAATTTAATTGCCCTGTTATTTGCCTAGCTCAACTCAATCGCAGTGTCGAGCAACGTCAGGACAAACGCCCTGTAATGAGCGACTTAAGAGATTCAGGAAATATCGAACAAGACGCTGATGTCATCGCATTTTTATATCGGGATGATTACTACGCCAAAGAATCCGAACGAAAAAATATGTTGGAATTTATTATCGCTAAGCACCGAAATGGACCGACTGGGACAGTATTCGCAAGCTATGTAAAAGACACGGGTCGATTGTCGAATATAGCCTGGAGTGTTGCAAGATGAGCTACCTTATCACGGTAAAGGAGATTTTGGAGTATGCGACTGAGTTTGAATTGAGTTGGTTTGCACACCAAGTCTATTGGGCTGTGTCTACAAATCAAATTCAGTTGGAGGATGATTCTAATAAATTGCTAGAGGTGGCCTATGATGTCGCGGCAGTACGTGAAATGACAAACCGAAATGTCCTTGGCATTGGACGTATTAAGCTATACGTAGTCAAAAGCTTTGGACAATATGCGTTTTACTTTGCTAGTGATCCACTTGAAGTCAACATGCTGCATCGAGCGTTATTTGGTGAAGTGCCAGGAGCCATTACGGAAGCCCATCGATTGTTAACAAAGGTGATGTATTTTGCTGATTTGAATTTACAAACTTCACTGTTAGAATACCGCAAATCTATTGTCCAATATCCGGCATATCTTGGCCATGCAGAGGCAGGACAATATACCTTGTATCGCCTAGATTTGCACAAAGGGGTGAGAGAGATTGTCTAAGCAGGAACGTGAAGAAATCATTGCGATTATCATGCTAAGTAAAAACTGCGCTGAGGAAATGCTTCGCAATATGTCTTATGAAGAGCTAGTAAAGACGTTGGATGAATGATAAAAGTGATTTTAGCTTGAAGAAATGAGAAGGATGAACATGGATAATGTGAATATTTATGAAATCATAGGCGTTTCGCTGGATCCTATTTATCAGGCACTTAATCAGCTTCATGATGAAGAAGAAATCCTTATCGGCAAACATATCATTCGCATAACAGCTGAATTTTACGAGATTGAAAATGATTGCTTGCATGAATGCTTTAAAGAAAAAGAACGTTGCTATCAAGTGTTAAGCAATTTAGTCATGTTCAATTAAAAAAGCTATGGCGGCAACCATAGCTTTTAAAATATAAGCTCCATTGCTCAATTAAACTATAATAATTATAGCAGGAGGGGTTAATGTGAGCAATAAACTTACTAGTTTGAATGGCATGAATGATGGGATTTACATTATACAACAGGGGACAATCATTGCAATTTTGAAGCCAAAGGAGTTTGGTCAGGATTCTATTCAATGGCAACATGGCAAGGTATTTGAGGTATGTGAAAGCAAACGAAGACGAATTGGTAAAAAAATAACGCTTTCGACATCTAATAATAAATGAAGTAACAATATTAATCTAAAAAAATTAATAAAATTACGTACTCTCTATCAAATAAATCCGATGTAATTTTTTTTACTAGGTGGTAGTATATTGGTGAGGAGTTAATAATATGACAAATATACCGAATGCACCAATTACACCTTTTTTGACTTGGGTTGGTGGAAAGAGATGGTTAACTAATAGTCATAATAGCCTTTTTCCGGAAAAGTTCAATGTATATATTGAACCCTTTTTAGGTTCAGGTTCTGTTTTCTTTTATCTTAAACCAGAGGAAGCGATTTTAGGAGATTTAAATCCAGATCTTATTTTAGCTTACCAAGCATTAAAAACAAATTATTTCGAGGTACAGGATAAATTAAGATACCATCATCGACACCATAATAAAGAGTATTACTATAAAATGAGAAAATATAAGCCTCGTAAATTAGCTTATAAAGCAGCTAGATTTATATATTTAAACAGGACTTGTTTCAATGGTATCTATAGAGTTAATAGGAATGGTGAATTTAATGTACCGATTGGCTCGAAAAAAAATGTTCTACTCGATACGGATGACTTCCAAAGAATATCAAACGTCTTACAAAATACTGAACTGGTTTATTCTGATTTTGAAAACTTAATAGATAGAGCACAATCTAATGATTTTATATTCATTGATCCTCCATACACTGTTAATCACAATAATAATGGTTTTATTCAATATAATGAGAAACTTTTCTCTTGGGAAGATCAAGTTAGACTATGTAATGCACTAGTCCGCGCAAGAGAAAGAGGAGCTAAAATTTTAGCAACTAATGCTAATCATGAATCAGTGAGAGAATTATATGAAAATGCTGGTTTCAGTTGTTCAGTTTTATCAAGATTTTCAGGAGTATCATCTAATAACAAGGGTCGTAGTAATTTTGAAGAACTGATTATTCAAGCAAATATTTGAAATTTATAAATAAGGATGGTTTTGTAAATGAATTCTGTTCAAAATCTAGTTGATAGAGCAAGTTTAAGCAGTAATCCTTTAAGTATTTTACAAACCTTTTTAGAAGAGCAAACTAATCTTCAGCAGAGTAATATTAAAAATGGACTAAGATTTGTTGGGTATGTATTAGAGTTAGGATATGATAAAGCAAAAATTATAACTTCAGATCCATATAAATTATCAGTTGGTGGAATACCAAGAGGAAGTTTTTTAATTTTAGCTATTGATGATAAAAACAAAAGTTCAAATTTACCTCCTCATTTTACATTATTAAGAGTAAAGAGTGTCTCGCCAACACCCTTATCGAATCAAGTCCAACAAACATATTTTGAACTTCATAAAAAATCAATGCCTGAATTAGACGCATGGACCCAGGGAGAATTGCAGTGGGGTGCTTTGGAATGTGATGTCCTAGGAATGTTCTACCCAAATCCTGACATTTCTAGCAAAATAGAATTTTCAGGAGATGTGAACAATGTTGTAAGTGCCCATAACTATAAGGTGTACTCACCAGATTTATCTTTGTTGACTTTAATAGTAAATGGAATTGTTAATCCTATTAACCAACATTCAATAGGTCATCTAAGGCCAACAGAGTGTCAATTAGGGCTAAATACTTCTCTTTTGCCTGAAGTATTTATCTCTATGGAGGATTTTAAAGGTCGCCGAACTGCTATGTTTGGTAAAACCCGATTAGGTAAATCTAATGTGGTTAAAGTTATTGCCGATTCTATGATTAGAACTACACAAAGTAATAGGACAGTTGGTCAATTAATCTTTGATATTAATGGAGAATATGCGAATGATAATCCTCAAGATGGGAATAAATCATTGGCAAGTGCTCATCCTTCAGTTTGTAATGTTTATGCCATTACACCAAGACCTACTACACCATCAAAGGAACTTAAACTAAATTTTGCTGAGCAACCTCATACAGCATTACCAATATTGAAATCATTTTTAGAAAGAGATAACGAGACAGCTCACTATGTTAGAGATTTTGTGAATATTAGCCTCACATCTATCCCAGAAATAAAAGCTGCATCACCTAAGGATAAAACAAGGCTAATACGTAAAACTCTATTTTTCTGGGCAATATTAAAAAAAGCTAACTTTAAATTAGATGAGAAAAAATTATTGTCATTGCAATTGGGGGATAGAAATGCATCAGGATTTAACCCAGGATTTAAAAAAGATTTAAGAGAAGCTATGTATAATATTTCGCCTGCCCCATCAGCTCCCTCAAATCTTAATGAATTACTAGACGAATTAAAAATGCTAGTTGATTTTAAAAACCAAAATCCAACTTCTCCATTACTAAAAAGTTCTAGTGGATCACCATTATTAGATTCAGTAGATGAAGCTTTGTTAAATTTCTTATACCCTTTAAGTGGATCTGGACCAAAAATCTTAGCTAATTACCGAAACTATCATTCGCCTGATGCAGGTGATTTTGTTACTGAAATAATCAAATTATTGAATGATGGTATGACTGTAATTCTAGATTTAGGAAATGCTTCTGGTGAAATTCGCCAATATTTTTCTGATCTATTATCTAATGCTATATTCACGGAACAGGAGAAAAAGTTTGTCTCAAATTCGTTAGGAGATCATTTTATTCAATTATATTTTGAAGAAGCTCATAATCTTTTTCCTTCTAGTAGTAAAGAAAACACTACTGTTTATCACCGTTTTGCTAAGGAAGGTGCAAAATTCCATATCGGTATGATTTACTCAACCCAGTCACCATCCACTATTAGCAAAGAACTTTTAGTTCAAACTGAAAACTTTTTTGTGGGGCACTTGGCCTCGACTGATGAAGCAAATGCATTGGCTAAAGTTCAGGCTACATTTGCTGGGTTGGAAGAGGATATAAAAAAAGCCCGAACACCAGGATATATGCGAATATTAACTACTTCTCATAGATTTGTAATTCCTGTACAGGTAAAAAAATTCACAGTTTAGGGGGAGAAGTTAAAATGGCTTATAATGCAGGGAGCGGTCTTCCTTTTGAAGCAGCTTCAAAGTTAGGACATCTTTCATTAGTAAATAGTCCATGGATTCAACAATTAGTAACAGATTTTGATACGGTCTTAACAGAACCATCTAAAAGTCTATTAAGTAATTGGAACAACTATTCTAGTGAAGGTACTGCTCTTAATAATATTTGGGTAGTGGATGGATCTTTTGTACCCGTAAAGTCTGGGAGTTATCCCTCTAAAGAGGTAGCATTTATTAAAACTGCAATTCTTAATCTATCGAGTTATCAACTTGGAAAAATAGATAAACAATATCCTCACCCAATGGATTTACAGAAATTAATGAAAGATAACGCTTTGTTTCATTCAACAGTACTTCCTCTAAGAAATATTAAGACGAGCAGAGGCACAAATTTTGATGCAGTTAGACATATTATTTATGAATCCCTCTTGAAAGATGAGAAGGGGGCTTATTTCGAAACCTTAAAATGGTTATCGTATGAAAAATGGCAGTCTGTTCATAAAAATTCACCTAATTTCAATTGTCCTTACTGTGAACATGAACAAAGTTTTTCTTTTGATAGCAATAACAAGTACTGTGAAAATTCTATGTGTAATCAAAAGCTTTTTTTAACAGATATGATTGGATTTCATCTTGAAATGTCAGAAGAAAAGGCTCCTGATAGTTTAGCTTCTGCTTATATGTCAATAATGGAACATCTTATGTTATTCACTCTAATAAGAGTTCATTGGAATCATAATGATAAAAATCTGATAAAAGATACTCTTTTTATTAAGGATGGCCCACTTAGTTTAAATAGTCAATATGTTAAATTAGTGGATCCAATACGAAATTTTTTGGAGTATGCTAAAAATCAGAGTCGCCCTATTAATATTATTGGACAGGAGAAAAGTGGGAAGTTTGTAGATCATCTATCGACTTTTGTCCAACATATAAAACCAAAAGATTTTGGTGAACCAATGAGCTATTTAGTATTATCACATGAGTATGTAAATACTCATGTTCAAGATAGACCAACTAAAATAAATTATGGTAAACGATCAAACTGGGGAGAGAAGATATTTGTTAAGTATGATCCAACTACATTTTTAGTTTTAAATATTCCAACTGGATTTTATCTAGATTTAAAAGATGCACCAGGTGTTAATGATTTAATAGGCTTAGACAATATTTTAGCAACTTTACCTCAAATCATTAGTCACAGGTATTCAGGAGGATTGTATCCAATTGAACTTGCAAACGGGATAGCTTCATTATCAAGTTACCCATCTTCAAAAATATTAGAAAGATTTCTTTCTAGTATTTAAAAAAACCCTTTACGGAAAATACCGGAGGACAACTTTTGATTGTAGCGGACGCTACTTTCTTATGTTGTCCTCTTTTTATTTTACTAAAGGAGTGATAGATAGTGGATATCTTAAAAAACATCGATGGAAAAGCTACTCAAAAGGCCATTGAAAATATCTTACGACAATATCGTACGTATCAACTGACAACCCCTGAGGATTTGTTGCCGACGATTACAGCAAATTATTCGTTAAACATGCCATCCTATAGTGGAGGATTTCAATCAAAAGTTGAAGAAGCAGCAATACGAAATGTAGAGTATTACAAGCAAGCGAAAGCCTTTTTTGAACGATTTAATCGTGCATTTTATAAGCTGACGCAAAAAGAGCGACAGATTATTGTTATGGCTTGTTTAGAGGAAACACCTTTGTATAATTATCAAATTTCAAAAAAGCTTCATATTAGTGAGCGTACTTTTTATCGCATAAAGGCACAAGCATTGTATAAATTGGCATTAGCATTGCGCGTGGAGGTATATGAGGTGAAGAGTCAATGAATTTTGTCCAGCCAATACGTGATATAGACATGATTCGTGATGTTCGTAAAACATTGCAAGACAATCCACGTGATGAGTTGCTCTTCTGTTTTGGTATTTATACTGGGCTAAGAATAAGCGACATTTTGCGTTTAAAGGTGGGAGATGTTCGTCATAAGCAAGTGTTGTTTATAAAAGAGTCAAAGGTGCAGAAAAAGAAGCAGAATAAGACGAAACGCATTCCGATTTTAAAAGAATTGCAAAAAGTGCTCATTCCGTACATTGAAAATAAGGAAGACTGGGAATATTTATTCAAATCACGACAAGGTAAAAATAAACCAATCACAAGAGTGAGGGCATATGCTATATTACGAGCAGCTGCTTTAACTAATGGCTTAGACGAAATAGGGACACATACTCTACGTAAGACCTTTGGTTATCATGTGTATCAAGAAGAAAAAGATGTGGCGTTGCTGCAGGATATTTTTAATCATTCAGCTCCCTATATTACATTGAAATATATTGGGATAAATCAAGATGCAATCGATCAAGCTTATCAAAAATTAAATAAAAGATTGAAATTTTAAAATAGCACTGATGTTGGTGCTATTTTTATTTTGCCCATTTTAGGAAATGGTTTAACATCTTGAAATAACAAACACTTTTACACACTAAAGACATTTACAAAATAAGGACATGTAAAGCTCACAATCTGAATGGCGTGTAAAGTGTTGAGAAATCTAGCTTTTTAATACTATCTGCACATTAACAGAATGTAAGATATGTTAATGTGGTAAATTAATGGAGGGAGATGATTGTATGGATATTCTTGAATTGAAGAAACTTATTTTTTCCAATAAAGATGTAGAATTAATGCTCTTTTTGAAAAAAAATCTAAATGTAAAAGATCACTCTAATTCTATTGGAAACTTAAAATTAATTGATGATATGGAAGAAAATGATAGGAGGTTTTTGATAGCAAGATTGGAGAGCATATATGAAAAAGCTTCATTAGCAAAGGTTGCGGCAACATGTAATACTTTAATAATAACGTTAATTATTTTACTTATTACTATCATTTTAAATGTTAAGATAGAATTCGATGAAATAATTCCTGGTCTTAGTATAGATAAAGCGGTAGTAATCATAATGATTTTAATAATATTTATATTAATTATAGTTACATATAAGTTTTTTAATATAGAAATATATGAAAAAGCTGATGCTAAATATTATTTGTCATTATTTAAAAGAGATTATTAAAAATAAGTGGCAGACTTTTGGCAGTAATTTGGCAGAATGTTGGCACACTCTTTCAAGATAAGCATGCTATTATGGTAGTATGCAATATTTATCAAACAACATAAAGACAGGCGATGCGGCACATGCTGCGTCGTCTTTTTTTGTCTTAGGTTCTTCTACCCAATAACGCCAGCCTGCGGGTCTCCGAAGCCCGAAAAAGGGCTAGATATATTGTCAAAAAAGGTGTTCCTTCCATCCTGTAAATCAAGTGAGGTGAGTGCATGGGTGACGGCGAAAACGAAATTGGATGATCGAACGATTGTCAATACGAAAACGATTGCCAAAATGTTTAATATGACAGAAAGAAATGTTCGTTATTTAGTTGAAGAAGGTGTGATTGCGCGTGTTGCTCATGGCCGCTATGATCTTATCGATACCGTCAGTCGCTACATTACTTTTTTGAAAATGTCCTTTGATGGCATTGATGAGAACAAGGTGATGGAGTCATTAGATTATGAGAAGTGGCTGCATGAAAAGGCGAAGCGAGAGAAGGCTGAAATTGAGTTGGCGCATCTAAAACGAGAAATGCATAAGGCGGATGAAGTGGAGAAAATTCAAAATCATATGGTCATGGCGTTTCGTTCAAAGATGTTGTCGCTCCCTTCAAAGTCTGCATTACTTTTAGCGAGTAAGGATGACCCGAAGATGATAGAGGCATTACTGGAAAGAGATATTCATGAGGCATTAGCTGAGCTTGCTGAGTATGATGCAGCACAGTATTTTACAGAGGATAATGTTGAACTAGAATTGGATGGTGATGAAGATGGTCCAAAAACAGACAATGAGCTTATTTAAAGAAATTGCTAGTCTAGTAGCACCTCCTCCAAAGCTTACGGTATCGCAGTGGGCAGATAAGCATCGTGTATTATCCAAGGAATCGTCAGCTGAGCATGGGCGATGGAATACGGAGCGTGCACCTTATCAAAGAGAGATTATGGATGCAGTCAATGATCCTGGGGTTGAACAAATTGTCGTGATGTCGTCTGCACAAGTTGGGAAATCCGAAATATTAAACAATATTATCGGTTACTATATCGATTACGATCCGTCACCAATGCTTTTAATGCAGCCAACGCTTGAAATGGCAGAGGCCTATTCTAAAGATAGGATAGCCGCCATGATACGGGATACACCAACATTAACGAAGAAAATTAATAGTCCAAAGGCGAAGGATGGAAATAATACGTTGCTACAAAAGAAGTTTCCTGGTGGCCATTTAACGCTTGTTGGAGCCAATTCACCTGCAAGTCTATCTTCTCGACCTGTTCGTTTAATCCTTGCTGACGAGGTAGACCGGTTCCCTGCATCTGCAGGTGCAGAAGGAGATCCGTTAGCACTTGCGCAAAAGCGGACAAAGACTTTTTGGAACAGTAAATGGGTATCTGTATCAACACCAACTATAAAAGGTGCATCGAGAATTGAAGCTGAATATGAGGAAAGCACAATGGAACAATGGTGTGTATCTTGTCCGAGTTGTGGGTTATTTCAACCGTATAGTTGGCCACAAATTCGTTTTCAGACGGTGACGATGGAATGTGTGCATTGTAAGGCACAACATAACGAAGTGGAGTGGAAGTCACGTCCTGGTAAATGGATTGCGCGAAATCCTGAAGCATCTAAGCGAGGTTTTCATCTGAATGCATTAGCATCACCTTGGGAGAACTGGGCAAAGATTATTGCGGAATTTAAAGAAGCGAAACGTAAAGGGCTAGAAACATTTAAAACGTGGGTCAATACAACGCTCGGGGAATCTTGGGAGGAAAAAACCAATGACCAAGACCATACGAAACTTGTTTCCAGACGTGTTCGTTATGATTGTGAAGTGCCTAAGGATGTATTAGTGCTGACAGCAGGCGTCGATGTGCAAGATGACCGTCTAGAAGTGGAGATAGTCGGCTGGGGAGTGGATGAGATTTCCTGGGGAATAGCTTATAAAATATTTTACGGAGATCCGGCGCAGCATGCTGTATGGAATCAAGTTGATGCATTTTTATTAAAGGATTATATACGGAACGACGGTGTAAAGCTTTGTGTTGCTGCCACTTGTGTGGATTCAGGTGGGCATTATACAAGTGAGGTCTATGATTTTTGTAAAGACAGGGAGCATCGCCGAGTATTTGCGATTAAAGGGAAGGGCGGTAATGGCGTCCCTTATATTAATAAACCGTCAAAGGTGGGGAGACAACAAGTGCATTTGTTTACGCTTGGGGTGAATGAAGGGAAGGATTTAATTTATTCTCGATTGAAAAATGAATACGAAGATAAGCCTGGTTATTGCCATTTTCCGTTAGAAGCGGATAAAGGGTATGACGAGGCTTTTTTTATTGGCTTAACGGCAGAAAGAAAAGTGACACGCTTTTTCAAAGGCGTGCCGCGTATTGAATGGGTGAAACGTTCTTCCAATATCCGCAATGAACCGCTTGATTTACGAAATTATGCAACAGCTGCTTTACGTATATTAAATCCGGATTTGAACTATCTTGCTGAACACAATTTAACGAGCAATATTTATACGCAAACAACGAGGCGTAAAAAACGTAAGCGGAGAGTGATTTCTAAAGGAGTGTAGAAGATGGCTTTTACGGTTGATGAATGTAGAGTAAGGTTAGCTATTTGGTTGGAGGCAGAGGCGAAAATCGCCATTAATCAGAGTTATTCGTTAGAAAATAGACGTTTTGACCGTGCAAATTTGGCGCAAGTCAGGGACCAAATAAAGTTTTGGAGAAGCGAGTTAGCTTTAGCAGAAATGCGAGAGCTTGGTCGAAGCCGTAGACGAGTGATACGAGTTGTTCCGCGTGATTTGTAGGGGGTGTGACAAGTGAACATATTGGATAAAGCGATTGAGGTTGTTTCGCCTGAAAGAGCTTTGAAGCGCGCAGGTGCTCGAAAGCGACTACAAATTATGAATTCAGGTTATGCCAATAGTGGCGCCAATAGGCGTAAGAAATCGATGATTGGTTGGATTTTTAAAGGTGGTTCCACGAAAGAAGATATCGATGACAATCAAGATACATTGCGTCAACGATCTCGTGATCTATATATGAACACCCCACTTGCTACTGGCTCAATCAAAACGATACGAACGAATGTTGTAGGCTACGGTTTGATTTTGAACAGCCAAATTGACCATGAGTTTTTAGGTTTGTCTATTGAGGAAGCGGATGCGTGGGAAACGACGGTTGAACGTGAATTTGCGCTATGGGCCGATTCAATTATGTGTGATGCATTGCAAATGAATAATTTCTATGAACTGCAGCAACTAGCATTTATATCGTGTTTGATGAGTGGAGAGGTGTTTGCAACGTTACCTTATCGAAACCATCAGCAACATTGGTACGGATTGCGTGTGCAGTTGCTTGAAAGTGACCGTATATGTAGTCCAAATGGAGCAAGTAAAAACATTATCAATGGCGTGGAGCTTGGTCGATATGGGGAAGTTGTTGCTTACCATATTTGTGATACACATCCTTTAGCGGAGAGTACCGGTCAGAAAAAATGGGTGCGTATTGACAAGTTTGGTCAGAAGAGCGGACGTCAAAATATATTGCATTTAATGGAGTCTGAACGGCCAGAGCAACGAAGAGGTGTGCCAATCCTTGCGCCGGTAATTGAGAGCTTAAAACAGCTTGGAAGATATACTGACGCGGAGTTAACGGCTGCACTTGTGTCTTCCCTGTTTACAGTTTTCATCGAAACAAAGGATGAGTATGATGCGCCTCCGTTAGGGTCAGCCATTAATGAACAAGAACAAGTGGATAAAGAGGATGAATTAAGCTATGAACTTGGCGCAGGTGCCATTGTTGCACTTGCAGAAGGTGAAAAAGCAAATACCTCCAATCCAGCACGTAATAATGCCTCATTTGATCCATTTGTTGTAGCGGTTTGCCGTCAAATTGGAACAGCGTTAGAGCTCCCTTATGAAATATTATTAAAACATTTTACATCCAGTTATTCAGCCTCACGGGCTGCACTTTTAGAGGCGTGGAAGATGTTTAAGATGCGGCGCACGTTTTTAGCAAATGATTTTTGCCAGCCAATTTATGAGGAATGGTTAACAGAAGCGATCCTTCTTGGCAGAATTCAAGCACCGGGTTTTTTAGACAATCCATTAGTGCGAAAAGCTTATTGTGGTGCTGAGTGGAATGGGCCAACACAAGGACAACTCGACCCATTAAAAGAAGTACAGGCTGCGATGTTACGTGTGGAAAATGGCTTTAGTACAAGAGCACGTGAAACGGTTGAACTAACAGGTGGTAACTACTGGCTTAATCACGCACAGCGTGAGCGTGAAGAACAAGCACGTCGCGAGGCGGGGCTCGATTTGAGTTATTTAGAAATCATGAAAAATGTTGTACAGGAGAAGGGGGTGAGAATAGATGATGAGGATTGACCTTCGTGGCGCGATTGTACCAGACGGAGAACAATGGATTTATGACTGGTATGGTATTCCTGCTGTTAGCCCTAAACGCATTATGCAGCAAATAGATAAAGCTA
Source organism: Lysinibacillus sp. NPDC093210 (assembly GCF_044753985.1). Taxonomy (NCBI): domain Bacteria; kingdom Bacillati; phylum Bacillota; class Bacilli; order Caryophanales; family Bacillaceae; genus Lysinibacillus; species Lysinibacillus sp. NPDC093210. The sequence continues at coordinate 157,921 of NZ_JBIVOE010000006.1, read as the reverse complement.
TCTCAAGTAACGAAAAAGAGCTGATCGTTAATATTAATAGCCCTGGTGGATCTGTTTATGCAGCTTCTGAAATATGGTCACATATTAAAAAGTTTCCTGGTGATTCTGTAGCCGAAATTACTGGTGTTTGTGCAAGTGCAGCGTCCATTATTGCAATGGCTACAAAACGAACGGTTATTGCTCCTGTTGGCGCATTAATGATTCATAATGCCTCGATTATTGCACAAGGTGATTATCGTGAAATGGAAGCGAATGCGGGCATGACGTTTGATGTAATCGGGTTTGGCCGTTTGAACGGAAAATATATCGTAACGAGGGTACAACATCACAAAAGCAAAATAACACTCGATTTACGTAAATGTTTGGAGGGGTACTGATGCGTGTGCAAGTTGGCGAAGTCACATCCATTGATTCAACAAAGGGAACAGCACGGGTCAAAATTGAAGAGCAAGACAACAAAATATCAGCTCCGTTGCGTGTGTTATATCGCGGGACTTTAAAAAATAAGGATTTCTGGATGCCGAAGATTGGTGAACATGTACTTTGTTTGTTTACAAAACAAAGTGAAGGCTTTATTGTAGGGGCTTTTTATTCAGAAGGCACACGGCCACCATGTAGCGAACCAGAGAAACGATGTATCGAGTTCGATGATGGTAGTTTGATTGACTATGATGGTAAGACGCATACATTATATGTCAATATAGTTGGTGAAATCAATATCCAAACAAAAGGATCAGTTACAGTAAATGGCCAATTACTTTCACCAATTGTTAGTACTTCATAAAGGAAGGGATTCGAAATGGCGACAATCGGTAGCTTTGGCGATGTACTATTTGAAGTTTCCACAGATAAAACCCTGACATTTTATGATTTAGAGAAAAAAAGCAGTGCCAAGTGGGAAGAGCATGATATTCAAGGCAACAAGACAAAATTAGAGTTTAATGGTTCGGGGCTAACGGATATTACGTACAACCTTTTATTGCGTGCTGAACAAGGCATCAATCCTGTAAAAGAACTGTCGAAGTTAGAGAACATGCAACATAAAGGGGAAGCACATCACTTTATCTTAGGACAAAAACCAATCGCGCCAAACAAATTTGTAATAGCGGAGTTATCGGCAGGCTTACGAAATATTGATCCAACAGGAAATGTGTTTTCTGCAGAAGTAACGGAGTCTTTAAAAGAGTATGTGCAAAGCAAAACGGTCGTTAAAAAAACAACAGCAAACACGCAACAAAAAGCAGTTACCAGTAGTAAAAAAGCACTCGGAACGATGACCATTACGGTGAAATCGGTGCATATACGAAGTGGCCCAGGTATCCATCATAAGGTGCTAGGGTATGCCATGAAAAATCAGCTATTGACTGTTTACGGTGTGAAAGATGGTTGGTATAGCATTGGTGGAGGAAAATATATTACAGCGAATAAGGCTTATTCTACGTTTAAGAAAGGGTGATGAGATGTACATAGTTGAGCCGACAGAACCAATGAAAACAATCGATTTTGGAGCGACAGGTGTAGAGGAGATTCTACAGAATGTCGCTTTTATTATGGCCACAGCTAGTATGAGTTGCCCACTGGACCGTGAGTTTGGGTGGGATAAGACGGTAATCGATGTGCCTATTCCAATTGCAAAAGCAAGAATAGTCGCCAATTTAACCGAAGCGATTCACAAATTTGAACCACGAGCAATCGTTGTAGCTGTAGATGTTTTAGGAGATGGTCTTAAAGGACGTTTGATGCCAAGAGTGAAGGTGAGCATTCATGAGTCGCTTTAATTTACCTGATTTATATTTTTTAGAAAAAGCGCCCGAGCAAATTGAAAGTGAAATGTTGATGCATGTTAGAGAAAAAACAGGGCTAACTCTGCAACGTGCAGATCCAAGGTTGAAATTTATTCAGGCTTTGGCTGCATTTGTGTCCATAGAGCGCAACAAATTAGAACACGGTTTGCGCCAGAATCGCTTGTCATATGCCGAGGATGACATGCTCGATCATATGGGTACAGAAATGTCTACAGAACGTCTACCAGCAAAATATGCACAGACCACAATGGCTTTTAGTTTAGAAGAAGATCGTGTGGATGCCCTGACAATTCCTGCGGGAACAAGGTATCAGGTTGGCGATGTTTATTTTGAGTCAAAGGAAGCCCATATCATAGCGCCAGGTACCCACACTTATACAGTTGAGGCTACTTGTACGGAGCCAGGAGAAATGGGTAATGGCTTTTTAGTCGGTGAAATCGCCACATTAGTAGAGCCATTACCTTATGTGATATCCGTCCAAAACACAACCGTTACTAGTGGTGGTGCAGATGAGGAAAGTGATGATGCCTATGCAGAACGAATTCGATTAGCACCCGAAAGTTTCTCCGTAGCTGGTCCCAAAGGGGCTTATATTTATTGGGCTAAAGCTGTTAATCAAAATATAAGTGATGTAAAAGTAGAATCACCGATAAGCGGAGAAGTGCATGTCTATATTCTTATGGCAAACGGAAAGCTTCCGGTAGAAGAAGAGTTGACTTTAGTTGAAACGAAAATGAGAGATAACCAAATTCGACCATTAACTGACAAGGTATTAGTAAAAGCACCATCGATTGTTAATTACACAGTATCAGTAGAGTATTGGATTGCAAATCAAAACAGTATAGTTTCTCCGATTATCGAAAAGCAAGTGAATCAAGCTTTTGAAGGGTATCTTATATGGCAACGTTCAAAAATGGGGCGAGATGTTGATTTTTCAGAGCTAATAGCACGTCTAAAACAAGCCGGGGCAGCGCGTGTATCTGTAAGTTCACCTATGTTTATTGAAATTGCAGATACTCAGGTTGCAAATGAATCATCAACGGAAATAACGTTTAAAGGGCTAACAAATGACTAGTGACTTATTGAAATTGTTGCCCCCTAGTTTAAGACAAGACCCTGTGCTTGAAGCCATTGCAGAAGCTACGGAAATGCAATTAAAACAAGCTTATCAGGAAGCTGGAGTTGTTAGCAATTTAGTCAATATTGATGAGATGCCGGATGAGTTACTTGATTTATTAGCATTTGAAAAGCATGTTGATTTCTATCAGGCTAATTTGCCGATTGACCAGAAGAGAAAACTAGTGAAATCTTCAATTAGCTTGCATCGTAAGAAGGGTACGCCTGCAGCTATTCATCTAGTATTTAATAAGCTTGCTCTTGATAGTAAATTAAAAGAATGGTTCCAGTACGGAGGAGAACCTTATAACTTTAAGATTGAAGTTAACATCGAGGATAAAAGCATTAGTGAGGAAACGTTTAGCTCCCTAATCACGATGATTAATGAATATAAAAATATCCGTTCACATTTAGAAAAAATAGATGTTTTCTTTACTACAAACTGTAAAACGCAAGTAGGAGCTTGTTCAATTTTTGGTGAAGAAATATCGGTTTTTCCATGGCAAATCGCAAATATTAATACAAAAGGTACTTATCGTTTTGGAACAGGACAGCAGTTCTTTGATACAACAACGATTTTCCCAAAAGGGGGGTAACTAAGTGGCTGAAAACTTTTATACCATTTTAACAAACGCGGGTATGGCGGCATTTGCAAATGCACAAGTTTCTCAAAGTAAAGTAGATTTTTCTGTTATAGCTGTAGGTGATAGTAATGGCGCTTATTATAATCCTGTAGCTGCTGCTACCAAGCTTGCTAATGAAGTTTGGAGAGGACCTATTAATTCGATTTCAATTGATGAAAAGAATCCAAATTGGTTAGTTATAGAGGCTGTGATTCCTGCAACAGCAGGAGGATTTAGTATAAGGGAAATCGGTGTTTTCAATCCAGCGGGCGTTCTTTTAGCTATCGGAAAGGTGCCAGAAACGTATGAGCCCGCAGCGGAACAAGGAAGTTTAAAAGATTTATATTTACGGATGATTCTAGAAGTATCTAATGCTAGTGCTGTGACACTAAGGGTAGATCCAGCAGTTATATTTGCAAGCAAGAAGTATGTAGACGAAAAAGTATCTTCTATATCTCAAAATACTACAAGAATTATGGAACAAGTAAGTGACATTACTGCACATATGAAAGATATGACGAAACACAACCAATTTGTGGAAGGTAATAAAAAATATCAAATAATCCTTGGGTGGGATACAACTTTTAATTGTCCAACTATGGATTATCAGGAGGTGGTTGAATAATGCCTTATAAGTTGCCAAGTTTTGAAATACAAGCACTGATAAAAACTGCAGTTGATTCAATAAAAACAGTAGTAGATGGAATGAAAAGAACGACTGATGCAACTAAAACAGTAGTAGATAGTACGAAAAAAACTGCTGATACGACTAAAATAGTAGTGGATGGTATTAAAGGAACAACAGAAACAACTAAAACAGTAGTAGATGGAATGAAAAGAACAACTGATACAACCAAAACAGCAGTGGATGGTATTAAAGAAACGACTGAAACAACTAAAACAGTTGTAGATGGAATGAAAAGGACAACTGATACAACCAAAACAGCAGTGGATGGTATTAAAGGAACAGCTCAAACAACTAAAACAGTAGTAGATGGAATGAAAAGAACGACTGATGCAACTAAAACAGTAGTAGATAGTACGAAAAAAACTGCTGATACGACTAAAATAGTAGTGGATGGTATTAAAGGAACAACAGAAACAACTAAAACAGTAGTAGATGGAATGAAAAGAACAACTGATACAACCAAAACAGCAGTGGATGGTATTAAAGAAACGACTGAAACAACTAAAACAGTTGTAGATGGAATGAAAAGGACAACTGATACAACCAAAACAGCAGTGGATGGTATTAAAGGAACAGCTCAAACAACTAAAACAGTAGTAGATGGAATGAAAAGAACGACTGATGCAACGAAAACAGTAGTGGATGGTATCAAAGGCACAACAGATAGAACGAAAACAGTAGTAGAAAATCTAAATAATAAACAAGATTCACTGTTGCTCAAAATTCAAAATGGTGATTTAAAACAAAATATTGCTGTTTTTGATAAGCCTGGTACTTATTCTTGGACATGTCCAGAAAGCGTTACTGTTATTGTTTTAACCATGTTTGGTGCTGGTGGTAGTGGTGGTGTTACTGTAACAAATTCCTACAACACAACTTCAACTGGTGGTTATGGAGGAGCATCAGTTCGTAGAAAACCGATCAAAGTTACTCCGGGAAATACGTATAGATTAGTAGTTGGTACTGGCGGTGCTGGTCTTACAAATGTTTCTACAACCACTCGTGGTAATGCTGGCGGTGCTACTTCTGGTTTTGGTATTGTATGCAATGGAGGTGCTGGAGGTCTTCAAGGTAATGCAAAACAAGCAACCGGTAATTCTCCATTATGCAACAAAGGGACGACACCTAATTTTATAACGCAGTCAACTTCAATTCCTTTTGATAGGTCTAGTACAATTTATGGATTAGGTGGTTCAGGCGAGACAAACATTGCTTTGAATATGCTTGGAGGGGGAGCAGGGTTTGGAGATGGCGGAAATGCGCACGACACATCTACCCCAATTGCTCCTGGAGCAGGTTCGGGAGCAGGCTCTGGTGCGACTAGTGGGTCGACTCTGAAAGGCGGAGATGGCATCATTATCATTGAATATTAAAGGAGACTACAAATGAAAAAGTTTGTTCAAATTGTAGATAATACAGCATACTGGATTTTCGATGCAGAAGAATTACCCCCATATCCAAATGTTGAGGATTTTTTAGAAATTACAGGTCTTGAAGGAATTGAAGAAGGGTTTTTATACAATAGTGAAACGGGCGAGTTCACATCTCCTGTCACTACTATGGCACCACCAATGAATTCACAACTGACAGTTGAGGAAATGCAAGCACAAATACTATTAAATGTTGAGTATCTAGTATCAAGATCTGAATTAGGATTAGGAGGAAAATAAGATGAAGGTATTTGAATTATGTAAGTTTTTAATTGACCGTAAGCGATATGAGCATACGGCTATGTTGAATAAAGTCAATGTCTTTTATGCTAATAATCAATTAGAAGATCAAGAATACACAGAGCTATTAACTATAATGGATGCACAACAAACGCAAGCAGATGCTTAGCGTTATTTTTATTGTCAAAAAGTTATTAGAGCAAACTTTACTTCTTTGTGATTACATTGATAGAGAAAGGAGTGAAGTTTGTGGTAAATATCGTTAAGTCAACTGAATACTGTGATATCTTGAAACAAGTTAAAATTCAGGATGGAGAAAATGTGTATGCAATTGAAGAAATTTATGTAAAAGCCCTTAAAAGAATTGAAGTTCGTTTCGCCTGGTATAAAATAAATGAAAATGGTGTATTGCGATATATTAAGAATGCATTAGATTTAGAAAAAGAAAGTTTGTTTGAATTGTTGAAAATGTCCATCGAAGAAGGGATTTTCGCGAAAGAACAATTCCATGCTCTGTCTAAATAAATTTAACTAAAAATAATTTTATTGCCTTCGACAAACATTAGTGGAGGGCTTTTATTTTGCAAAAAAGGAAGGTGTCCGATGAAAACCGACACATTATATACATCACTCGTAGGCGGCTCCATGGCAGGAGTCGCTTATTTTGTTGGTGGGATTGACCATTTAATCAAAGCACTCACTATTTTTATGTCCATTGATTATATTTTAGGAATCATGGTTGCATTTGTTGTGAAAAACGTTGATAGCAGAAAAGCCTTGAAAGGGCTATTTAAAAAGCTAGCGATGATCTTGATGGTGATTGCAGCAGTGCAACTGGACTTGGCAACCGAGAGTGGAAACTTTATGCGCAATGCCATGATTCTTTTTCTAATTGGTATGGAAGGTATCAGTATGATTGAGAATCTTGGAAAGCTGGGGATGAAAGTGCCGAAGTTTTTAACAAATGCTTTTAAACAACTTCAAAACGACAATGATGATAAAAAAGGTGATAAACAATGAGTGTTACAACTACATGCCGAGATTTAGGTGAATTACTACCAGTGGCGCAAACGGCCTGCAGATTGCTCTTTCAACAGTGCTATAAAGCAGGAATCAAAAATATCTTTGTTACGGAAACATACCGATCGCAAGCACGCCAAAATTATCTATATGCACAGGTAGAACAAGACCAGGGAAAGTTGTGACGTGGACACTGAAGAGTAACCATAATTTACGATTGGCATGGGACATTGCCGTAGCTCCTCCTAAACCCTTATATGAGGTAGATACATTAACAAAAGTCGGGGCAATAGCTCGTAAGTTAGGTATTACATGGGGCGGTGATTGGACACGCAGAATTGACCGTCCGCATTTTGAAGTGAAGTCGAATTGGAAGATACCTAGAGGCTACAAATTAGAAGGAAAGGTAATCGTACCAAGCAATAGTAAATTGAAAGTCCAATTAATTGTAAAAGACAAGAAGGAGGAAATAAAGGTGGCAAATACAACATGGAATCCAGGTTCACCAGCAATGAGAACGGAGACGGAGAACTTTATTGCGCAGGCTGTCAAGGATGGTATTATCAAAGCTTCACACTTGAAGGATTTACAAAGTGGTGTCATGACAACGGATCGTTTGATTGGATTATTCATTGCAATACATCAACGACGAGCAACTAAATAAACGGTAAAGTGCAGATCCAATTTATATGTGCTTGAGTTTTCCTGTTTTGAAACTTTATTGTTATATTTAGGTATTTTTAGTATAATTTATAAAGGTGTTTATCAGAAAAATGAGTGGGATATACAGATTAACACCATTAAGTTACCAATCGATGCTTTAAGTATATTTTTTTTCAACTATCTTAAGCAGGTTACTATAAGTGCGTTTTTTTACTTGTGTTAAACAATCGGAGTATTATGTAGAAGAAGTTAATGGATAATTTTCAACAAACAGAATTAAGAATATGGGTGTCGACTATGAAATGAGGATTAAACGTATTATGTTAATAATATTTGTAGTTATTATTTCGTTTTTTGTGTTGATTCTTTCTGTGAGTTTTATCAATCATAAAATACAATTGTCAAAAGAAGAAGAACTATTTGTTCCAATTGGGCAACTTGTAGAAGTTAATGGTCATCAAATGCACGTTTATACAGAAGGAAAAGGAGAAGATACTCTTGTTTTTATGTCTGGTGGTGGCACGAGCTCACCTGCTTTAGATTTTAAATCTCTTTATTCCTTGTTTAGCGATAAATATAAAATTGTTGTTGTTGAAAAGGCGGGTTATGGATTTAGTGAAGTCACAGATACTGATCGAGACATTGATACAATCCTAGCTGAAACAAAGGACGCTCTTATTAAATCAGGTGTTGAGGAACCATATATTTTATTTCCTCATTCTATGTCTGGTATTGAAGCCTTGAAATGGGCGCAAGACTACCCTGATGAAATAAAAGCTATTATTGGATTAGATATGGCAGTTCCAGCGGTATATGAAGAATTAGATATCAATATGTTCCTCGTTCGATTAGGAGCTTTAGCTGCAAACACTGGTTTAACACGATGGATTCCAAAGCTATCGCAAAGTGACACAATAAAATATGGAAATTTATCAGATAAAGATAAAAAGTTGTATAAAGCAATTTTTTATCGAAGAACGTTAACTAAAGATATGATTAACGAAATAAATAATATAAAACCAAATGCGCAAAAAGTTAAAAAAGCTGAAATATCAAGGATTCCTACACTTTTGTTTACATCGAATGGTGAGGGAACTGGTTTTGATAATAAAACATGGAATAGAATTCAAAATGACTTCATTAGTATGACTAATAATGGTAAATTAATTGAGTTAGATTCATCTCACTATGTTCATAGTATTGACTACGAGCGAATAGCTACGGAATCTGAAAAGTTTATAGAAAGTTTAAATCGTTAATAGCGAATAATTAATTATTATGTAGTACTAATGTTCAGGAAATGAGCACGTTAGTTCAACAAGGATTTAGTAAGTATAAAAAATATATATAACGTTAATTCAAGCTTCATATTTGAAAGATATACAAAATGGCGTGATGACTACAGATCGGTTAATCGGATTGTATATTACAATTTAGCAAAGACGTAATAAGTAAAATCGAAAGACCGCTCTACCACTTAATCATTGTGGAGGGCGGTCTTTTGATTAATACTCTCTTACTTCAAATGAAGCAATCTTGTCGTGTACAATATATTCAGTTACTTTTTTATAAGGTGAGATAGTTTTTGTGAATTTGAAAGTTGAAGTACTTTGGGCACTTTCAAACCAATTAAAGTAATTATTTAAAACAGTATTAGTTACATCATATTCTTTTGTAATACCGTTTACTAAAGTAATACTCAAAATTGCACTGGAAGATTCATTGTTTGGTTTCTTAACAATAACTGTAGCAGTCGCAACTAATTCTGTATTTTTGACTTTAGCAGTAATAATTGCCTCGCCTTCACGAATGGCAGTTACATTACCGTTCTGGTCTACAGTGGCAATTGATTCATCACTTGTTGACCAAATTACATCTACGCTGTCTGGAGTGACTGTTGCAGTTAGTTTTTCTGAATTACCCTCAAGCAATTCTAAATTATTTTTGTCTAATGTAATAGAATTTTCAATAAATACTTCATCAACAAGACTACCATCTGAATCGATATCAATAGCGTCTATTCTAAGATTGAACGTCTCTACAATAGGTGAGGTACTTGTTACCATAACTTCAACTTTATGAATACCAAAGTTTAATCCCTCTTTTTTAAATGCCAAGATTTGAGATTGATTTGAACCAACGCTTTGAAGATAACCTTGATCAATTCCGTCTATTTTAACTAAAGCGTCTTTTGAGTAAGATGTTGCTCTATATGTAATAATATTTAATTTACTTCCTAAAAACCAAAATTCCATTTTAGCAGATACATTTTTCTTTGCGCCCATACTTCCTTTTTTATAATCAGAAGTAGCAGTATTTATTGTGTGCCTTGTCCATTTATCTTTTTCGTATATGATTTTGTTATGATTATCATCATATCTCTTCCAGCCAATTTCAGGTTGTGTAAGTCTATCCCCAACTACTGCACTATTTTCAGGAGTGTTATTTAAATTAGTAATACCTTCTTCATAATCCACACCTTCTGCTGCTGATGCACTTTCGACACTAAAACTAACTATTGCTAATACCATTAATGTAAGATAAATAAAACGTTTTTTGAATAAATTAATCACTTATGTATCCTCCTTCAAAATATCTAAGGGCATTATTCCAACTACCCCGCAGTAACAACTTTAACCATTAATAATTTAATTTTCCATAATAAAAATCGACACTTTTTGATAATAAAAGTGTAATACTAAGAAACAAATCCATTTTTTAGGTGTGTAACAACCCACAACTAATGCCACTTCGTTACACAAAAAAAGTCACGAAAGTCACGAAAAAGTCACATTTCTCCCGAAAACATGTGATTTTGGGCGAAAACAAGTTTTTGTACATTCGTAAGAAACCTTGCTATAATGGGCTTTGTGATTACATATGAAAGAGGGTAAAAGCATGAACGCTTACGACGAATATATGAAACAAGTAGTGAAGCCAATGCGTGAAGAGTTGGTGGAGGCTGGGTTTAGTGAATTGACAACGGCTGATGCTGTAAATGAATTTATGGCGGAGGCAAAGGGAACTTCTTTAGTTGTTATCAACTCAGTATGTGGATGTGCGGCTGGGTTGGCTCGTCCAGCAGCACGTGAAGCGGTAGCTACGGTAAAACCAGATAATCTTGTAACAGTATTTGCGGGGCAAGATCCTGAAGCTACTGCTGCTATGCGTGGTTTCTTTGAGGATGTGCCAGCAAGCTCGCCGTCGATGGCTATTTTAAAAGATGGGGAATTGGCTTATTTTATTCCACGTGAACAAATTGAAGGTTTTCCAGTGGAGCAAATTACAGCGCATTTAACAGGCGTTTTAGAGCAAACATGCGAGAAATAAAAACGATTGTGACTACAGCGGGCAGACCAGACAACTTGTCGATGGTGCTCGCTGATTTTGTGTGTGACACGTTACATGTCCCGTTTGTGGCTCGTAATAAGCGCTCCATTCGTAAAATTTCGGAGGAAATGCAGGCAAATGTTATTGTTGCAGGAAAAAATCGCTATGAATATTATGCTTTTGGCGCAGAAGACCCATTTTTCTTTCATCCAAATTCAGCGGCATTTCGTTTAAAGCGAGTGGCGCGCGGAGAAATTGAACCGTTTTTAGAGGCCGTAAAGTTGGAAAAAAATGATAAGATATTGGATTGCACGCTAGGCTTAGGTGCAGATGCGATGTTAGCTGCTTTCATTGTTGGGGAATCTGGGCGTGTGGTTGGGCTAGAAGCAGATCCTAATGTGGCGTTTATTGTGGCACACGGAATGGACACATATGATACATCGGAGCTTCCTTTAACTGCTTGTATGCGACAAATTGAAGTTGTACAAGCTGAAGCTATAGCATATTTAAAATTACAGCCCGACAATGCATTTGATGTCGTCTATATGGATCCGATGTTTGAAGAAATTATAGAGGAATCGAATAATTTTCAAGCACTTCGTACTGCTGGAGCACACTTAACATTAACCGATGAATGGGTAACAGAAGCGTTACGAGTTGCAAAAAAGCGAGTTGTTTTAAAGGCTCACTTTCGGTCGGCATGGTTTGAAAAATATCATTTTTCAAGATTGACACGTTTAACTTCAAAATTTCATTATGGCGTTATTTTGAAGCAATAAGTCCAAAATCCACTTAGTTATACTTTCAGGAACAGACTGATCTTAATGTCTGTTCTTTTTTTTGTAAAAAATCACAACATTACAATAGAAAAACAATCACTTAAAAATAGTATAACAATATTTGAGTTAACTTCGTACAAAAAATAAGTTTACACAAATAGAATTTAGCGCTATTATAATTCACATACAAGGAAACCGGTTTTTTTGCATAAATTTTTTATAAAGTGAGGTTTTTTATATGACAACTAAAGAAATGGTATATGCGGCACTTTTTGCAGCATTAATAGCGGCACTAGGATTGATTCCTCCAATTTCAGTGGGCTTTATTCCTGTACCGATAACAGCACAAACTTTAGGTGTAATGTTAGCAGGAGGTTTTTTAGGAAAGAAAACTGGGGCAATTAGTCTCGTACTGTTTATTGTTTTAGTGGCTTTAGGTTTACCTTTATTATCTGGTGGACGAGGTGGCTTTTCGGTATTAGTTGGTCCCTCAGCAGGATATATTCTTAGCTGGCCGATTGCAGCTTTTCTAATTGGCTATGTAACTGAAAAAATATGGTCTTCTATTAAAACTTGGAAATTATTGATTATTAATTTTGCATTTGGTGTATTACTAGTTAGTTTAATTGGAGCACCAGTTATGGCATTGATTACACAAACGTCCATTTGGGCTGGTTTAGTAGGAGCGTTAGTGTTTTTACCAGGTGATTGTATAAAGGCAATTATCGCGGCAATTATCGTCTTGCAAGTAAGGTCAGTTAGTCCAATAGAACAAAAGCTAAATAGTGAAGTAGAATAAGATGTTTTTAAAGGTGTGTGAAGAAATGAACATCATCGAGCCCATTATAGAACATGCAGTTCGTCAGCCGACGGAAATTGCGTTAATTCATGAGGAACGGTCTTATACATATGAACAATTAGTAAGTGCTATGAAAAAAATTGCGAAGGGCATTCAATGTAGTGGAATTGAGCAAGAAAAAATTGCGATTTTATCTAGCAATCGAATTGAATTTGTGGAAGTTTTTTTAGGGATTATGTATGCAGGTTGTGTACCGATTTTACTTGATCCAAAGTGGAGTTTACATGAAATTGAGTTGGTCCTGAACCAAGCTCAGCCGAGGATGATTTTTCTTGAGTGCATACATGAAGAAAATTTGCATATTTTCAAACAAATGGACAAGTATGTATTTTCGGACAAGCAATTAGCTTCTTACGATGAATGGTTTTCTACATTAACAGAAGAAGCTACGGTTAATAAAGCGAAAGACCCGTTATTTATAGGCTTTACCTCAGGTACAACTGGCATGCCAAAGGGTTACGAACGAACACACAATTCTTGGCTGAAAAGTTTTATTGCGACAAAAGAAGCATTCCAGTTAAATACTTTAGAACATTTCCTAGCACCAGGACCATTCGTGCAGTCACTGTCATTATTTGCGCTAATGCAAAGCTTATATTTTGGTGGGACGTTTTATATTATGACCGCTTTTGAGGAGAAAACGGTAGTTAAGTATTGCAGGGAAGTGCCTAATATGATTTTATTTCTTGTGCCAACAATGATTGAAAAGCTACTTAGGTTAGATAGTCTGCAAGAAATGCATGCACAAGCAATCATTTCTTCCGGAGCTAAATGGTCAGAACAATCGAAATCACGTGCGAAAAAGGTCTTTGGCACAACAAAGTTATTTGAATTCTATGGCTCTTCTGAAGCGAGTTATATTAGTTATTTAGATGTCCACCAAACGATGCAAGAACATATAGTTGGAAAACCTTTTAGTGGTGTAGAGATTTCCATTCGAGATAACGAACATCGTGAAGTGGCAAATGGCGAAGTTGGATTACTCTATGTTCGTAGTGAAATGATGTTCACTCGTTATTTTCAATTACCCGAAGAAACAAATGCAGTATTTCATGAAGGCTGGTTAAAAACAGGAGACTATATGATGCAAGATGACTCGGGTGCATTGCATTTAATTGGTCGTGCCAAAAACATGCTGATTACGGGTGGCTTAAATGTGTATCCAGAGGAAGTGGAAACGGTGCTAAAACGACATGGTGCAATTGATGACATGATAATAGTTGGTGTGCCAGATGATTACTGGGGGGAACGGCTTGTTGCCTGTATTAAATGGCAAGATGATCGAACGCTTTCAATAGAAGAAATTCAGCAATTTGGCGCTCAGTTTTTAGCAAGTTATAAGCTACCGAAACAATTAGTAACAGTGCAGAAGTTTATCTTTACAAGCAGCGGAAAAATAGCTCGTAAAGCCATGAAAGATTGGTTAATGGAGGAATTGTCATGAGAGATGCAGTAATCGTGATGGCAAAACGAACACCAATTGGCAAAATGGGGGGGCAGCTAGCCACACTGGAACCAGAACATCTAGTAGCCCCATTAATAAGAGAAATAATAAAAGAAACGGCATTGCCAAGCGATTGTATTGATGATGTCATTTTAGGAAATGTTGTCGGGCCAGGAGGGAATTTGGCCAGACTTGCTGCTTTAGAAGCAGATTTACCTTTTTCTATTCCAGGGGTTACCATTGATCGTCAATGCGGCTCAGGGCTAGAAGCAATTAATATGGCTGCCAGATTTGTTCAAAGTGGAGCAGGAGACGTTTATTTAGCTGGTGGTGTAGAAAGTACAAGTCGTGCGCCTTGGAAAATGAAAAAGCCGAGTACATTAATGGCTATGCCCCAAGTTTATTCACGTGCACCGTTTACTCCTCAGCGTTATGGCGATCCTGACATGGGTATTGCGGCTGAAAATGTAGCGATGAAATTTTCGATTTCACGACAAGCACAAGACAATTACGCATACAAAAGCCATCAAAAAGCGATTCAAGCAAGGAAATCAAATCGTTTTGCCGATGAAATAATGCCTCTACATGTAAATGATGGATGGGTAACTATAGATGAGTGTCCAAGAAAGAATACAAGTGTCGACAAGCTTCAATCATTAAGACCTGTATTTATAGAAAATGGTACTGTCACTGCAGGAAATGCATGTCCGCTAAATGATGGCGCAGCACTTGTATTGGTCATGTCTTTAGAAAAATGTCGTCAATTACAATTACAGCCGATACTCCGCATTGTCGATACACAGGCTGCAGGTGTCGATCCAAATTATTTAGGGATTGGTCCAGTTCCGGCTGTACAAAAACTATTGAACAGGCAACAACTGAATGTCCAAGATATTGACATAGTTGAATTTAATGAAGCCTTCGCTTCACAGGTACTTGCTTCGATACAAACATTACAAATTCCTGAGGATAAGGTGAATCGAGCAGGTGGCGCAATTGCCATTGGTCATCCTTATGGCGCATCAGGGGCTATTTTAATCACGCGATTATTTTACGAAATGAAATATCAACCTTATAAAAGAGGGCTTGCAACATTAGGAATTGGTGGAGGAATGGGGCTTGCAACGCTTGTGGAGGCAGTTGGATGAGATTAACTAAGAAAATAACTGTAACTGCTGAGTGGATTCAGCGCTATGCTAAAAGTATAGAGTCACCGTTGCAATATCTTCATGGCAAGCTCATTGCCCCTGCGACCATGCCAATTGTATTTTGGCAACTATTTGATCGAGCGATTCTTAATAACCAAAAGCCAGTTCTCCATGGGTCGCAGCAATTTTTTTATCATGTGCCAATTCAAGAAGGAATGGTACTACATTGTGAATTAGCGTTAAGTCATAAAGAGCATAAACAAGGAAAACAAGGACCAATGACTTTTTATACTTATACTTTAAACTGTTTCGAACGAGGGACAGAAATTGTGCAATTAAAAACAGTATTGATTCACGTAGGTGCTGACATATGAAAAAAACCGTTACTGCAAAACAGGTTCACTATTATGCACAAGTATCAAAAGATGATGCAGCCATCCATGTTCATGATGAGGCAGCAAAGCAAGCGGGCTTCGAACGCCCGATTGTGCATGGTATGTATTTAATGGGGCTTGCTCAAGCATTGTATATTAAAGATCATCCGTTAAAATGGGTCGTTCGCTATGATATGCGGTTCCAGAAACCACTACTAATAGATGAAGAAGTGACGTTTCGATTTATTGAAAAGCACAATACGATAGAAGTATCCTTATTGACCACCAACAACGACTTAATCGCTTTAGGATTTTTTGATGTGAAGGAGTTGAGATAATGAAGAAGGTCGCATTTATTACAGGGGCAACAAGAGGGATTGGTCGCAGTACGGCTATTCATCTAGCTAATAATCAATATTGTGTCGTTGTAAATGGCACGAACCAGCATTTAATTAATGAAGTCGTCCAACAAATCAATGCTGATGGAAATAGGGCAGTTGGGTACTGTGCAGATATTGCTGATGTTGAAGCGGTGTCTAGGATGATTGAAGCTGTGATGGTAAAGTTTGGCCAAATAGATGTTTTTATTCATAATGCCGGCAATTTACGAGATGAAAAATGTATGCGAATGACAACGGAGCAATGGCAAGAAGTCATCAATGTCCATTTAAATGGAGCTTTTTACTGTATTTCGTGCGTACTGCCTCATTTACTCGAAAGAGGAGGCGATATTTTATTGATGACGTCAACTGCGGGACTAATGGGCTCCAAAGGCCAACTCAATTATAGTGCGGCGAAGTCAGGCATTCTTGGGATGATGTGGACATTGGCGGAAGAGTTGAAGCCATTTAATATTCGTGTAAATGCCATTTCACCTGCTGCATTAACGGATATGACGAAGCCTGTGATTGATTTTATATCAAAAAAATATGCAGAGCGCAATGAACCGTTTCCTGATTATTGGAAGGTGGGTACTCCAGAGGATATTGCCCACTTTATCGGTACATTATTAGCACAGCAAGATGCAAATCTAACGGGAGAAATATTTGGGGTAAATGGTACAACGGTTACGAAATGGACGAGACCACAGCAAAGTATTTCTGCCACTAGTCCAGAGCGTTTTTTCGCGATCTATGCTGAGCAAAAGGGAAGTGGTTAAATGCTAGTATTTGAGCATGTCGATTTTTATCATAAAAAGAATGCTCCGATTTTAAAAGATATTCATTTTACCATTCAAGATGGTGAATTTGTATCAATTGTCGGCAAAAATGGATGTGGCAAATCAACACTTGCAAAATTAATGATTGGCTTATTGCTTCCGAAAAACGGAATTGTACGATTTCATCATTTGGAGACAAGTAATGCTGTAGATTTAAAAGAAATCCGACAACAAATAGGATTTATTTTCCAAAATCCTGAAGATCAATTTATTACAACGAGTGTGCGAGATGAAATCATTTTTGGGCTTGAAAATATTCGCTTACCAAAGGAAGAAATGGATCAGCGTGTTCACTGGGCTAGCAAAGCAGTAGACATGGGAACATATTTAGATTACATGCCACATGAATTATCCGGTGGGCAAAAGCAACGTGTTGCGATTGCGGCAATTTTAGCAATGCGTCCACAATGCATTATTTTTGATGAGGCAACGTCGATGTTAGATCCGATAGGAAGGGAACAAGTATTAGCCCTCATGCAATCCCTGCATCAATCCGGTTTAACGATTATCCACATCACACACCATATGGATGAAGTAATGCAAACAGATCGTGTACTTTTACTTGATAACGGTCAAATTTGCTTCGATGGACGTCCGATAACTCTATTTGAAACAATCAATGTAAGAGATTTTTCCTTAGTGGAGCCTATGTCTGTTAGAATTCATCAATTGGCAAATGAAGCATGGTCATTAACAGCGGACTGGGAAGGAGCGATTCGTTTACTATGGGATACGAACTTAAAAACGTAACAGTTGAATATGAGAATCGAACAGCTTTAAAAAATATTTCGTGTTCCATATCAGATGGTAAATGGATTGCAGTCATTGGAAAAACTGGAGCAGGTAAGTCAACCTTTGTTCAATTATTTAAGGGATTAGTAGATTTTAAAGGGGAATATAGACTACATAATAACCTTATTACGCTAAGTAGAAAAAGGCAAAAAAAAGAATTACAGGAAATTGGCTATGTTTTTCAATATCCAGAACACCAGTTTTTTGAAACGACAGTTTATAAAGAGCTAGCATTTGGATTAAAACAAATGGGACAATCTGAAAAAGAAATACGAGCTCGTATTTCAGCAATTCTTACAAAAGTTGGTTTAGATGAAACCATTTTGACGCTTGCTCCTTTTCAATTGAGTGGAGGACAAAAGCGGCGTATAGCGATTGCTTCTATATTATTAATGCAGCCAAAGTTACTTATTTTGGATGAACCTACGGCTGGACTTGACCCACTTAGTAAGTCAACGTTACTAGATTTTTTGAAGAAATGGCAATTAGAAACGAATCATACCGTTCTGTTTGTTACCCATCAAATGAAAGATGTTGCTGAGTACGCTGATGAAGTCATTGTTCTACAAGAAGGAGAAATACAAGCACACTTAAATACCAATCAATTGTTTTTACAGCAGGCTCATCTAGTAACAAGAGCAGGACTAACAATGCCGGAACAATTACAACTATTAAAAGTTGTGGAACAATTACTTGGGGAGAAAATTGCAGTAGCTAACTGTAAGGAGCAAACCATCTTCAACGCTGTTAAGCCGTATTTACAGTTTAGGAGGAAGCTCGATGCGTAGTTCTATTATAATTGGACAGTATGTCGACAAGCAGTCCATTTTTCATCGATTAGACCCTCGAATTAAAATTATCAGTATTTTTATGCTGATGTTAAGCTTCTTATTATTAGATACAGCGATGAGCTATGTTGTCGCCACTTTATTTGTGTTTACTCTAATAATTGTTTCTAAAGTTCCTTTTGTTGTGATTTTAAAAGGCTTGAAGCCATTATTCTTTATCTTATCCTTTACGTTTGTTTATCATCTGCTTTTTACTAAAGGACATGTAATATTGTCCATGGGATTCATTACAATTACGATTGAAGGTATTGAAGGAGGAATACGGTTTGTCTGGCGTATTTTGCTCCTTGTTTTATTAGCTTCATTATTAACCCTTACAACGAAGCCACTTATTTTAGCTAAAGGTTTAGAAAAATTGCTAAAACCGTTAGCCAAGCTCCGTATTCCGATTGAACAATTTTCATTAATGATTGTTATAGCCATTCGATTCATTCCAACTGTTTTAGAGGAGTTGAATCGAATTATACTAGCTCAAAAATCTAGAGGGTTTGACATTAAATCATTACCTTTTATGAAGCGTGTTTTTGCGTATATTCCAATTGTTATACCGCTGCTGTTTACAACTATACAACGGGCAGATCAATTAAGTGATGCCATAGATGCTAGAGGATATGGCGATGGTAAAAATCGTACGAGTTATATGGAATTACATTATGAGATAAAAGATATGGTAGCAATGTTAGCAACAGTGTTGTTCATTTTTGTATTAATTATTATTAAATGGAGAGGAATTTAAAATGGAGATTTTCGGTCCAGTAATTGATGATGAAACGAGATGTATACATTATCATACAGAAAAAGATATTATCGCGATAAAGTTTGCATGTTGCGAGCGCTATTATCCGTGCTATAAGTGCCATGAGGAACATGCCCAGCATGCCATAAAACGCTGGCAGCAAGCACAATTTCATACAAGGGCAATACTTTGTGGACATTGTAAACATGAATTGACGATTTATGACTATATGCAGTCATCATCTTGTCCACAATGCAAGAAGGCTTTTAATGCTCGTTGCGCAAATCATTATCCTATTTATTTTGAAATGTAAGTTGGATAGACTAAGTTTGAGAAGCGATACAGATAAAGTGTTTTACTTTTTAAATACTTTATGCTATAATAAGAATCGTGCTATTTTGGGTAGCAACATTCAGTAATCTGGCATTCTGCTTTTTGTTTTTTAGGATACTTATTCACACTGGCGCATGCTTTGGGGCTGCAAGGACGCAAAAGAAGGTTGGGTTTGCGTTGCTTAAGTTAGAGGGCACACAGTGGAATTTTACCGCGGTGATGAAACGAAAACGTTTCGAAATAATATTCCCCAGATGATTGGGTTGAGACTTTACAATTTACAGAAATGTTACCTATTAAATACTAAAGGGGTAGCTTCGCAAACGCGGAGCTACCCCTTGTCCAATTTTTTAGATAATATTAACAAAAATAATAAACATCTGTCATTTGGCACCTGCTTTTTTAGAAAAGTTAGGTGCATTTTTCGTTTTATTTTCCTAAATAACGACAAAAAACGACAAACAATCTCTGGATTATATTACCGTTTACTATTGTGGGAAAATAAGTAATAATGAAGTACAGAGTTTTTTAAAAAATCAAATATATGCTATTTTGATTAAAAAATTCTGAAAAATGATTGAAGTGAGGGTGGCATATGAAACAAGTAAATGAGGTATCAATACCTGTATTGGACCAATTAACAGATGTAGCTCAGCAACAACAGAAAAGCTTGGAGGTATTTGTAACGCTCTATTCCCACGAAAGGTTATTAGTGCGCTTAGCGGCTTCTTCCTACGAGGATCAGTACTGGCTGTATGGAGATCGTTTAATCGGTGCATTAACAAATAATTATGAAAAATCTTCTACAGGAATTACATTGTGTGCCAAAAAAATGGCCAACAAAGATAGCATCATAAAGCATGCTTTCAAAGAAATTTGCTCGGTGAATGTACCAGAGGATGGAATTGAATTTGTTAGCGATAAATTAGAAATTACAACTAGTGATGACGATCAAATTCATATTAGAATTCCTGCACAATTAGGACAAATAACAACATACATAGAAATAAAGATTAACCTTTTTGATAGAATTGCAATGGCTCCAAAAACGATAGCGCTTCAGACGATACTAGATAATTCGCCAATTGAGTTATTTGCTTATCCAACAGAGCTCATGATTGCACATAAATTTAACTTACTATATCAATATCCAGCATGCGAACAAGCAATAAAAGAATATTATGATGTATATTTATTAGCAAGTACACAGAATTTTGAAGGCCGAGTTTTACAAGAGGCTATATCAGATACATTTGACCGACATAAAACAACACTAGAAAAATATCCATCAATGTTCTCTAAACAACTTTATTTAGACGCTACTAACAACAAGAGATGGCAACAATTAGTTAATCAACAGACGTTACCATTTGATAAAGTTCAAAAACTTGTTCATCAATTGTTAATGCCAATTTATGAGGAAGTAATAGTAGAGAATGAATTTTTTGAAAATTGGGATTTCAAGCAAGGAGATTGGCGATAAGAAAATGAAAAATCCGCGAGCTCTAATAAAGTTCGCGGATTTTTTAAAAAAATATGAATTAGTCCGTGAAGCATAAAGAAGTTAAGTAACCTAACATTAATAAAAGACCAATACCCATTACGATTGACATACTTTGTACCTCCTTTTAAAAAACGACACATTTATACATAAATTATTGTACAATGAAATATAGAAATATGAAACCTTTTATTGGTTGGAACGTATTATATTATGAGTAGAATTACCAATTTGTACATAAAAAAGAAGGTGTTAATTAATGAAAAAGTGGGTTCAAAAAAGTATCGTAATTATGGTTGCGTTTTTAACATTTGGATTAATTACGCCAACACATGAAATTTGGGATGCATTCGATCATAATCCATCAAATCGTGCTTCCATTGGTCCATCACCTGGGACAAGCACTGCACTAGCAGCTGAACCAGAAGCAATAGCAGAAGAAGCGACCGAAATACAGCAAGATGCGATTGACTATGGTGCGTTACTTGTCGATGCAGCGAAAGAGCAGTCATATGTGAAGTTTGGGACAAAAATTGGTCCTAAAATTAGCAATGAATTTGACTCCATTATCTTCCCGAAAATGGAAGAGGCAATTGCGATGACAGTTGCAAATGTAGATGATGGATCACTGGCAAATCTCACAATTACAGAAAAACCAAGTGGTAACTACGGAGAGAAAATCTTCAATATCGTTAATAACGAAACAGGAGATGATTTAATCCGCTTCCACGTACGCACTGAAAAGCGTCCGCAAGAAGGCTATTACTATAACTTCCACTACCACAGTGCCCAAGACAACTTTATGGCTCATAACAATCTTGGTGATATTTATTGGGAAAAAAACACACCACCGAAGTGGTTGTCATAGCATACCCGAAACACTCGTATTGAATACGAGTGTTTTTTTGTGTGGAAACGTTGATATATCAATGTTTGTAGAAAATCACTAAAGATGAAATTAATATAATAATGCAGGAAGGGGAGGAGAGAAAATACGTGTACCCCAAAAAGTACCCCAAAATCATCATTTTTTGATTTCATTAGATTCTTACGGAAAGACAATGGAAGACATGAAAAAAATCATTACTAGCCAAAAGAAACATATCAATGCCGAGCTTGAAACGATTCCAGTACGCATTGATGAAAACTGAAAAAGGTACGATATGTAGGTACCAAAAATACTTCGTTAGATTGGAGCAAAGCTTAATAATCCTATTTGGGCTCCTATTGCTGAGGTATTAGCGGACCATTTAGGTTACATCAAAAAACAAAATGAACAGATTCAAAAGGAGGAACCAATAGTGACAAACAGACTAACGTCAACAGCTAAAGAGGATTTGAAAGGATTGTTAAAGGAGACATATCAAAAAGGTATCTTAAAAGTGGACCATAGTCAAAAAGTTTGTACGATGACTGATGGTGAAGCTTTAGGATTATTGATTTCAGTTGTGAAACGAACTTTATAAATAAAAATAAACCACGAAATCATGATAATTTTCGTGGTTTATTTACATTTATTTAAAAAACTTAATTTTTGTATTATAAGATGTACAGTTACAAAAGTTGTTTATTTTTCACTAATTGATCAGAATGAGAAGTACATAGTCAAGCCCTTTTGAATTTTCTGAATATTATGGGAGGATATAAAAACTGTGAACAATGTATTAATATAATTAAATTGCTCTTATAATAAAAAGAGCGCGTGCTGTATTTAATTGGAAGGGGCAAAAAAATGATTACAAATCAACAATTAGTTATTAACAATCTTGAAGAAAAAATAAGAATATTCACTCATGCGGTTAATGGAAAATTTATCGAGGAAGAAGATTTCGTTATGGCGAATACAGAAGTACCCACTGATACATTTAATATACTTTTGCCGAAAACTTCACATATAAATAATGTATCTAATATTAGAAATAGCATTGAAAATATGTCACTTAAAGAATATCCCTTTAGTACTTGGATTGACTCCAGTTTTTTGAATACTGACTGGCAAGATTTGATGCAGGAATATAACCTACAAGAAGCAGAACGTAATGTAATGATGAAACTTGAAAATACTTTGAATGTCGGTCAAAGAAATTCTCATCAGCTTATGATTACTCATGTGAGAAATTTGGATGAACTTAATGATTATAAAGAAGTTTTTATAAGCCTTTTTGGGGGTACACCAGAAAAAGATGCATTAGAAAATTATTTTAATAAGTTTTCTGAAGTAAATTTAGGTTCAGAAATTCGAATGTTTATCGGACGTGTTGGTGAAATAACTGTATCTACTGGTTTACTAATAGAAAGCAAAGAAAGTTATGGTATTTATGATGTAATGACAAAAGAAACATTTAGAGGTAAAGGATATGGCAGTGAAATGTTCCAATACCTTCTTACTCAAACAAGAGATAAACAGAAACCTGTGGTATTACAAGCATCAGATGATGGGAAAAACATCTATAAGCGCTTTGGGTTTATAGATGTTGGAGAAATGGTTGTATTTGAATAAGGATAGGGCAATTAAAAAAGTCACTCATTTGAAAACTAATGAGTGACTTCCTTCTTATTTGAAATCGTTATGTGTAAAAATGTAATGTACCCCAGAAGTACCCCAAAACAGTAATACAAAATATACAATATTATTAAAAAAAGAGCGTGATATACTATAAATGCTTGGTAATAATGTAATCTATTAATTAAAAAACAAATAATATAAAGCCACTTGAACTCTGGGAAAAAAACACACCACCGAAATGGTTGTCATAGCATACCCGAAACACTCGTATTGAATACGAGTGTTTTTTTGTGCGGAAACGTTGATATATCAATGTTTGAGATAAATTTTTAAGGGACAACTTATTAATGAATTGCAGAGGATGGTCTCAATTAATAGATCATTTCAATCCGTGTCGGTCCTCCTAGGATACTTTCAATATTAATTTTGTCATTTTTACGAGCGATATCCTTCCTTCTTCAAATAGGGGCGGTTGTTTTTTATGGATAAGAAAAAGCGTTCATGTGAACGCTTCATTAAACTTGTAAAAGTTCGATTTTCTTTTCTTCAAATTCTGCTTGTGTTATTGCACCCATATCCAATAGTTGTTTATACTTCAATATCTCATCTGCTGCAGAAGTTGTTTGCCCTTGATGCCTAATTGCTTCAACGGTAGGTTGTTGTTGACTACAAATTAATTCTAAAATAGATAGACATTCATGAGCTGCATTATATGCATTTTGATATAGCACTCCACTTTTTTTCATATCTGTCTCAATGAAGTGAACATAAACAACTGGGTTGTAAATATTATTTAAAGTAATTTTTAATTTTAAACTACTACAAACACCTTTAATTTTCTTTTTGCCGGTTACTGCACCTACGATTGCACCAGTATCTCCAAATAAAGCTCCACCAACAAGAGCACTACCTAAGCCACCGGAAATTATAGTCTCGCCATCTTCCAGTAATTCAAAATTGATGATATCACTATAGTTATAAACAGTAGATTTATTACGTTTCCCTAAAATTGTGGATAAAATAAGCCATTTTTTATTGTTATCATCAAATTCAACAAAATTTCCAACTCTTTTTGTAGGATTAAATGCTTTTAAATCTCGTTTATTTTCTTTTTGTGTATGGATTGCATTTCTTATATCTTCGACGGTCATATGAAAAATATACTTTTTATTAAGACCTAATTTTTTTAGGTTAGCTTCTTTATAACAAGAAGCACACACCCATTCTTTATTAGCTATTCGAAACCGATTTAAACCCACTTCTTGTTCACATACACCACATACTTGTTTTAAACTAAAAAAGCCCATGTTTAACCATCCTTTTTTAAAAAAATTATTTGTAAGTATTAAAATAGCCACTTACCTATTAGATGTCTAAATATGCCTATTAACGATCCTGCTATATTAATACAATAATACCATTTAATAAACACTTAAGTATAATGTATTTATAAGGGGATGGATATAAACTGAAAAATTAATAGTTTCTTGAATTTTGATGGGTTCTCAAAAGAAAGTATATTAATGTTAATTTCTATAAACTATTAAGAGTGATAGAAGAGAAATAGAAGGCTTAAGCTGTCATTTTCATTTTCTGTAAAATTGGAAACTATCTATAAAATTTACAAAAAATATGATATACTGATTTTGTTTTATAAAAATCAACGAGGAGGGGAAGTAACATCTATAAGGTGTGATATGTATGAGCAAATTGAAACAAAGTTTTGGAAAATTAAATAAAATTGATATGTTCTCTCCATATTTCTTTTTGCCATTTATTCTACTGTTATATTTTTTTATCAGTTTATTTGATTGGCATAAATTTGAACATTTCGGTATACATGTGTCTATATGGCCAGCTGTAATAGTAGCTGTTATTTGTTATTACATAGGTGTATTGATAATTGATAAACTTGAGTGGACAATTCCATCGTTTGGACTGTCCTTCTTAGGGAAATATGTGATTCATTTTATAGTTGTCTTGACAGTGCTTGGGTTAGGCTCCTATTTAATGATGATTTTTAGTGGTAACTTAGGGATAACAGACGAAGCAAACCGCCGTAATTTAGACCCCAAGTTAAACTTCTTTAGCCAATTGCTATGGTTTGGTGTGCTATTACTCTTGTCCTATAAAATGATTTTGGAGAAGACGATGACATGGAATAAAGCGATCGTATATGGTTCAATATTTGCGGTTGTCATGTTTTTATTTCTATTAATGGGCTACCGAACGCCTCTTATCATTATGTTATTTACCGGCATCATTATTTTTCACTATGTTGTAAAAAGAGTGAAGTTAACATGGTTCCTAACAGCATTGGTCGTAATTGGTGTAGGATTCTCATTGTTTGGATTTATACGAGTCCTTACAGAAGATACATCAATTGAATTTAATAAGCGTGAGCAACCTGATGTAGAATTAACAGCTGAGGAAAGAGATAAACTATTAACAGCTGAACAAAAAGTAAACTTAGTACCGAAATGGGTTCGAGCATTAAATGCTGAAGCTGTCACAAGTCATATCGTTTTAAGTACGATAATTGAATACACAAAAGAAGAAGATTACTTAAAAGGTGAAATTCATAAAGGAATATTTAGTACAATTTTACCTGGTGAACAAATTTCACCTCGCATGAGGGTTACAGAGGTCGTCAACTCGATTACGAGCGAACGCGGTGTCAATGTTACACGTGAACAGCGAACAACAACCCCAACATTTATTGGTCAATTATTTTTAGATGGGGGCTATTTGCTAGTTGCGATTGGTTTCTTATTATATGGTGTCTTAATTTCATTAATTTATAATAAAGTAAAGCAAAATGGTATTCGCAGTTTCCACACGGTCGCTTACGCATTTACGATTACCGTGTTTACCGTTTCTATGCATACAGGTTTACTCGACTTAATCATTGTACTTATGCTCGGTTTCGTCATCATTGCATCGTCCATTATGACGAACGATAAACGCGAGCTTTACTATTAAAATACAAAAAACTATCCGCTAAAGTTAATGATAACTAGCTTTAATAGATAGTTTTTTTGTGGAGAAAACTGAGGAGATGATGGATTGTATGTTAACACAACAAAAAAAGCCTTCCCCGAAGTGGAGAAGACTATTTATGATCAAGTAATACGCTCAAAAAACGTAATTGTTTTATTCATATTTGTCACGTGTTGATTACACGTATCGCTGTCAGCACAAATGTAATTACTATGGTTCGTATAAGTGCCAACGACATTCCCTTTGATGGAAGTTGTAAATAGTCCAACATCAGCGTGACGATTACAAATTGCACATATACCACGCACCGTATTATTTGCAAAAGTGCCTTTGATTGCTTTTAGCTTATCGTCTTGCTCAAGAATGACATATTTACGATGTGTACCAGGATCATCCCAGGCGAAATAACAAATTTGCTGAAAATCTAATCGTTCTAGATTTGGCAACTTTAGCTTTTTTTCTTTTTTAAACAAGCTTTTTATAGTACTTGCTGTAAGTGGCTTAAATGGGATGACATATGACTTCAGGTCTTGTAAATACGATTCACCTGCTGCACGCTCTGTTACTGAATAAATGGGCTCAATCAGTTGGGCTTCTGAAGTTGTCATGACAACATTTTCAGAAATCTCTTTTTCGACAAGGCCACGCACAGTTTGAATGACATTTGTATCTTTTGAAGTAGCTAATGTTAGTAAAATTTTATTCATTTGTTGACTAAGTAAATTATAGTTTGCAACCGTTAAAAACGGCTGAATTGCTTGTTTTTCCATGTGAAATCACTCCTGTAAATTAGGCTTTTGTATTTGTGGCCTAAAGAGATCATCCATTTGTGGAGTTAACCTAGACCTCTTCGACCTGTAGATAGGCGGGTCTAGAGCAGGCATTACAATAGAATGCGACCATTTCGATTCCTCCTTGTAAAGAGAACTACTATTATTTTAACATTTTAAGGCAATGAAATAAAGGAAGAGGTGGCGTTTTTCTAAAATAAAAAAGGACTGTGCTAAGCAGCCCTAAAACCGTTTCACTATTGGATTTATGACACCATAGACATAATAAATTTCCCTGAAAGCATGAAAATTGCATAGACTAGTAATGAACCTATAACAGCAATGCTAGGCTTATACCAGTTTGTTAAGAGGAAGGCGAGTACAGTGAAAAGTAACATGCCTACTGCTCCAAAAACTGTATTTTGTAAAACGCTATGAAAAGTGTCTGCTTTCATATTCTTCATTTGCATACCCATATTAATGAGCGTCAGAATTGGCAAGGCAGTAATAATGCCCGATAAAAATAAATATTTTGACTGACTTAAAAGCAATGCAAGCACCATAATGGCTCCACCGACAAAAAAATACACCAAATATAACACGCGTAACCCTCAATTTCGTATTCTCTTCTAGATTTAGTAGTGTAATAATACTGCACATAGTACATGCTTACAAGAGCCTATCAATGTTAGTAGAAAAAAGTTATTAAATAAAGGAATCAATTTGAAATAACTAGCGATTTTCAGCGCTGAGGTGAAAAAGATTTTATGACTACTTACGTTTAAGGTTCTCAATGATTATTGTTGTTCGATTCCAATTTCGTTAAACAATAAACTACGACAATAGAACGATAGCTAAAAATTATCGTATATTCATAGTATTCTCTTTTAATATATCGTTATATACGATATAATCGCTATTGACGATATATTAAAGGAGCATAAAAGATATGATACACGATATTAACCATTATTTCACAAATATTTTTTATCATCTCCATACAACACATGAAGATGTGATTTCCCATCAAAGTGTGCGTATTTTACAGATGATTCAAAAGGAAGATGAAGTGACAGTTCGAGATATTGCAGCGTTACTGAATATTTCACAAAATACAGCTTCAGAGCATATAAAAAAGCTTGAACGTCATGGCTGGGTTGAAAAGATTCGAGCAACCGATGATCAACGCAAAGTTAAGCTCTATCTTACGGATGAAGGGCGAAGTGTTTTAAAGAAAAATACGGAATTAGACGATAATAAGCTTAAGCAAGCATTGAACCTATTAACCGAAAAAGAACAACAAAGTATAATGGAAGCATTTCGGCTATTGAGTGAGGTGTCGAAATGATGTATACACTCGTGAAAATTATTAGTTCCGCCGCAATTATCGCTTTAGTGACAGAAGTTGCGAGAAGATTTCCTGCATATGGTGGTGTGATTGCCGCGCTACCACTTGTCAGTATTTTGAGTATTATTTGGCTAACAGTTCAAAGCGAACCAAATGAGCATATTCAACGCTTTATGGTAGGGGTTATCGTTGGACTTCCAGCAACGATGGTCATGCTTTTTGTTATGTATATGGCGATGAAATCATCTATTCATATTGTATTTGCTATAGCGCTTGGAGTCGCATCATGGGCAATCTGTTTAGGCATTCAGAAAGCCATTGCTGGAGTATTTCATATTTCAATTTAAAGTAGGTGAAGTAAAGTGTCAGTTATAAATATTTCACAAGTGAATAAAAAGGATGTTATCGAGTTTTTTCAAGCACATTGGGGAACTACAGAAATGGTCATTTCCAGTGGGATTTATGATTGTAGTAAGTTAGAAGGCTTTGCTTTTCTTGATGAAAGCCAAAAAATTGTAGGTCTAGTAACTTACATAATCCGAAACAATGAATGCGAAATTATATCTCTCGATAGTGCGGAAGAGGGAAAAGGGATCGGTACATTACTTGTTCAAGCCGTAGAGGATCAAGCCCGCCAACATCATTGTACAGTTGTTTCACTCATTACAACGAATGATAATTTACATGCATTAAAATTTTATCAAAAACGTGGCTACTACCTTGTAGAAATTTTACGAAATGCAGTAGAACGTGCAAGAGTTCTGAAACCCGAGATTCCGCTAATCGGCAATGACGGTATTCCTATTCGTGATGAAATAAGGCTAGAAAAACCATCTGTCTCGGTTTGAGACAGATGGTTTTTTATTAAAGTAAATATAAAGGATACTTTAAAAGCTCATTTGTTAAATAACCTAATAAAAAAGGTAAACCTATTAAAATCATGATTAATCTAATAACAAAGGGTGCAATTCTTATTGTTTTAAACAAACATCTCCCTCTCTAAACGATACTTTCGAACTGGCGCTTTTTTAAAATGGAGGCTGATTGCATTAAAGGGCTCTTTTTCTAATTCTTAACAGAGCCTGCACGCGGGGTCATACCTTAAAATTAGTAAGTTAAAAAGTATCTGTATCGACTGAACTATTGTTTTCTTAGAATACAAATTGCAAGATGAAATATCGTTGCCAGTAGAGAGAATTATGTTCCACTGCTTGCCATTTCTCGCTATACTTATGTTGAAGTTTGAAAGTGAGGAATCCAATGAAAAAAATATTATTTATCCTATTCTTTAGTGTGCTAGTAGTGGTAGCGGCATTTGTAATTTATTTGAAAAGTAATCCGCCACTTGTTATTAATGGGTATACAAGCGCTGATGGTAACCCTACTAACCGTTTAATCGAAATTGAAAATAAAGGTATAAGAGAGCTACAGTTACAAACGATTCTTGTCGATGAAAAGTACCCTGAAAGTGCTAAGCTTATTGTCAGCAAATCAGAACCATTTGAAATAGGTACAAAAATTGAAAACAACCCAAACATGACATTTCATAAATTAACGCAAGTAAGGATTTTCCCAAGTCAATACATAGACAGACAGGCGATTGGTAAACAACCGCAACATTATGCAATACAAGTAAATGCTACAACGATTCAAAAGGTAACCATTCAATATAACTATTTAAAGATACCATTTACATTAACAGCGGAGCTTCAACCAAATAACGAGCAAGAAAATGATACCAAATTAAAATAGATAAAAAACGAAGCAGTCATCATTTACGCTTACCTAAATTATTTGTCATATCGTTTATGCCGATGTCATTTCATAAGATTGTTTGATGAAAAAATCCCTTTATTCCTAAATCATGGTAATCTAATGGTAATAGTTATTGCGATGATAGGAGGGGTCTAATGGGATTAGTAATAGTTGGTGTCGTACTTGTACTTAGTATTTTAGGTACCATTTTAGTTGTTGTTAAGAAGCAGTCTAAAGGTGATATAATGCTCCAGGTTGAAGCAATATGTGAAGGAAAGAATGAATTGGACCAGGCCATTATGAAGATATATTTTACGTTTTCAATCGGAAAACTTGCCAGTCGTAGTAAAGAAATTATCGGTAGTATAGATTGGTCAGAAGGATGGATGCCAGTCAGCTACAATTTGAAAGAACATGGAAGTTATAGGGAAGACAGAATCCCTACATTGATAGAAGACAAATACACTACTTTTGATATAGATGCGACGAATGCAATTGATAGTCAAGGTAGTGGTGAGGGCTATATTGTTCTTGTATTAGAAAAACCGACGCATACAATGCTGTCTAGAGCAGGTGTTATGCTGGTTGTAACTGCTAACTTAGTGTCCTATCAATTGTCAGAATCTATAAGCTGGCATAATGAAGTAGTAGTCAACCATTATTAACTCATAAGGATGGAACTTAACAATAAATGTGCAATCCCAAAAAAAAATTTTTAGTAACAATGTATGCGTTTTACACGCAGTGATATCAATAAACAGGTCATATTAGTTAATGTGAAAAATAATTTTCAAATATTGACAAGTATTTAAATGTCCGATATAGTAAATACCAATTTCATGAAACAATGAAAATAGCCATGACAAGGACAAGAGATTTGATGAACGATTTACAGAGAGGGAAGCCTAGCTGAAAACTTCCTATTGCCGCATCATTTTTTACTACCTTGGAGCAGTGCTTGGAAACATGCACCGTAATTGCGACGTTACAGCAAAGTCAATGAGCCGCTAGTGCATCTAGTGGGAATTTGGGTGGAACCACGGGTAAATTACACATACTCGTCCCTATTTTGGGACGGATATGTGTTTTTTTTATTTTCTAGAAAAGGAGAAAAGAACATGTCAAATCAAGTATTAAACATTCAGTTTCCGGATGGAAAACAACAAGTATTTACAAAAGGTGTTACACTAACCGACATTGCACAGGCGATTAGCCCCGCACTGCGCAAAAAAGCAATTGTAGGAAGTGTGAACGGAACCATCACTGATTTGACGCGCCCTATATTGGCAGATGCCCAAATCAACCTATTTGATGCTAGCTCACGCGAGGGAATCGAGGTTATTCGTCATTCCACTGCTCATTTATTAGCACAAGCTATTAAACGAATCTATCCAAATGCGCAGTTTGGGGTAGGGCCAGTTATCGAGAATGGGTTTTATTACGATATCGATTTACCAGAATCCCTTGTACCAACAGACTTACAAAAAATAGAAAAAATGATGAAACGAATTGTTCAAGAAAATATTGAAATACATCGAAAGGAAGTATCGCGAGCAGAAGCTAAACAGCTGTTCCAGCATGATAAATTAAAGTTGGAATTACTAGCTGATATTCCCGAAGAAGAAATAATTACAGTTTATGAGCAAGGTGATTTTTATGATTTATGTCGTGGGCCGCATGTTTCGTCAACAGGTAAATTGCAACACTTTCAATTAATGCAAGTTTCTGGAGCGTATTGGCGCGGCGATAGCCAAAATAAAATGCTGCAGCGCATTTATGGTGTTTCATTTGCTACAAAGGAAGAATTACAGGATTACTTTGTATTTCTAGAAGAAGCAGAAAAACGCAATCATCGTAAATTGGGGAAAGAACTTGAATTATTTATGTTTTCCGAAGAAGCACCAGGCATGCCGTTTTATTTAGCAAATGGTCAAATCATTCGAAATGAATTAGAATCCTTTTTACGAAATCTTCAAACGAAGTATGACTATCAAGAGGTTCGTACACCATTTATGATGAACCAGCGTTTATGGGAACAATCGGGACATTGGGACCACTATAAAGACAATATGTATTTTACACAAGTAGATGCTCAAAGCTTCGCTTTAAAGCCTATGAATTGTCCTGGGCATATGTTGATTTTCAAAAATGCAAGACATTCATACCGTGATTTGCCGATTCGGATGGCGGAATTTGGGCAAGTGCATCGACATGAATTTAGCGGTGCATTAAATGGTCTATTACGTGTACGAACATTCTGCCAAGACGATGCCCATATTTTTGTCACACCTGAGCAAATAGAGGATGAAATTAATTTAGCGCTGAAGATTATTGATCATACGTATCAAGTTTTTGGCTTCCAATATGAAATTGAACTTTCGACTCGTCCTGCTGATTTTATGGGAGATATTCAGCTTTGGGATAAAGCAGAAAGAGCATTGGAAAATGTTTTAAATAATGCAGGGTATGCTTATAGAATAAACGAAGGGGACGGCGCATTTTACGGACCTAAAATTGACATTCACATAAAAGATGCTATTAAACGCAGTCACCAATGTGCAACAATTCAACTAGATTTCCAACTGCCTGAGAAATTCGATTTAACATATTTAAATGAACAAAACGAAAAAGTAAGACCTGTCGTTATCCATCGTGCTGTATTTGGCTCAATTGATCGCTTTTTAGGCATTTTAATTGAACATTTTGGCGGTGCATTTCCGACTTGGTTAGCACCACAACAAGTAATTGTGATAGGGGTTGCTAATATCCATCAAGAATATGTTCAACAGGTTGTACACATACTTGAAAAAGAACAAATACGTGTCCGTGCAGATAACCGCCAGGAGAAGCTCGGGAAAAAAATAAGAGAAGCACAGATGAAGAAAACACCGTATATTCTAGTATTGGGCGATAAAGAGCGCGACAATCAAAGTGTAACTGTACGCAAATTTGGTAATCAAGAGTTAAATGAAAAAACATTACAGCAGTTTGTTGATGAAGTCAAACAAGAAATTTTGCAAAAAGCTTTACCTACTAGTTAATAATAAAGAAAAGCCTGGTTGAATATTACAATCAGGCTTTTTCTCATTTCAAATAAAAATAACCTATTTATTAAAAATAGCAAAGATTATGCTTCTAGTAATGGTTATTCAAGCATAGTATATAGTAGATGTACTTTATAAAGTATCAAAGTGGCTTATCTGCTTTTAGTACTGGTGAATACGTACTACTACCTAATAGTATATTATTCGTTTCTGCATCAATCACTATATATTTATGAAATTCTTCTTGTGCGTTTTGGCGATATGAAGCTAAAAAATATACTTGTCTGTTTGGATGAATCATAATGTGATTTGAGAGATCTAATTTTCTACTGTTGTAATTTATTTGCATATTAAAAATTTTATGAGTATCAGGCACATCTTTAAATAGAATTTTTTGGCGAACGTTTAACGATGCATCTTTATACTCCTCATAGATGGATTTATCTAGTTGCTTATAAAATGCGTCTTCAACAAGAAATGATTGAAAGTGATTACTAGGGTATTGAAGCGTAGTGTCAGATGTTGTGATAGGTTCACAAATAGTAGTTGTCGACTCTTTTGGTAAAGTCTCTGTGTGTGAAAATAAATTAGAAATAACGACCAAGGTTAAAAACAGTACTTGCATAATTTGGCCTCCTATAATTAGTGTTATAGGTAGATTTCCCAATTTTTTGTTATGTATACGTTTCATTACAGTAACATATTGAAAACTAAGGAATATCGAAAAGGCTCTTTAACAAGTAATTAGACTGAACGAAAAACCAGCCACGTAAACATTATTTCTGACTGGTTTTATCGAAAACGGGATTACATTATAAAATTTATTTATAAATACTCCTCCTTTTTATTAGGATGCTTGTTTTAAATATTTGTTTAGTAAAACATCAAGTTCTTGGCTACAATCTACTACGGCGGGGTGTGTAAATCCTAAATCTTTTGCCTTTTTATACATAATTCTTCTTTTAATCTCAATTTCAAACTTCAAGAATTGTTTAAGCAATAAATGTACCAACTTATTCTCCTCCTAATTTTTTTCCGCATATTCTTGATTTAAAATTCCAATGACTTTGATTCAGCTTTTTCATTGTATATCAGTTAAAACAAAAAAATTGTCACATTGTGTATTGAAATTGAAATTCGTAATTTAGTCACAAATTAGTCTAAGTAACTATAAAAATAATGTGAATTCTAGTGAAAATTTTTTACCCCTTTGTTAGATTAATAAGTTATGTAATTAGCGAATTGACAGTGTTTTTACTTTAAATAATGTTAAGAATTAAACATTTTTTGTATGTGTCTTTTTGACTATAGAGAATAATCTATCTAACTAGAATAGTTGATGCAAAACGTTACAATATTTCATTTCTTGTCGCAATTTATCAAATTCTATTATTTGCTGTTTAATTATTAGGAATAATTCTTTTTCTTAAAATTACTTGACATATATAGACTTTTTAAAATGATCAGAAAGCGAAATCAAGATCAGGTACACTAAAAATGAGTAACGCACACATTCATTATTTTGAATGTGTGCGCTTTTTTAACTAAGTGGGGGCCACTCTTCACGTAATAGGCCGAATAAGATTATATCGTGAAATTTACCGAAGCGGAATATTTCATTACGAAGGGTACCTTCTTTGGTAAATCCACATTTTTCATAGGAACGTATCGCTCCTACATTAAAGCTGAACACTTGTAGTTTAATTTTGTTTATTGCAATGTAGTCGAAGATGAATGTGATGAGAGTCTGCATAGCATCAGTACCTAATCCTTTACCATGCCATTTTTCACTCAAAGATATTCCTACTAAACATGTGCTATTAATCCAGTTAATAGAATATACACCACATGAACCAATAAGCTGTTGCGTCGTCTTTTCAAAAATACCAAAGAAAAATTCTTCCTTTTTTCCACTAATACTTTGAAAGAATGTAGAATGATCTTCTACTGTATGTGGGAATGGAATTTCATCATTAGCAAGTAATAAAGTATGTTTTTCACTCTCTACCTTTATAAATTCTTCTAAATCAGAAGATGCCATTTGCTTCAAAATAATTGATTGTCCATTAAGAAAATCTTTAAAATATTGTTCCATGTAAATTCTCCCTTGTTCAAGGGCTGCAGTGTAAGTTTTACATCCCTTTGAAATTAATTTGTTCCAAACATTTCTACTGCTTTTAGTGCAATCATAGTCGCATCTCCTTTAAATTGAATAGTATAATAATAGCATAGTTTGGAATTTAAAGTAATAAAATGAAAAAATAACACAAAAGTGTGTTGGTTAATTAGTAAATTTTAAACGATGGTTATCTGCTATTAATTGCTAAAATATGTTAGGGTTATTTCAGAGTAAATGGAAGAAGGGGTAAAATGCGACTAAAATTTTATGAAGTATCCGATCACTCATTGATTGAGCAATACACGTTAACTAAAGAGCAGCTTCGCTATACGATGTCCCCACAGGCAAGTATCGAATTAATTAAAACTGATGAAAGTCGACATGCAGTGTTAGCGATGAAAGAAGGGAAGCTCGTTACTTTTTTTGTTCTTCATGAAAAGGAAGGGGTAAAACCTTACACTGGAAATAATCAAGCTTTATTAATTCGAGCATTTTCAACGGATGTTAATGAACAAGGTAAGGGGTATGCAACTGAAGCATTACATTTATTGCCCTCGTTTGTGCAACAACATTTTCCTACCATTAACGAACTAGTTTTAGGTGTGAATTTTCCTAATATTGCGGCGCAGGCTCTATATAAAAAATGTGGCTTTGTAGATGAAGGCATCAATGCAGTAGGAATTAATGATGAGTTGAAAGTAATGAGTTATTATTTATAATCTATCAAATAAAATAAGGGTGAATGAAATGATGCCAGTAATAGAGGCTAATATAGAACATATTGCTGTCCTCTGTACAATGGACGAAGAAGTCATAGGGGATAATTCAAGAAAAGATATGATAATAAAAGCAATTGAAGAAAAGCGTTGCCTTATTCAAAGAACGCACAGCGGTATAGCAGGATTTTTAATTTTTACGACTAATTTTTTTGAATGTAGTTTTATTTCATTGGTCATTGTTAAACCATCTGAACGAAGAAAAGGGGTGGCTTCATTACTACTAGCTAGTTTTGTCAGTATGGCACCAACACCAAAAATTTTCTCCTCTACAAATCATTCAAATTTGCAAATGCAAAAAGTATTTGAAGTAGCTGGATTTAATAGAAGTGGCTATATTGAAAACTTGGATGATGATGATCCCGAAATCATTTACTTTAAATCAAAAGTTGATTGAATTTGGGAAGTAATTGTTTAAGTGTCTGTCACTTAGCATACACACCTAGCATAATATGATTACTATATATAAATCCACTTAGCTTTCAGCGGGTACAGTGTATGCCGCAGGAGTCTAAGTGGATTTTTGCTTGAAGTATTCAGAATTGTTTGAGTGCCTGTCACTTATTCAACGGAAGATTTACTGCTTCTTTGCTCGTACTAATAAAAAGGAAGGTTTCCGTAATTCTTTTTTTAGTTTTGGAAGAGCTTGTATTGCTTCGATAGAGGGGATAGGTTCTTCAATTTTCTCAATAGTGAGTCCATGTACAATTAATGTATTGAGTATAGTTGATAGCGTCCGATGATACTTTATAACACCTTCAACTAACCAGGTTTGCTCCCGTACACCTTCTGCTTGATAATCATCAATTGCATAATGACATAAATCACCATCCTCGTCGCAAATCCAATTATCCATATATTTACGTGCTGTAACAATCGGGTGTTCTATTGAAAAAATGACTACACCATCTTTGCGAAGCATGGACGATACTTTAGCAATTACTGCATCAAAATCTTCTATATAATGTAGAGCGAGAGAGCTTGTAATACAATCAAAGCTATTTGCAGGAGCATTAAATTTCTCAAATGATTGTAAGCAATAATAAATGTTTGGATGTGCATGCAATGTTTTAGCGACAGCAAGCATATTTTTCGACACATCTATCGCTGTTACATGCTTTGCTTTGTTCTCAATACAAAACGTTGCAAATTCCCCCATACCACAGCCTATATCAAGTAACTGTAAATCATGTAAATCGGGCAGTAATGCTTTAAATGCTGGCTGCTCAAGTAATTGATTATAATTGAATGGTAATGATCGTAATTGTCGGTATTGCTTAAAAAAATTTGGATTATCATAAATATTCTGCTGCATGTAAAACCTCCGAATTATTTTACATAACGTTATGTTTCATTTGCGCATTTTTATTTTCCCATATAGCCAAAGAAAGAAATAGACTTATAATATAATTTTTGGTAATATGTAGATAGAGGCATATCTACTTTCATAAAGACCAACTTTTTGCGTATGTGAAAAGTTGGTTTTTTTGAGTTTGTATATTACATGGGATGATGATTGTTTTTTATTTAAGTGAATGGTACCAAATGTCTGTGTCATTAGAAATCCTAGAAGTCATAAAAGATGGTATCATCCTGTTTGTATTCATTTGCTTCTTCTTGTATTGTCACATTTTTGTAATAACTACCATTTAGAGGAATAATTTACAACAGAAAGAAGGCACTTAATGTAACGGGTTACGTTCTTTTTAAGGAGAGGCATTCACAGCTTCTACCAAAAAAGGATGTTGGAGGTCGTTATGTTGGGAACTGAAAAAATATTAAGTATGAGTGGGTATTCATTATTTGCAGCTTTTATTTTACTGTTAATTGCCATTTTACCGTTTGGACTCGCAGTAAAATCATCAGGACGTACGTTTAAGAGACTTGGTCTTATACTTACATATTCCGCCTTTGTCTTACAATTATGCTATTTTATTTTAAGATGGTTTGCAGTGAAACACGCTCCAGTTAGTAATATGTACGAGTTTATGACGTTTTTTGGCATTATGCTAACGGCTAGCTTTCTCATTATTCATTATTTGTATAAGCAAATTGTTGTAGGGTTATTTGTAATACCCGTAGTATTAATGATTCTCGGCTATGGAAGCGTTTTTACAAATGAAGTTACACCACTTGTACCTTCATTACAAAGTAATTGGTTAACAATTCATGTTATGACAGTTGCTTTTTCTAGTGCTATTTTATCTATCTCATTTGCAACGGGGATAATTTATCTGCTAAAAACGTTGGATGTTCAAAAACGATCACTTAGTACGATTATGTTAGAATTTGTCATGTACTGTTTGCTTGTTGTCATTGGCTTTAGCGGCGTATCGACTGCTTTTACTATAATGAAGGATGACGTACATCTTCAATTTGAAAATACACACGGCAAGGAAGAACAGGTTGTCTATACGATGACACCCCTTATTGTCAATGCCGGAGCGTTAAAGGAAAATGGAGATTCTACAGGATTATTGAAAGTACCT
This sequence comes from Lysinibacillus sp. NPDC093210, assembly GCF_044753985.1. Classification (NCBI taxonomy): domain Bacteria; kingdom Bacillati; phylum Bacillota; class Bacilli; order Caryophanales; family Bacillaceae; genus Lysinibacillus; species Lysinibacillus sp. NPDC093210. The sequence continues at coordinate 119,166 of NZ_JBIVOE010000006.1, read as the reverse complement.
CAAACTATAGACGCAAAAAAGTTAAATTCTATCGTCTGGGCATTTATCGTGGGGACCCTTTTATATGGTATCATACGGATTCTCTTTAGAAAGTCGATTATTGTTTTATTAAAGCCGCTGACAAAACGTGTACAGCCTGCATTAATGGACGAAATTTCTTATAGAGCCGTTGTGATAGGCTACCCATTGTTTGCTTTAGGTGGTTTATTGTTTGCAATGATATGGGCACAAATTGCCTGGGGAAGATATTGGGGTTGGGATCCGAAAGAAGTTTGGGCACTTATTACATTTTTATTTTATGCTGCTTTTTTACATCTACGTCTTTCCAAAGGATGGGAAGGGGAGAAAACTGCATGGTTATCTATAACTGGATTTGGCATTATCGTTTTTAATCAAGTATTCGTTAACTTGGTGATTGCGGGACTCCATTCTTACGCGTAGAGAAATAATTATAAATGAAAAGAGACATCCATAAAGGATGTCTCTTGGAGTTTGAACTGTTAATTCTTGAAAAAGAATTAAAGTTTTACAACGTTTGTAGCTTGAGGGCCACGGTTACCTTCTTCAACGCCGAATTCTACTTTTTGTCCTTCTTCAAGTGTTTTGAAACCTTCAGATTGGATTGCAGAGAAGTGTACGAATACATCGTTTCCACCTTCTACTTCGATGAAGCCAAAACCTTTTTCTGCGTTAAACCATTTTACTGTACCTTGAGTCATTTAAAAAACCTCCAAAAATAAATTCAACAATCATATTCCTTCATTCTGTATAAAATAAACACATAATCAGAAGATCGCACGAACACGTTACTATTGAATACGTGGATTCATTGTTTACGATGAAGTAATTTAATTATTACTTTCATTATATAACAGATTCATACATTTATCCAGCAAATGCCGTTTTTTAGTAAGAAAAAATTACATAATATTGTTTCTAAGTATAAGGATTGACCCATTTACTGAAAGAAAAGAGGTATAAACAACCTATTTTGTTAATAAAAAGCGATAAATTGAATGGGTTTTATACCATTATCACATTTGTTGAGACTATGTAAACTTATACAAAATTTTTAGGTAGCCTGTATGATTTTAGTCAATCCATGCTTTTTCTTTTGCAACAATTACTGCCTCGGCACGTGATTCCACTTGCAATCTTACAAAGAGTTTAGATAAATAATTTTCCACTGTACGTTGGGTAACCCCAATTGCAGAGGCGATGGCTTTATTTGTACAACCTTGTGCTACGAGCTGCAAAATTTCCTGTTCTTTATGACTTAGTAGTACTTCCTGCTTGGCATTGGAACGATTCGAGTGCTGTTTGACAAAGTCCAAAAAATCAACTGATAATAAAATTTCCCCGCGCAAAGTAGCTTGTATTGTTTGAATAACTTGTTCTTTCGTAGCAAGCTTTGATAAAAGTCCATCCACTTTTTTTTCAACAAGTAGCTCGTAATAATCGGATAATTCATAGCCTGTATAAAGTATAATCATTGCTTCAGGTTGTATTTTCTTAATCATTTCAGCAAGCTGAATGCCATTTATCGGTTTCATATTAATATCAATTAAAAAGAGCTGGAAAGTTTGAGTCTCCATTCTGGAAGCGACATTAGCACTTTCTTGCTCCGTTTCAATATGGACATTTTCTAAATCTTGTAATAATGTTTTCGTTCCGTCTAAAACGACAGGATGATCATCTACAATCAATATATCAATCATTTGTATGGTTCCTCACAATCCTCTTGAATTTGAATAAAAACATGCATGCCATCATTTGGTTTGGAGGTAATGGTCATTTCTCCGTTAAACGCTCGAACACGTTCTCGAATTCCATTAATGCCCATAGAAGCGGATGATTGCATTAAATCTTCAATGTTGCAGCCGATACCATTATCGTCGTATTGGAGAACAAAACCATTGTTAATCGCAAGTAGCTTTAGCGAAACCTTCGATGCATCTGCGTGTTTAATCGCATTATTGAGCAGTTCTTGAACTAGGCGATAGACGACTAAATGTAAAGTTGCATCTTGAAACTGAACTCGGTCAATTTGAGTATTTAACAGAAAGTTAGCTCGAATTTTTACTTTTTGTACAAGTTTTTTTAAAGCCATTTCTAAACCAAAAGTATCGAGTAACGGGGGACTTAGATTTTCACAATACTCTCGTAAATCTTTAGTGGCATTAATAAGTTGTTCCCGAATGTCTAAAACTTTTTTTTCTTCAATAATAGGGGAGCTTGCAATAACATCTAATTCCCTTGCCAGATGGAGTTGCTCCTGTAAAATAGTGTCATGTAACTCCTGTGCAAGAATACTTTTTTCTTTCTCAATAATATTCCATAATAATTTATCGAGCCAGGGAAGTTGAGTGTTATTCGTGTCTTTCATGTGCTGTATATCGCGTACTAAATCTTCAATATGCTTTAAATTGTCGATAAACATAGAGACATATAAAGCAAGTAACTCCAACCAAAGTAGCTCTTCTTTTTGTAAAGTGTGCCGTATCCTGATAAGAATCTTTTCATCCACTGTATCATGGATAAGTAGTTGTGTCATTTGGTTCTCAATTTGGATGCCACCTTGTGGAAACTGAACATCCTCGGTTATTATTTCAAGGGTAAATGCTGTAGTACCAAGTTTTTCGGTAATTTCACTTTTAAGTTTATTCAGTAACTCCTGCTGATTTTTTGCATTTCCCATGCGATTAACAGCCGCATATAAATTATGTACATAATCACCAGATGACGAAAATATAATTTTTCGATGTTTAAAATCAAGTTGCTCTTTTATATAGAAGCTTGTAATAAAACCTACGAAAAGAACAATAAAAACAACAATTAGCATTGCAATTGTAAGCTGTTCAACTAACAATAATGCTAAAAACGTCGTTAGTATAAGTGAGATAAAAAAGGCAAGTGATGAATAATAGCGAAAACGAGATAATTGGTACTCAATATCAAACAATCGTTCATTTAACTGAATGAAAATAAAGGAAAAAGGAATAAACAAAATAAATAAAACACTTATTTCAGGCTGAATGATTGCTTTGTTAACTAAAATTTCAGGTACAACAAATAATAATAAAAACGGCAAAAAAGGTATAATACATGAAATGGCGATTAATCGTATTTTCGCTAACCGTGTTCGTAAATAGCTAGTTAGTAATATAAAAATAGCGTATAAAATGAGTAATGCAAATAAACCTAGCGTAACATTAGGCGTGATGTTCCTAAATTGGGGCACAAATAATTCAATGACATAGCAAGATGGAATGATGACTAAAGGAATAAAATAGAGCCACCTCGTATCTAAGTACGACCATTTTATAAGTAAATAACGAAAATACAGTTGTAAAAAATGAATAATTAATACTAAACATAAGACGATACAAACTCCATTGACAATCATGCCAACTACATTCCCTCGACTTGAAGCACCAGTGCTTGTGTAAGCTAACGAACATGTTAACAGAAATAAAATTAATAATTTTGTTATGAAATTATCTTTATTATGTTTCCATAAGTAGAAAGCAACACAAAAACAAAGGATGAAATAAAACATCGGAAAAACAATATGTGTATAAAACTCTTCAGGAAGATCACGGTGCTTTACTTCAATTGTATGTACTGTACTATCTGCTTTTAAAATCGACAGCTCATTTGCACTGGCGACGTAACTATCTCGTTGGGACGATACAAAACCTTTTGTGGATTGTTGATCAATTGTAAGAATAGTGTCTCCTTGATCAATATTCTGCTGTTGTGCCCAACCTATATAATAAGGATGAATTACGACTGGGAGCTCATTAGACGTATCGACTAAAATGTTAATAAAAGGGGCACGAAATGCAATAACAAGTACATAAATGCCAATAAGTAAGTACGTGATAAAAATACTAGAAGTCAATTTGTGCATAATATATCCTCTTTATTTTTCATAATCATTATGAAAATGCCTCGTTTCATCAATAAGTATCTACTGTATTATCCCTAATTTTAGGTTTTTTTGGAATACCGAAAAAGTGCGTTTCGGAAAACCACTATCATTTTTTCGGAATAACGAAATAGTCTTTTCGGTAAAAGCTGTGATAATGTGAATCTAGCTTATGAGAAGGAAAGGGGAGCCTGCATGAAAAAAAGTGTGCTAACACTAATCCTATTTTTCCTAGTCGCCATCTCTATATATCCGATGACAACAATCGCTAAAACTATTGTTAAAAATCCTGTTGAAGTGGATATCTGCATCATAGGAAGTGACAATCATTTTGTTTACAAGATTCCTAAACAGTTACATAACAATACGCAATATAATGAAATGAAAAATGATATTGAAGCCTCCTTAGCTAGTCATTGGAAAGTGGAAAGTGCTCATTTTGAAACTAATCAATCTAATGTAGCCTATACATTTTTTATCGGGGATTTGTTTCAAGAGAAACAAGATGGTCAATTGAAATTATCAATCCCCTATCGCACATTAGTAGGGATGTTTAGTGAAGATGAGACTATACAATTACGTATTATGGCAAGTAAATTAGCAAATTGGCAAGTAAATGCTAAAGAATGGTCAACATTTGGATTTGACCAGCCGCTAACATTTTTGAGTGAGCGAGAATACGTCTATAATGGTGCAGTTAACGAACTGTTACAGCAGCGAGTTGCACATTTCGATGGGGCAATTGCAAAACAACAAATGATCTTACGTAGTATTATGTATTTTAGCTTTATTATCGTTCAAATTTTCACATGCTTGTTTTTATCTAAACGTTTAAAAAAGCGAATTATTCAGCATCCAGAAAATATGCATCAATTTAGAAAACTAAACTATTTATATCAACTCATTCCGTTATTAATTGTCATTGCACAAATTGCATTTTTAGTGATGTCTGGATTACTGACAGCATTTGGCCTCTTTTTTAGCCCTGGCATCGATTTATTATTTATTGTTGGACCTATTCTTGTATCAATTATACTGTTACCGATGTTTTTCGTTGCAACGGAAAATGAAATTTCTAAAGAATTACACGATAAAACGTTGGGTTCAGACATGTAATTGACCTTTAAATGAAGATGAAAAACAAATAACAGTAGATTCTAATGTAGATGTTGATTTGTAGTTTGTTTTTCTATTTGGGCGTCCATTTATCAACATTAGATGGTATAATGTTCAACAGCATATTTGAAGGAGCTGGTGACAAATTGACGCATCCAGAAACTGCGTATTTAAATTTACTACAACATATATTAGAAAATGGTGTCAAAAAGGAAGACCGTACTGGTACAGGCACATACAGTGTTTTTGGCTATCAAATGCGCTTTGATTTAAGTAAGGGTTTTCCACTTTTAACGACAAAGCGAGTACCATTTAAACTTGTAGCAAGCGAGCTTCTTTGGTTTATTAAAGGCGATACTAATATCCGCTACTTATTGCAAAATAATAATCATATATGGGATGAGTGGGCATTTAAAAAATGGGTAGAATCTGATGAATACCGTGGTCCTGATATGACTGATTTTGGTCGTCGTTGTCTAACGGATGAAGCGTTTAATGCGGTATATCAAGCTGAGCTGGCATCGTTTTGTGACCGCGTTATCAAGGATGATGATTTTGCGAAGAAATACGGGGACCTTGGTAATGTCTATGGCAAGCAATGGCGTAATTGGACAACATCAAATGGGGAAAGTCTTGATCAATTACAAGATGTCATTCACCAAATTAAACATAATCCAGATTCACGACGTATTATTGTGAATGCTTGGAATCCAGAAGATGTCATTAATGCAGGTGCAAAGGGCAGTAAAGCTGCTTTGCCACCTTGTCATGTAATGTTTCAATTTTATGTAGCAGAAGGTAAGTTAAGCTGCCAATTAATGCAAAGAAGCCTAGATACATTGCTTGGGTGTCCATTCAATATTGCATCCTATGCATTACTAACACATTTAATTGCCCATGAATGTGGGCTTGAAGTTGGCGAATTTATTCACAGTATTGGCGATGCACATATTTATGCAAATCATATCGAGCAAGTGAAAGAACAGCTCTCGCGTGAGCCACGGGAACTACCAACCTTGAAAATAAACTCAAATAAAACGTCAATATTCGATATAGAACTTGAGGATTTATCGATCGAAGGCTATAACCCACATCCAGCAATTAAAGCACCCATTGCGGTATAAAAGCGAGCAGTAACCATTGTGGTTGCTGCTCTTTTTAACTTTTCTTTTGTAAGAAATAGGTAATAAGTTGGATGGTAACACGACAAAACGTCTATTATAGTATTTATGGTATTAATAGGAATATTTAGGGGTGGCTATGTTGCTAGAAAAAGCAGAGCTTCAAACGACAACGAAAGCAAAACGTTGTCACTTGAGAGAAAATAGACAATGGGACGCTTTAATCCAAACAGAACAGCAAATTGAACAAGCATGCGCAATCATTCATAAGACATTAACAGAACAGCAATTAGAGGAAATGATGCAAGTTATAGAGGAAATCCGCCTTAATGGTTATAACATAAAAATGTAAGCGCCTTCGATAGATGAATAAAAAGCTATTGCCTTATCTCTTGTCCGATTTTATCATAAAAAGTAAAAATGGCAGGAAACGTATCTACTGCATCAGGAGGTAGTTTAAATGTTTTCATAAATGGTGTAGAAGTATCAACTTCGATTTCTTTTTCAAAATTCATCCAGTTTGTTGTCAATTTAATTTTGGCAACATTGCTGTCTAATTCGTGTACATATAGTGTGCCATAGTTGCCTTTGTTGGTTTTATATTGTCGATAGGTTTCTGAGGGATCTGTTGCTAAATAAATAAATTTAAGTTTGCCATTCCACCCTTTATTAAAACGTGCATGACCATACTTACTATCATTTATTTTCAACTGGACTAACCACATATTTGTTTCTTCTATTCGTTCAAAATGCATGATTTGTATGCTACTGTCGATAAATTCCTCTATAAAATCTTTCACTGTCGTTTCGGATGATTTTAGATGATAGTCGTTATAATAAGCATTTCCGTAAATGAAAAGTCCTAATAATAGTAATGGTGAAAATGAGCATATTACAATTAATATAAATTTGATTTTCATGCTAAATATCCTCCTATTTTATAGAAAATACTTTTACTTATTTTTTTATAATTTATCATTTAATTATGAAAAAAAAAAAGAGGAAACCAATATAAAAAAATTATTTTAGTCTTTTTTTCAGCTAGTCAGTCCAGTAAATTTACAGAAGCTACGACACATGCAAAAGTAATATTTTAATAAAAGCCTTCCCTAGGCGAGTATAGAGACTCAACTTAATTAACGCTATAAATCCAAGCACCTTCTAAGCTATAATGGCTAAGGAGGTGTTTTTAAATGAACGTATTTTTTATTGAAACGATTTCAGGGATGGAACTTTTACATATAGTGTCACATGATGTGGCTGGTATACTCGCTGCAGCTCAAGGTGAGAGCGTGACATTTCCTGTTGGTCATTTTAAATATGAATTTCATAACTTAGATTTTTATGAAGAGAATGGGCAAATTCAACAAGAGCTCGTTATTTATGTGTCAAAAATATAAGAGGGGTACATGTTAGATTTCTCAACATGTATTGTGTTCAGTAAGAATGAACAGGTTATGATAAGAGCAAAATACTTGTGATTATCTCAACCTGTAACTATAATAGTTACAACAGGTGGTGATTCATATGGTGAACAGTCGATTTTCGGTCGCAATCCATATACTTTCGCTCATTGCAACAACATCTGATAATAGCATGCTGACATCTGACTTTATTGCTGGTAGCGTGAATACAAATCCGGTAGTTGTGCGGCGTATGATTAGTGTATTAAAAAAAGCAGGGTTATTAACATCCCAATCCGGCGTTGCTGGCTATCGTCTCGTAATTGAACCGCAGAATTTGTCTTTACTAGCTATCTATCAAGCGATTGAAGGACCTGAGCAAATTTTTGCAATTCATGATGAGCCAAATCCAGCATGTGCGGTTGGTCGAAAAATTCAGCACACGTTAGAAGCCGTTTATTTAGATGTTTGGCATGCAATGGAAAAACAGTTACAAGCACAAACTTTACAAGATGTGCTAGATCAACTTCGTTAATGTAAAACGAGGTCGGTCTTACTGTGATTAACCTGTAACTAAAATGGTTACAATTCTATTGAGGAGGAATTTAAAATGAAAATAGGCGTTATTGGAGCAACAGGGAAAGCGGGACAAAAAATAGTTGAGGAAGCATTGCAACGTGGCCATGAAGTTACTGCCATCGTTCGTTCAGCTTCTAAAGTAAAAGAAGACATTAAGGTGATTGAGAAGGATGTATTGGAATTAACACAAGAGGACATTAAGGATTTTGATGTTGTTGTTAATGCATTTGGAGCGACTTTCGGACAAGAGGAGTTACATGTGAGAGTAGGACGTCATTTGATTGATATTTTCAAAGGCATTGCAACAAAATTATTTGTTGTCGGTGGCGCAGGAAGCTTATTTGTTGATCCAGAGAAAACAGTTCGTGTTATGGATACACCAGATTTTCCGGAAATGTTCTTTGCAACTGCAAAAAATCAAGGTGAAAACTTAACTGATTTACAAGCATCAAGTATTACGTGGACATTTTTAAGTCCATCTGCAATGTTTGATCCAGAAGGTCCACGAACAGGGCACTATACTACAGGAAATGATCATCTACTCTTAAATGCGTCGGGTGAAAGTTATGTCAGCTACAGTGATTTTGCCATTGCCGTTTTAGATGAAATTGAAAATCCGCAAAATATTAATAAACGTTTTACCGTTTCTTCAACGAAATAATAATGCTACCGAGCGTGCGAATTGCGCTCGGTTTTTATTGATTATCGTTAAAATTGAAAAAAACTTTCGATTTATGGTGAACTGACTGTTTACAAGACGGCATTTATTAGCTACTATCAGTGTGAGTATTACTTCAAAGGAGACGACAATAATGTCCACACAACGTATAGAAAAAGATTTTTTAGGTGAACGAGTATTACCAGCAGAAGCTTATTATGGGATTCAAACGCTTCGCGCAACAGAAAACTTCCCGATTACAGGTTACACAATTCATCCAGCCCTTATAAAAGCAATGGGAATAGTTAAGAAAGCTGCTGCACTAGGTAATATGGAAGTACACCTATTATCAAAAGAGATTGGAGAGGCAATTGTCGAGGCTGCACAAGAAGTCATCGATGGTAAATGGGATGCAGAGTTTCTTGTAGACCCAATCCAAGGTGGTGCAGGCACTTCTATTAATATGAATGCTAACGAAGTTATTGCGAACCGTGCACTTGAAATTTTGGGTAAAGCAAAAGGCGAATACCAAACGATTAGCCCAAATAGTCATGTTAATATGTCACAATCAACAAATGATGCCTTCCCAACAGCTATTCATATCGCTGTTTTAAATTTAATAGATGAACTTCTTGTTACTATGGAAAATATGCAAGCTGTATTCCATCAAAAAGCAGAGCAATTTGCCCATGTCATTAAAATGGGACGTACGCATTTACAAGATGCTGTACCGATCCGTTTAGGACAAGAGTTTGAAGCATATTGCCGTGTAATTAACCGTGATATTGTCCGTATTCGACAAACGCGTCCAAACTTATATGATGTAAACATGGGTGCAACGGCTGTTGGTACAGGGTTAAATGCATTCCCAGATTATATTAAATCTGTAGATGAGCATCTTGCTGAAATTTCTGGCTTACCATTAAAAGGTGCTACACATTTAGTAGATGCTACGCAAAATACAGATGCATATACTGAAGTATCCGGTTCACTTAAAATTTGTATGATTAATATGTCTAAAATTGCTAATGACTTACGTTTAATGGCATCTGGTCCCCGTGCAGGTTTAGGTGAAATCATTTTACCAGCACGCCAACCTGGATCATCCATTATGCCTGGTAAAGTTAACCCTGTTATGCCAGAGGTGCTAAATCAAGTAGCATTCCAAGTAATTGGTAATGACCATACGATTTCTTTAGCATCTGAAGCTGGTCAATTAGAGTTAAACGTTATGGAACCTGTGCTTGTCTTTAACCTAATTCAATCTATTAGCATTATGAATAATGTTTTCCGTGCATTTACTGAAAACTGCTTAAAAGATATTGAAGCAAATGAAGAGCGCATGAAAGAGTATGTAGAGAAAAGTGTTGGGGTCTTAACTGCAGTGAACCCACATATTGGCTATGAAGTAGCAGCACGTCTTGCACGTGAAGCGATTCTTTCAGGACGTTCGATTCGTGAGCTTTGTATTGAAGCGGGTGTTTTAACGAAAGAACAATTAGATTTAATTTTAGATCCATATGAAATGACACACCCAGGTATCGCTGGTTCTAGTATGATGAAATTAAAATAATTTTTTAGAGTACTTTGCTATATATTTAGTACTTAAAGTGTCGACAGAAGGCATCAGGAGTGAACTCTTGATGCCTTTTGTCTTTTATATTTCTTTAAAAGACTTAATAAAGAGCGTCTTTTACAAACGGGTGAGTAGAAATTAAATGTCTTTGTCTCTTTATTCTTTTCCCTTGAATATAAAGTAGGCGTTTTTCTGTGAATATTAGGATAAATCGACTATAATAATGGTATTATAGTAATATTATAGTTGGGGGAATTTAGTATGAGTTTACGAAGAAAAAGCATTATCGGTTTTTCTGTTTTAAATTTAATTATGATTATTGTATTAATTATTGATTTGGCAAATTTAACATCATTAGCTTGGCTTTCTACAATTTTAACAATCGTTGGTATCTCGATTACTTTGTCTTATATGTTCTATGTCAAATATAAAGTAATTTTACCGATTAACCAATTATCAAATGCTGCAAAAGCGATTACAGTAGGTGAATTTGATTCAATTACAATTGCCACACATGACAATAGTGAGATTTCAGAGTTAGCTATAGCCTTTCTTGAGATGAAAGAACAACTTCATACGATGACGCAAACAATTGCCAACAGCTCGACCGATTTATCTGCAAGCATAGAGGAACTTTCAGCAAGTACAAATGAAATTACGATAGCTGTAAAAGAGGTTGACCATCAAATGGAGAAAACGTCAACTGGTCTAAAACAAGCTGCACAATCTGCTAATGAAAGTGCTATTGCCATGCAGCAAACGGTAGATGGAATTGAACATATTACCACTGCAACACAAGGTGTTTACGACCATGCTAAAGAAGCGAATGATATAGCAGGAAACGGAGCAGAAATATTGCATGTAGCGAAAAAACAAATGGAATTTATTTCAACTTCTACTGATAAAACGAGTGGATTAATGCAACAATTAACAAATAAAATGACAGATATTAAAGCCATGACAGAAATGATTACAACAATTACCGATCAAACGAATTTACTGGCATTGAATGCTGCGATAGAAGCTGCACGTGCTGGTGAACATGGCAAAGGCTTTGCTGTAGTTGCAGAGGAAGTTCGTCATTTAGCAGAGCAATCCAAACATTCGGCTACTCAGATTGTTGACCTAGTAGTAGGTATTGAAAGTGATACGAAGCAAGTAGCTGTAGCTGTTGAGGAAGATTTAAAAAATGTCCAACAGGGTGTTTATGTTATTGATGAAGCGACAAAATCTTTTGGTAATATTTCAAATCATGTGAGTCAAATGACTAATCAACTCGAAGATATTTCGACTACTGCAAAACAATTGTCGGGAAGCGCCAATGAGGTAGCAACATTAGTAACCAACATTGCAGGTGGCATGGATAGATTATCTAACTATACGGAAGCTGTGTTACAATCTATGGATGAGCAAACGGCCTCTATGCAAGCAGTCAATCAAGTTTCTCAGGAATTAACGATTCAGGCTGATGACTTGCAAAAGGTTACAAATCGATTTCAAGTAATTTAACCCTAGCAAGAGGGATTTATGGGGTCAATAAATGCTTCTTTAAAATAAAAAAATAAGTTTACTAATATACCTTTTTTAACGTTTCTATGTTCGAATATAGCAGGCTATTTTGCAAAAGTAATTTATTTTTGTGAAATAGTCTCTTTTTTTTACTTTTTATTCAGAAAACTTGTAAGTTCACAGACAAATAAAAATGTTGAATTTTTTAATATAGTTTCTTATAATGGACTAACTGTTACCTCTTCTTAACACACTTCAACTATTGCAACCCGCTCTCGCCGGGTCAACAAGTCATTTCTATAACCTTCGCAAATCCCAGCGAAATCATAACTTATATGAAAAAACAAAAAACTAAATTGTAAGAAATTGAAAGACTGAATTATATCGAGAATCATTATAGAAAGATAATTCTGAATTTTGGAAAGAGAGAGATTGGATTGAAGCTATCACAAGTAGAACAAGAAAAACTACTCCTCCATGTGGCAGGAGAACTTGCGCTGAAAAGAAAAGCGCGTGGATTAAAACTGAATTATCCAGAGGCTGTAGCGCTCATTAGTAGTTTTATTATGGAAGGCGCTAGAGATGGAAAAACAGTTGCACAATTAATGAGTGAAGCGAAACATGTTCTAACTGCAGAAGACGTTATGGAAGGTGTGGGTGACATGATTTCCGATGTGCAAGTAGAGTGTACATTCCCAGACGGAACAAAGCTTGTTACTGTACACCGTCCAATTCAGTAAAGGAGGAATTGATAATGATTCCTGGAGAAATCAGACCAAAAGATGATGTTATCGAAATAAATGTAGGAAGAGCAACAAAAAAAGTACTTGTGTCGAATACGGGAGACCGTCCGATACAAGTAGGCTCCCATTTTCATTTTATTGAAGTCAATAGATTTCTAGAGTTTAACCGAGAAGATGCGATTGGAATGCATCTTCATATTCCATCAGGTACAGCAGTTCGATTTGAACCTGGCGAAGAAAAAGAAGTGGAGCTTGTTGAGTTTGGAGGCAAACAGCATGTTTTTGGATTGAACATGCTAACGGAAGGCTCTACTCATCATAAGGATGAAATATTAGATAAGGCAATTGAAGGTGGCTTTAAAGGAGCGGAAGAAAAATGAAGGTAACGCATGAAGCTTACGCGAAAATGTTTGGTCCAACAGTAGGAGATAAGGTTCGGCTGGCCGATACAGATTTATGGATTGAAATCGAGAAGGACTATACAACGTACGGGGATGAAGGCGTATTTGGTGGTGGTAAATCACTGCGTGTCTCAATGGGACAAAACGGAAAGAATACGCGAAATGAAGGAGTGCTTGACACAGTAATAACGAACGTCATTATCATTGATTATACTGGGATTGTGAAAGCTGATATTGGAATAAAAGATGGGCGAATTATTGGCATTGGCAAAGCAGGCAATCCGAACAGTATGGACGGCGTCGATCAGGATATGATTATTGGCGTTGGTACAGAGGTTTATGCGGGTGAAGGTCTTATCGCAACGGCTGGCGCTATCGACACGCATATTCATTTCATTAGTCCAGATCAAGTAGAAACAGCGTTATTAGCAGGGACAACAACTTTTATTGGTGGAGGTACAGGTCCCGCTGCTGGTTCTAAGGCGACAAGCTTAACTGCTGGTGAATGGCATCTTCATCGCATGCTACAAGCTGTAGAAGGTTTTCCGATAAACGTTGGATTACTTGGCAAAGGTAGTGCATCTGATCCGGAGCCAATTATTGAGCAAGTTCGTGCTGGGGCGATTGGTATGAAAATACATGAGGACTGGGGTGCAACACCCGCAGCACTTGATCAAAGTTTAACAGTTGCTGATGAATATGATATTCAGGTGGCATTACATTCAGATACATTAAATGAAGCCGGATTCGTAGAAGATACGATTAAAGCTATTGATGGTCGTGTTATTCACATTTTCCATACGGAAGGTGCAGGTGGTGGTCATGCGCCAGACCAATTAGTAATGGCATCATTACCTAATATATTGCCAGCATCTACCAATCCGACAAAACCGTTTACAACGAATACGATTGATGAGCATTTAGATATGTTAATGGTCTGTCATCATTTGAAGCATGATGTACCAGAAGACGTGGCGTTTGCCGATTCTCGTATTCGTCCAGAAACAATTGCTGCAGAAGATATTATGCAAGATTTAGGGATTTTAAGTATTATGTCTTCCGATTCACAAGCGATGGGTCGTGTTGGTGAAGTGACAATACGAACGTTCCAAACGGCAGACAAAATGAAGAAACAGCGTGGTGCTTTACCGCAGGATGAAGGGAAAGATCACGATAATTACCGCGTCAAGCGCTATATGGCTAAGCTCAATATTAACCCAGCGATTGCACATGGAATTAGTCATGAAGTAGGCTCATTAGAAGAAGGCAAGCTAGCGGACATCGTACTTTGGGATCCAGCGTTCTTTGGCGTCAAAGCAGAAGTTGTCATAAAAAGTGGTATTGCAGTTTACGGTATTACAGGTGATCCGAATGCGTCAATTCCTACACCGCAGCCTATGAAAGGACGTCGGACGTTTGGCTTCTATGGACAAGGCCCTCAAAATTGTGGCATGACATTTTTACCAAACATTGCAGTAGAGGAAGGATTACCGGAAAAATTAGGTTTAAAACGTATGATAGGGACAGTGAAGAATTGCCGAAACATTAGTAAGGCTGATATGAAGCTTAATAATGCTACACCGAAAATTGATGTGAATCCGGAAACATATGAAGTGAAAATTGATGGTGAATTAGCTACATGTGAACCAGTTGATGTTTTGCCAATGGCACAACGATATTTCTTATTTTAAGAAAAAAATAGAGAGTGTGTAACAGGAACAGAGGAACAGTCAAATAAATCGATGAAGAGGTGCAACATAGATGTTAATTGAAAAAATTATCGGCAATATTGCTAATGAAGAAGAACATTCACATAAAACAACAGAGTGGATAGAGCTTGAGTGGGAGGAATTAAGCAAACGTATCCTTCGAACAGAAACAGATAAAGGCACGGATATTGCTTTACGTTTAGAAGGTGACGAGCCATTACAATATGGTGACTTATTATTTGAGGATGATAGCCGTCGCATTGCGATTCGTACCAAACTCGAACCAGTTATCGTCATTTCACCGAAGGATATGTATGAGATGGGGAAATCTGCATTTGAATTAGGCAATCGCCATACACCTTGCTTAATTGAACATAATGAAATCATCGTACGAGCTGATCATACGATTAATCCATTATTAGATGAAATAGGAGTGAACTATGAAACGACAGAACGACGATTTAAACAACCATTCAAATACCGCGGACACGCTCACTGATTTTTCGTTATTGCGACTATTACAAATTCATGATTCTGCATTTCCAATAGGCTCTTATACTCATTCATATGGGATGGAAACGTATATTCAGGAAGATGTGATTCGCACAAAGGAACAATTAATAGATTATTGTAAGTCGTATTTATTTCATAATTTAGTGAATGGTGACGCCTTAATTATTCAGAATGCGTTTCATGCAGCAAAAGTAAGAGATGGTGCTCGCCTCACAGAGTTAGACGAACTTTGCGGCGCTATCAAACTAGCAAAAGAATCAAGAGATGCTAGTGTCAATGTTGGCAAGCAATTTATACGAACAGTGGCACCTCTTTTGGACAGCCCTTTATTATTGCAATGGCAAGAAAAGATAGCCAAAGAAGAAGTGCAAGGCCATTACGCAGTTCTTTATGCGATTTATAGTGAAGCACTTGGTGTAGATGTCTATCATGCAGTGATGACTTATATGTATGCATCCATTAGCGGATTAGTACAAAATGCTGTTCGTGCTGTGCCATTCGGACAAAATACAGGTGTACAAGCATTAAATAAACTTCTTGTTTTTATAGAGGAAGCTGCGGAAAAGGTCATGACCTTAACGATAGATGACCTCTCTAATAATGCTTTAGGTATTGAGCTAGCATCGATGAAACATGAATTTTTATTTTCAAGATTATTTATTTCATAGAAAGAGAGTGGATATAAATGACTCCAATTCGAATTGGTATAGGAGGCCCAGTTGGCTCTGGGAAAACATCTTTAGTAGATCAATTAACACGTGCAATGCATGAAAAATACAATGTTGCAGTAATCACAAATGATATTTATACAAGAGAGGATGCCCAGTATTTAATTACAAATGGTGTTCTAGAAGAGGACCGTATTATCGGAGTAGAAACAGGCGGATGCCCGCATACAGCTATTCGTGAAGATGCGTCGATGAACTTTTCTGCAATTGATGACTTGAATAAACGCTTTGAAGATTTAGATATTATTTTCATTGAAAGTGGTGGAGATAATTTATCTGCTACATTTAGCCCAGAACTTGTTCATGGCTATATTTACGTAATTGATGTGGCTGAAGGACAAGATATACCTCGTAAAGGTGGACCAGCATTAACACGTTCGGATTTACTGCTAATCAATAAAACATCACTGGCACCTCATGTTGGTGTAGACCTAGAGATCATGGACCAAGATGTGAAAAAAATGCGTGCGGGACGTCCATATATTTTTGCAGACGTTCGTTCTCAAACAAATGTCGACAAGGTTGTTGAATGGATTCAGCATCACATGTTACTTGAAGGCGCCGAAGCAGCTGACGTGAATGCTTAATCAAGGAAAAGTGAATCATTATGGCAAATTAGAGATGGCATTTGAGCCAAGAAGGGGCTATACACGACTTGTTCATGTATACCAGCAGCCGCCATTGAAGGCAAGCAGAGAATTGTATGCTGACAATAAGCCAACTGCCACAGTTTTTATAATGGAATCATCTGGTGGCATGGTAGCGGGTGACCGAAATGAAATCTCTATAAAACTTGCACCAGATAGTCAAGTAAAATTAAAACAACAATCCGCTCTAAAAATTTATCCTTCTCACAATGGTGAACAATGCACACAGGAAACTACGGTGGAAATAGCAGAAGGGGCAAGATTAGAATGGCTACCTGAGGTGACCATTCCTTTTGAACGAGCGAAATTTCAGGTGAATACAACGATTCGCATGGCAGAGAACGCTACATTAATATGGGGTGAAATTATTGCACCAGGTCGAGAAATGCGAGGAGAAATCTTTGATTATCAATCCTTCCAATCCAAATACAAAATATTTGTTGAGGAAGCGCTAATTGCATTTGATTCATTCCATTTTAAACCTCAGGAAATGAACCTTTCTACGATTGGTCTGTTAGAGATGGCATATTATATCGGTTCGTTATGGATTGTATCTCCACAAGTTGAGAATCTCAATATACGAGAATTACAGGAAATGATTCAACAGGAGAGTTCAATTCAGGCAAGTGTTACAAAATTAACAGATCATGCAATCCATTGTAGATGGCTTTCAAAAGAGCAGCGAACACTTCACAAAGAAATCAATCGCATGTTTGAACATGTGGCAACAATACTTTAAATTTCTGTGGTGATGAAGGAGATAGAAAATTGAAAAAGTTTTCAATATTTATTTTATTATTCATACTTAGTCTTGCTGGCTGTAGTAATGAGTCTAGTCAGGGCGAGGAAAAACAGCCATCCGCTGCTTCCTCTTCAAAAGCAAATGAGCTTATTTATGCATCTGAATCCGAATTTGCAGGGTTAAATCCAATTTTAGAGGAAACGAATTTAGATGCATTACTTTTTAGAGGCCTTATGCGCTTTGATGAACATAATGTACCAGTATATGATATTGCCAAAAGCGTTGAAATATCGGATGACCTGTTAACTTATACGATTATGATTCGTGATGATGTGACATTTCATGATGGGCAAGTGTTAACGGTAGATGATGTCATGTTTACTATTAACAGTATTCTTGATGATGTAAATGGGTCTTATTTAAAATCAGATTTTATCCATGTTAAAGCGATGCAAAAAGTAAATGACACAACGATGACAATCCAATTGGATGAACCATTTACGCCAATGTTAGATAAATTAACAGTGCCAATTTTGCCGAAGCATGTCTTTGAAGGTCAAGAGATGAGAACGGCTACGTTTAACCAAGAACCTATTGGTGCTGGACCTTATATGGTGGAGCAATGGAATAAAGGAACTAGCTTGACGCTTAAAGCATATCCATCTTTCTTCGGAACAAAAGCATCCATTGAAAAAGTGATTTTTAAATTTATTCCTGATAGTAATGTTCGTGCATTGCAACTAAAATCCGGTGAGGTAGATATTGCCTTACTTGATCCGAATCAGGTTGAAGAACTTTCAAAAGTAGAGCAGTTAAAAATGTATGAAGTTGAATCAGCAGATTATCGAGGCGTGTTATTTAATATGAAGTATCCACTTTGGAAGGATGTCAATGTTCGAAAAGCGATAAGCTACGGTACAGATCGAGCTGGCATCGTCAAAGGTATTTTACATGGTTATGGTACAGAAGCGTATTCACCGCTACAAAAGCATGCCTATGTTAACGAAAATATTGAACATTATACTTTTGATGTTGAAAAAGCAAATGAATTATTAGAAAAATCAGGCTGGATATTAGCAGATGATGGATTCCGCTATAAAGACGGTAATAAGCTTGCCTTTACTATTACTGCACCAATTACCGATACAGTTCGCGTCAATATGGCCAATTATGTCGCCCAAGGCTATAAAGAAATAGGGGCAGATGTAGAAGTAGCTGCACTTGATTGGGGCAATATTGTTATTGAAGAATCACAAGCGTTTATGGTGGGCTGGGGAAGTCCGTATGATGCTGACCACCATACGTACAGTTTATTCTATTCAGACGAATCTAGCGTAACAAGTGCTGGCTACAATTATGGTAGCTATGCAAATGCGAAAGTAGATGCTTTGCTAGAAGAAGGAAGAACAACTGTCGATCCTGAAAAACGCAAGGAAGTCTATATGGCATTACAAGAGGAGCTAGCAGAAGATCCACCGTTCGCTTATTTTGCCTATGTTGATGCTGTTTATGGCATTAATAAAAATATTAGTGGTGTGAAAGAGCGTATTTTAGGTCATCACGGTGCCGGCTTCTTATGGAATGTCGAGGAGTGGAAATGGAATGATCGCTAAGTGGATCGGGAAGCGAGTGATATTGGGGACAATTGTCCTCATTATCGTGAGCTTCCTCTCTTTTTTCATTATGCATGCTGCACCTGGCAATCCGGCGGCGGCTTATTATGGAGGTAATGCTCAAACATTAACATTAGCTGAGCAAGAACGAATTGAAAAAGCGTTTGGTTTAGATAGGCCAGTTCTTCTTCAATATGGCACTTGGCTAAGTGAAGCGGTAAAAGGGAATTTAGGCATTTCTGCAAAAGAAGGTAGACCAGTAATAACGATTTTATTAGAGCGTTTACCCAACACATTACAGCTGGTGGCACTCACATTATTCATCGTTACAATTGTCTCTACTTGGCTAGGTTTACGGGCAGGAATGAAAGAAGGTTCTTTATTGGATCGAGGATTATCCATCTTTAGTATTGCGAGCTCTGCGATTCCTCCATTTTGGCTAGGTATTGTCTGTATTATAATATTTTCCCTACAGCTTGGTTGGTTTCCTTCTTCAGGTATGAATGATGTGCGTGGCAATGGAGGTTGGCTAGATCGTTTAAACCATATTGTACTCCCTCTAATCGTTTTAGTAATTTCTCATGTGGGCATATTCGCACGATTTTTACAGGACAGTGTTAAGGCAGAGAATCGTAGCTATTATGTCCAAGTTGCACGTGCAAATGGAGTACCAGAACGCCAAATAAGAAACCTCATACTACGGAATTCTGTTATTCCGTATATCAATTATATTGGTGTGACGATTCCTTCATTCTTTGGTGGTTCCATAGTAGTTGAAACACTCTTTGGCTGGTCTGGTTTAGGATCACTGCTAGTGAAATCAGTGATGGTAAAGGATTTTCCTGTACTTATGGGAGCCATTCTGATTATTGGTGTTGTGGTGGTCATTTGCTTATTTGTAATCGACGTTTTAATGATTTGCATCAACCCTAGATTGAGAAGAGGGGAAATAGTATGAGAAAACGACGGAAGTTGCCACTATTTTGGCTTGCACTTCTTTGCATAATATTAGGAACAACTATTTTCTCCTCACTGTTGGCACCTTTTGAGCCAAATGCAATGGATATGAATCAGATTTATGAAGCACCTAATCTTACACATTTACTCGGTACAGATCAGCTAGGCAGAGATGTTTTATCACGAATACTTATTGGAGGGAAAGTTACACTTTTCATCGCCATTGTGTCAGTCGTAATTGCTAGCATTATAGGCATTATTTACGGTGGTATAAGCGGTTTTGTTGGTGGTGCCGTCGATGTAATAATGATGCGCATTTTGGAGGCTTTTTTAACGATCCCATCCTTGGTAATGGTGCTTGCTCTGCAAGCAATTATGCAAGGAAGTATTTGGCGAATGGCCATGATTATCGGATTCACAGGCTGGTTTGTCACTGCTCGAATCGTGCGCTCAGAGTTTATTCGTTTAAAGGAAATGGAATTTGTTCAAATGGCTAAAATGTTCCGTACCCCACTGTGGAAAATATTATTTAGTCATTTATTACGTAATAGTTTGCCAGCCATCGTTGTCGTGACAATATTTAATTTTGCTGGTGCGATTTTTACCGAAGTGTCTTTAAGCTTTTTAGGTATCGGTGTGCCGCCAGCCATCCCATCATGGGGAACGATGCTGTATACAGCGCAAAATGATTTACTCGTTGGCGCTTGGTGGATCGGCCTCTTTCCTGGGTTGATGATTTTTATAACGATATTATGTGTGCAAGCGATCGGGAGCACTTTCAAACAAGGAGGAGAACGATCACATGTTTAAAATCGACAATTTAACTGTTCGAGTGAACGATAAAAATCTCATCCACAATATCTCGTTAACAGTGCCAAAAGGCCAAATTACAGCAGTTATTGGTGAAAGTGGGAGTGGGAAAAGCACAACCGTATCAGCTATTTTAGGGTTGCTCCCGCCACAGGCTGAGGCGACAGGAGCAGTTTACTTTAATGGGAAAAACATAATGGCGATGTCTAAAAGAGATAGGTTACTTTTACGGACAAAACATATTTTCACCATTTTTCAAGATGCTACAAATAGCTTTTCTCCTACCCAAAAAATGAAACAACAATTGTATATGTTTACTGCCTTACGAATGGGCGAGGAGAAAGAGATGTTTCTTCCTAAAATGACCGCTATATTAAAGGAATTAAACTTGACCGAAGATGTATTAGATTGCTATCCATTTGAGTTGTCAGGGGGAATGCTGCAACGTTGTATGCTTGCCTGTGCATTGTATAATAAGCCAGACATTTTGATAGCTGATGAACCAACTTCTGCCTTAGATATGCTGCATCAACAACACTTTATTACATTACTAAAAAATCTTCATGCTCAACAGGGAACAACTATTATATTGATTACCCATGATTTAGGGGTTGCTGTTTCACTAGCGGATACGATTGTTGTGATGAAAAAAGGAGAGATTGTCGAGACGGGGCAAGCGACAGAAATTTTTGAGCAACCAAAACATCCGTATACAAAACGGCTTGTCGCAAATCATTTTTAGGAGGCGTTTTAGTTGCTTCGGGTAGAAAACGTAAATAAAAGTTATGGAACAGGACAGCAAGTTTTAGCAAATATAAACCTTACTGTAGGAGAAGGCGAAATTGTCGGACTTGTAGGAGAAAGTGGAAGCGGTAAAAGTACTTTAGCCAAAGTCATTATGCAGTTAGAATCACCTGATAAAGGGACCGTAAATTTTCAAAATCAACAAATCACAAAGAACAATCGAAAGTCCTTCTATGAAAAATGCCAAATTATATTCCAAAATGCAAGTAATGCTTTAAACCCTATGTGGACGGTAAAGGAACAATTAAGGGAGCCACTGCAGCATCAGAAATTCGTAACGGACACCTATTTACAAATGATGCTTGAGAAGGTCAAGTTATCAAAGGATGTATTACATGCTCTGCCTTCTGAACTTAGTGGTGGAGAGAAGCAAAGAGTAAATTTATTACGCTCTATTCTAGTTGAACCGAAATTGATAGTATGTGATGAAATTGTTTCTAGCCTAGATCGTCTAATTCAACGGGAAATTATCGATTTATTAATTACGTTAAATAAAGAAAGAAACATGGCTATTTTATTTATTTCTCATGATTTAAAAGCAGTTTCATATTTAAGTGAACGGATTTATGTAATGAAAGCTGGCGAAATTGTCGATGAACAATACAAGGAACAAGGTGGATTTAATTTCACCGATAGTTATGCACAAAAGCTATTTCAAGCGATGGAAAGTGAATGATATTTAAAAAAGATTTGCTTTGATTTGGCGGGAAAAGTATCTTTTTTACGTACGTTATCAACACTATATTAACCCGTAAGTCTTGATAGATACCTTATACTGTTCATTGACATTGAAATTCCAGTACTTTACAATATGATTTAATAGTATACTAGTGATACTATTCATTTCATTACAACTGAATAGCGTGTAGTAATAGGTGTAAATTGCGTGCAATTTACTGAAAAGGGAAGTCGGTGCAAGTCCGACACTGTCCCGCAACTGTAAATGTGAGCGTCTTTTCAAATACCACTGTCAAATGATGGGAAGGTGAAAAGAAGCGATGACCATAAGTCAGGAGACCTGCCTGTTACAAGTACACACCAATAACCTACGAGGAATAGGAGGTGGCATGTTGACAAAACAGAATGTTCTGTTCGTCACAGTACGTCAAACGATAAAAACCAAAGGATATAAAGGGATACGGCATCGAGCCAATTCTCTCCCATTGGTGCGATGTTTGATGTTGCTGGATGAATGATAATGATTAGCCGAATGACGGATTTCCTCTCAAAGCAGGAAATCCGTATTTTTATGTGTGATCTAAACATTTGTTTTGAAAATATGTACGAAAAGAGGTGCACGTATGACGAAGATTCATATTTGTACAACACAGGAAAAGCAATATGGAGATATGAAGATTTGTAAACTGCCGCGCATTGAAGTTGCCAAGCAGCCAAAAACTAGAATGGTCATTGAAGCACTTGTTGATCAGTTTTTAGCAACAGGACTTATTCGGAACGAACGTTTATTTAATCAAATTTTCTATAACAAAGGCATCATTTGGATTCAAAATGAGGTATATGAAGGGTGCCTTTTTGCTAAAGCAAGTGTGGCGGATGAGCTGAAAACAAAAAAGAATAGCTTTATGATGTACATGCCAACAAATCCAATCGTTTATGAGGTAAATGGTGAGCCGTATCATTTAATAACACGTATTGATTCGATTCGAGCTAAACCAAATTTAGATAGGCTTGATTTAGAGCCAAAGCCCATCTTAAGTGCTGCAAGAGTCAATGATTTGCTATGCTCGATGGTTATGCGTTTCTATCACACCTATTTAGAAGAGTTGTCGTTAGTAGTTCATACAAATCAAGATAGTAATAAAATAGTACATTTAATAAAGTATGTAGAGTCCGAATACGCTCAATTTCTTCAAAGTGTTAAAGAATTAAATGATTATCATTTAAATTGGCATCCAAGAGGCAATGGTCATCAATTATTGCTCCAATTAATTGAGCAATTACAAATTTTAAAGAGTAAACCAGGTTCAGTTCTTGTTGATTTTTCAAATAGTAATGGTTACGTAATTGTGGAATCAGCGAATACTTTTGTTGCGAAAGCAAAAAAGGCTTTATAGGATTTATATAAAAGGCATCGAGATATTCTCGATGCCTTCAGTCATTAATTATGGTAAATAACATGGATGAATTTTGCCGTTAACTTTTAACCGATAAAACCATCCCCAATTTTTGTGATGCTATTGGAAATTGCGGTTTCTGGATAATTACAAGCAATGCATGGCTTCTTTTGCCTCATACCAAGGTACTGAATAGCCCTTTCCTTTCGCACAAAAAATACTTGATGATGTATAGTCGGGATCTGCCTGTTTATTGTAATTGATTTGCGCAATTATTTCTTCACTATTATGGCATTTATCATAGCCATCAAATTGTAACGATATTGACCCTTTGCCGTTTGTATAAGCAGCGAAAGTAGTACTATAATGCATAAATGTTGCAACAGGGACACGTCCTGTTAATGTTACTTGTTCCTCTGTTAATAGAGGGTCATCAAAAGTACCATCTGCTTGCTGGATATCGTTCATCATACGACCAATAAAATCATTCGATGCTTTCAATTTAAAGCGATAATATGGTTCAAGCAATATATTTTCGGCTTGCTCCAGCCCTTGTCGAAGTGCACGGAAAGTTGCTTCGCGAAAATCGCCACCCTCTGTATGCTTGATATGAGCACGTCCTGTCAAAAGGGTGAAGCATACATCTGTCACTGGGGAGCCTGTTAAAACACCGTGATGCTCTCGTTCAAATAGATGTTTTTCAATTAGTCGTTGGTTTCCAACTGATAAATCATCAGCATGACAAGCGTTAACAAAAGTGTTACCAGTTCCTCGAATATTAGGCTCCATTAACAGGTGTACTTCAGCATAATGTTTTAAAGGCTCGAAATGACCGTATCCTGTTACAGTCGTGACGATTGATTCCATATATAAAATTTTTGGCTCACCAAAAGTAACAGAAAGTGAAAAGCGATTTTTTAACACTTCAGCAAGTACTTCAAGTTGAATAACACCCATAATATGTACATGGATTTCTTGGAACTTCTCATGCCAAACGACTCGCAGCGATGGTTCCTCGGCTTCTAGTAAACGGAATACTTGTAAAACTTCCTTTAGATGCTGTTGTCCATCATACTGTACTTTAGCTTGTAACGTAGGCACAAGCTCATATGGCTGAGGAGGTATTGTACTACCTAAAATATCACCGATTTTTGCTAGACTAAGCCCCTTAACCGCGAAAATTTCTCCTGCTTGCACTTCTTGTGCTGTGTCAAAACGGCTTCCATTATATAATCGAATTTCAGTTATTTTTTCAGTCACATCACCAAATGTAAAGTCTTGGCGTGTATGTAAAGTTCCTTGCAATGCTTTGATAAACGTTAACCGTTGAGTTCCATCATGACGAATTTTAAATACCTCACCTTGAAATGGTGCTTGATGGTCGAATCGAGTTTCCGTAAGTAGAGGAAGCTGTGATAAAAATTCTTTTATTCCAATATCCTTTAATGCCGCACCAGTAAAGCAAGGAAATGCTTGCTCTTGTTTAATCAACTTTTGCAACTGTAATAGGCATGTTTGTGCATCAAGAGTTTCTGTCAAATAGGCATCGAGTAGTTGTTCATCACGTTCAGCTAGCCATTCAGCAATGTGGCTCTGGACATAATCTGTACGCAATGGGTCGTCTATTAAAAGTACGTCGAGAGAACATTCCTTTCGAAGCTGCTTCATAACAGCATCTACATCAGCGCCTTCACGATCTATCTTATTAATAAAGAAGAAGGTTGGTACGTTGTATTGACGTAGCAATTGCCACACGGTTTCAGTATGTCCTTGTACACCTTCTACAGCGCTTACGATAATAATGGCGTAATCCATTACACGAATTGCGCGTTCCATCTCTGGCGAAAAGTCGACATGCCCAGGTGTATCAATTAGTGTGTATGTATCATCCCCAATTTGCATCCGTCCTTGTTCGGCAAAAATGGTAATACCACGAGCTTGTTCGATAGTATGATTATCTAAAAAAGTATCTTGGTGATCGACTCTTCCACGCGTTTGAATACTGTTCGTATGGAATAGTAGTTGTTCACAAAAGGTTGTCTTTCCTGCATCGACATGTGCGAGCACACCAATCGTTTTATACATAAAAAATCCTCATTTCTATTTTTCCTATATTCTTATTGTAACAGATAGTCCTAAAAAACATTTCGGGTAGAATAGTTCTCGTTTATGTTTGAATAGTGGTCAATTATTCGTAATTATTAGTTATGGATTTTTTTGTGTGATTGAAAACAAAAATTACTTCTGCTAGGCTATTTTTATAACTTAATACTTCTATATATTGGTGCAAATGGTTTCTATCATTTGCTTAAAAGGGAAATCGGTGTAAATCCGATGCTGTCCCGCAACTGTAAATGGGGAGTTTATACAACACAGTCACTGTAGTTTAACTATGGGAAGACGTATAAACGTTGAACCTAAGCCAGGATACCTGCCAATATATATTATTTTACTTAACACCACGAGGATGGGAATAGTGATTGGTTGAATAACCATTGTTTTTTCACTATGTCACCCTCTTGGAAACAAGAGGGTTTTTTGTGTCCATTTTGATGTGCAGTAGATTAAGCAGGAACCATAGCATTAAACAGCAATTCATGCTTTTACCAGGAAATGAAGCGTCAAGAAGTGCTCGTGATCAGTAGCAATGAAGTCATTGATTTCTTACTATAAAGATGAAAAATTACAAACTAAAGGAGAAACAAACATGAACAAATGGAAAGGCATGTGGCTAGTTTTTGCAATTGCACTATTGAGCATTTTAGGCGCTTGTAGTGCAAAGGATGATTCAAAATCAGCTGCACAAAGTGAAAACATTGAACCAGCACAAGCAGAGGCAAAAGAAGTAACAATTGATAATAACGATACGACACAAGTTTATAAAGAAGCTCCTAAAAAGGCGATTAGCTTAAATCAGCACGTCACAGAAATAATGCTAGCATTAGGTTTAGAAGATTCAATGGTTGGTACTGCCTATTTAGATGATAAAATTTATGAACCTTTACAAGCAGCTTACGATAAAGTACCAGTGATAGCTGAGCAGTACCCGACAAAAGAACAAGTAATTGATAGTGAAGCGGATTTTTTATACGCTGGGTGGAAAAGTGGTTTTAGCGAAAAGGGTGTTGGTACACCAGAAGAGTTAGAAGCACTTGGTATTCACACATATTTACATACTTCTTCAAGTATTACAAAACCAACGTTAGAGGATATATTTACCGATATCCGTAATATTGCAAAAATCTTTCGCGTTGAAGACCGTGGAGAGGCATTAATTAAACAGATGACAAAGGATGTTGATGCTGTTCGCGCAAAGTTGCCACAAGGTGAAAAAGAATTACGTGTTCTAGTTTACGATAGTGGGGATAAGGAAGTCTTTACAGCGGCACAAAACTTTATGGATGAACTTGTCACAGTTGCTGGCGGTAAAAACATTTTTGGTGATGTTGAGTCGGGCTGGACAACGGTATCAAAAGAAGAAACAGTTGAACGCAACCCTGAAGTCATTGTCGTAATTGATTATGGTTCCCAAACTGCAGAAGACAAAATTAAATTCCTAAAAAGTGATCCAGCACTAAAAGAAACAGATGCTGTGAAAAATGAACGCTTTGTCATTTTACCGCTTTCAGCAGCTTCAGAAGGGGTTCGAGCTGCAGAGGCTATTGAAATTTTAGCAAAGGGATTTTATCCTGAAAACTTTTAAATAACATCGAAAGAGTTAGCTACTTGCTAGCTCTTTTTTATAAGGAGAACAAACAATGAATGCCTTTCGTTCAAATACACCAGATCGAACATTTGAAAAACTAAATACAAATGGGCATTTTACACGCCTTGCAGTAAGTCCAGGTATTATCAATAAGCATTATACACCAGCTCAGTTTCAAAAAATTGCTGAGGTTGTAGGCGAAAGTGGCGCAATTAAATACTCGGCTTCCTATAGTATTCTTTTGTCAGTCCCAACTATAAAAGTAAATGAAATTATAAGAGAGCTTCAAGAAGAAGGCTTGTATATTGCGAAGCAAGGTCCTATCGTAGCGATAAAAGCATGTGATTTTTGTGATGGGGATAAAATGGAGGCTGCCGAAATAACAGAACAACTCTACGAAGCATTACAGGAAGAAACGGTGCCTTCTAGACTACGCTTAAATATTAATGGCTGTGCATCGGCATGCTATAATGCTGTATATGATGATATTGGGCTTGTCTATCAAAAGGATAGCTTTGATGTTTACTTAGGCGCCGTGCCGATGGGTGCCAATGCAAAGGCGGGAACACTATTTGCTAAAAGGGTTTCAGTACAAAAAATAGAGGGCTTTCTACAACAAATAATTAGTCTTTATCAGAAACAAGCTCGTCCAAATGAACCTTTCCATAAATTTTATCGAAGAACGCATAGCGCTGAATATTGGCAAGCATTAAAGAAAGAGTGATTCTCCTTTGATTTCTGGTAGGAAGGGGGAGTTTCTAAGCGTTCCCTCTTTGGAGTCGATGTCCTTTTAAACAACTGAATGAAAGCAAAGAGCTAGCTCTTTTTTAATGGAAACAATAGATGACTAGGTAGGGGTATAGATGTTAAAAATAATGTCTTTTAAAGGAGAAGTTTTAGCCTGATACGCTAGGGAAAGTTGGGTTAAAATATTAAAAATTAGGGAATGATAAGGACGAAAATCTAAATGTAGGGGGGATGGAATGACCATCATAAACAATCATAACAATACACAAGTTTATGTAAGCCGTAATTTATTGTCAGGGTTTCTATTTGGGATAGGACTAGTTGCTTTTATAGATGAGACTATTTTTCATCAACTATTTCGCTGGCATCATTTTTATGATAAGTCTACAACGGATATTGGCTTAATTTCTGATGGTATATTCCATGCGATTAGTTGGTTTGCTACAATTGCAGGATTATTTTTACTTGCAGATATTCGTCGTAAAAGTGGGTTTTGGTTGAAGCGATGGGTTGGTGGCATGTTACTAGGTGCAGGCGGTTTCCAATTATATGATGGCATCATTCAACATAAGCTAATGCGAATACACCAGATTAGGTATGTAGAAAATGTAATCGTATACGATGTAATTTGGAATGTACTTGCTGCAATTATCCTCATAATAGGACTTTATCTAGCCGTTCGCACTAGCAATAAAAATCTTAAAGCAGAGGCTACCACGAATGAACGCTAACCATCACCAAATAGTAGAGGGTGGACCTAGTCATGAAGTTTTTGGGATCATTCATCCTCAACTATTTTTTTTATGTTTGTTTATTACTATATTAATTTTGTATAGTAGTGCTACTGTAATTACGAATCGTAATTATAAAACATGGCCATTTTATCGTACAGTGAGTTTTGTTGTTGGCATTTTGTTGGCGATTATTGCAGTTGTTGGTCCCTTAGCAAATCGTGCTTCTATAGATTTTACAGCACACATGTTTAGCCATTTACTTTTAGGTATGCTAGCACCGTTATTAATTGTACTTGCAGCTCCGATGACCTTAATACTTAGAACTTTAAGCACCCCATTAGCTCGGGGGCTTTCAAAAATTCTAAGAAGTTGGCTAGCGCGTATACTTATTCATCCACTAGTTACTAGCTTTCTAAATATAGGTGGACTTTGGTTATTGTACACTACGAACCTATATTCATTAATGCACGACAATAGTCTAATACATGTAATTGTCCATTTACATGTATTCATTGCAGGATATTTATTTACCGTTTCTATCATTTATTTTGATCCTGTATATCATAGAAAATCCTTTATTTACAGAGCAATAGTTTTAATTATCGCATTAGCAGGACATGGAATATTATCAAAGTATATTTATGCTCATCCTCCTATAGGTGTTCCAATAGAACAAGCAGAAATCGGAAGTATGGTTATGTACTATGGTGGAGATGTAATTGATGCCATGATAATTTTTACACTTTGCTTGCAATGGTATAAGGCAGCAAGACCACGAGACCGTGAACTGCAAAACGGTAAAGGAACATTAAAAGTTAATTAAAGAAAGCGTGACTTATGTAGAGTCCCTAACAAACAGTAGACAAACTATTTTTGGTGAGTTCAGATGCTAAAACTAGTTTGTCTCTTGCTTTATAGAAAATTTATCTAGCGACATTTATACGTAGTGCTTTCTATGCTACAATTTCCTTGAAGTGAGGGAGGAAGGTGTCTTATGAAAATATCCGTTTATGTTGCAAGTGCATTTAGCAAGGATCAAAAAGGCGGAAATAAAGCAGGAGTAGTATTTATGGAGAATACATTGACCACTACTCAAAAAATGGCCATAGCCAAACAACTGGGCTATGCGGAAACCGCATTTATATCAGAATCTGAAATTGCTGATTATAAATTTGAGTATTTTACACCAAAAGAAGAAGTTGATTTATGTGGCCATGCCACAATTGGCTCATTCGCGATACTGATGCATTTAAATAAACTTTTCAGGAATCGCTATACGATTGAAACGAACAGCGGTGTTCTTACTATTACTATAAAAGATGACATCATATTTATGGAACAAAACAAACCGATATTCTACGATGTACTATCTCCAAACGAGTTCGTCGACTGTTTTGACATTCAAGCTATAGACAATAAATACCCAATTCAAATTGTCTCTACGGGCTTAAAAGATATTTTAATGCCTATAAAAAGCGAAACACAATTACATGCACTGCAACCTAATTTTGAAAAAATTAAAGAAATCAGCAAGTATTATAATGTTGTAGGGATGCATCTATATACTTTTAAAGACAATCGAATTATATGCAGAAATTTTGCTCCACTATACGACATCAATGAAGAAGCAGCGACTGGAACTTCCAACGGTGCATTAGCTTGCTACCTTTATGAACATCATTACTTGCAAAAAGAAGTCTATGTATTTGAACAAGGTTATTCTTTACACTCGCCTTCCGAAATATTAGTTAAATTAGCAACCAATAGCAAGAATGAAATAGAAAAAGTTTATGTTGGCGGCAAAGGCTATTATTGTGAAACTAAGTGTTTAAATGTATAAAAAATTGAGTGAAAAAAATAACGAATAAAAAGGTTGAGAAAATAATTTCTCAACCTCAGTCTGTAGACAAAGTATCTGATTATTTGATACTTTGTTTTTTTCTTGGTAAAACGGAGAAATGAAGCTGATCTAGATGTTGAAAAACAAAATATGAGTAAACGAGATCAAGTTGGTTTTTATTCTTTAGATGATCTAGTTAACAGGAACAATTGTTAAGAGATAAATATAGATATGTTGATTTCTATTTTATTTATGAATTAGTAGTGAAGAGACACTCTTGTTAGCTTCGCTTTTGAATAAAAACCACTTTTAAGTAATTGAATTCAGGATGCTCACACGGCACACGGAAATCTTTTGGTAAACCATATTCCATTCCTTTCTTTATATAATTTCATATTAACTGACTAATAACCTTACATAAAAAATCGCTTATTATATTGCGAATTTTCAGTTCGTTTAATAAAATAAAAATATAAATGACTGGTTAAATACTATCATAATGGTTCATTACCATAACTTAGGGTTGTCATCCATTTCCGCTGGCCGTTTTCATGAGCATCCAGATTTCACTCCAACAGCTAACATTCTAAAATCCATTTTCTTTTTTTATAAAATGTTATTCTAGCCTTTTGATGAGACATAATAATGGTATTTTACCTAATAAAATATCGAAAGGAGCTAAGATTAGATGAAAAAAATAGGTTCGTTCTTTGTTGCAATGTCAGTTTTAGTTTCTTCACTCTTTTTGGGGGGAGGTACAAAAGTTTTTGCAACGACAGGAGAAGAGTC
The DNA here is from genome assembly GCF_044753985.1 of Lysinibacillus sp. NPDC093210. Classification (NCBI taxonomy): domain Bacteria; kingdom Bacillati; phylum Bacillota; class Bacilli; order Caryophanales; family Bacillaceae; genus Lysinibacillus; species Lysinibacillus sp. NPDC093210. The sequence continues at coordinate 87,715 of NZ_JBIVOE010000006.1, read as the reverse complement.
ATCTTTGACAGATAAAGAACTTTTAAATGCGTGAACAGTTAGAATCCTATATTTATTATGAGGACGGAAAACCGTTTGTTAATATTGAAAAAGTAAAATTAGATGGCTTAGCAGAGGAATATATTGAAATTAGTTTGATGGTGAATCACATTAGTAATAGTTACGCTAACTATCAAGCAAACACTACAATGAGTACTAGAAAAGGGCTACCTATTTGGGGGAATTGGTGTGGTCCTGGACATGGTTCTGGCCCTCCACAAGATGTATTAGATAGGGGTTGTCAAATACATGATATGTGCTATGAAGATAAAGGGTATTTTAGCTGTTCATGTGATTGGGAGCTTGTTGCTTATATAGATAGAAATTTTCATAGAATGGGACTCAAAGAAAAACTATTTGCTTCTGCGATAAAAATATATTTTAATAACAATTTATGTAATCCGTTGAAATAAGGAATGGTTAAAATGGTGAAAGCTTTAGCTGTAAGTACGATCATTATTTCTTTATTACTTTGGGTACCGAATATTGTGTTTCAAAAAGCATCAACTTTATGGATTTTCACGTTTGTATTATCAGGCATAGGTATTGTCTTAGCCGTATGCGTTAAATCTAAAATATTAATTATAGGGAATATCATCACATTCTTTAGTTTTTTTATCCTAATGTTTTTAGGGTATATTTTTGTTTTTTTAACAAAGTAATGGAAACTTGATTCAAAAAAATAGTAGACAAAGTTGAAAAATTCGACTTTGTCTACAGTCTGAGAGTGACTTTCTGAGAGTCGCTCTTTTTTAGCTTAATTTTTCAATAAAAACAACTTTTAAGTAATTGAATTCAGGATGCTCACGCGGCACGCGGAAATCCTTTGGTAAACCGTATTCTTCAACGATTTTATAACGCGTATTTGTTTCTTTAAATGCTTGGTCGATAAAGCCTTTAAACTTTTTCATGCCAAAGCTTGCATTGTTCGTAGAGGCAACAATGATACCATTCTTTTCAGTAATAGCGATTGTGTCCATTAATAATTTAGGATAGTCCTTTGCTGTTGAAAACGTCATTTGCTTTGTGCGCGCAAAGCTAGGCGGATCTAATACGACAAGGTCGAACTTCAACTGATGACGCTGCGCATATTTGAAATAATGAAATACATCCATTACTTTAATGTCCTGTGCTTCATAGTCAATATTATTGACACTAAATTGCTCAATTGTTTTCGCTAAACTACGTTTGGCTACATCCACACTTGTTGTTTTTATAGCGCCACCAAGTGCTGCTGCTACAGAAAAAGCACCTGTATAAGAAAATGTATTTAACACGCTTTTATGTTGAGAATAGCGTTCTCGAATGGCAAGTCTCACTTCACGTTGATCCAGGAAAATGCCTGTCATTGCACCATCATTTAAATGAACAGCATAGTTCATGCCATTTTCCTTCACGATTAGTGGGAATTCACCACGTGTACCCATAACAAAATCGTCCTGTTCAATATATTGCCCTTTACTATCAAAACGTTTTTTCTCATAAATGGCTTTAAAGTTGACTGTTTCTGAAAGTGCCTCATAGATGGCTTCTTTAAATGAATAAATACCTGCACTATACCAGCTCACCATATAGTAGCCTTCAAAGAAATCGATGGTCATGCCCCCAATTCCATCACCTTCGCCGTTAAAAGCACGAAACGCCGTCGTATTAGCGTTATTGAAAAATGCTTCACGATTTTGTAGCGCCTTGCTTATTTTTTTTGCAAAAAATGCCTTGTCAATTTCTTCATTAGCATCCGTAGTTAACAGCCAACCGATGCCTTTATTTTGGATACCGTAATAGCCAGTGCCGATAAAGCGATTATGAATATCTAATAGACGAAGTACTGCACCTTCTTCAGTAGGCAGTTTTCGAGTATCGACTGCTTCCTTTGAAATTAGTGGATAGCCTTTTTTTAATGGGCCAGCATATTGATTATTAATTTGTAATGCAATCGTTTGTGTCATGTTGTCATCCTTTAAAAAACATTTTGCTCTATTATCGCATTGTTTAGTAGCATTACACAAACTTATTTCACGAATGTCGCAATTTTTCTTTTTATGCTTAGCTCACGGTAAATAGAGATAGTGTATGAAACAGATAAAATAAGAGGGAAAACGAGAAAACCCTTCTATTTTAACGAGAAAATAAGTGGAAAATTAAGTGAGGGCGTTTCTATATAATTGATTATTAGGTAAATTAATAAGGATTTATCTCTATAATTTTTGAAGCAATATTCGAAATAAACGTTTGATTATGTTCAACAAATAAAAGTGTAGGTCTATATTTTACTATCATAGTTTCAATTTGCTTTTGATTGAAGACATCTAAATAATTTAGAGGCTCATCCCAAATAAATAGCTCTGCAGGTGTTCCAAGTGACTTTGAAAATTCCACCTTCTTCATCTGTCCATCGCTCATTTGTTCAATCGGGATATTAAATACGTCACGTTCAATCCCTAAAATACGAAGGTTATGTAAGAAAAGTGTATAGTCAAGATGATGTGCATTAGCAAAATCTTTTAATAATCCATCATTGTCATTGTAATGTTGGCGAATAATACTTTTCGTAATACCTTGGGGAATAATAAGCTCGCCACTAACATTTCCTGGAAAATTATGATTGATTAAATAATTCAAGATTGTTGTTTTTCCACTTCCATTTGGTCCGACTAATGCTACTTGCTCTCCTTGAAAAATTTCAAATGTAATTGGCTGAAAAATTGACTTTTCTTCAAAAGCTAATGAAAAATTTTTCACACGAAGCACTGGATTTCGGTGATTGAAAACACAATTTATCGTAAGAGAACTAACATTTTCAATATTTTTTAGTAGTTTTGTTTTTTCTTCAATTTTTGAAAGCATACGTTTTTCGATTACTTTTGACTTTTTCATCATGCGAGCCGCCCGTGCATTCTCAAATGCATCATTTCCTGATTTTTTTTCTCTCTTAAGTGCCCAATCAGCTTTTTCCTTCGAAGTTTTCTTCAAACGCTCAATTTCAACTTTTATCCGACTATTTTGTTCAATTTCAAATTGATCTTTTAATTCTTTTTGTCGTTCATAGGTCGAAAAATTTCCCTTATAAATAGTTAATTGGGATTTTTCAATAACTAATATGTGATCAATCACTTCATCTATAAAATGCCGATCATGACTTACCACAATGTAGCCTTTCTTTTTCTTCAAATACTCTGAGACAGTCTTTCTTGCATTAATATCTAAATGATTAGTAGGCTCATCTAAAAGAGGATATCTTGACTTTTCACAAAAAAGAGCTGCTAACAGAACTTTTGTTTGTTCACCACCAGATAATTCTTCAAATGGTCGCCACAAAATTTCTTTATCTAACGATAGTAATTGACATTCTCGTTCTAGCTTCCACAATTCTACGGGCATAATTTCTTCAATCGCATAGTAAGTTAAGTTTTCTTTACTCGGAATAGATTGAGGAAAGTATACAAAATCTACATCACAAATAATTTCACCTTCGTAAGAGTATTTTTGCATAAGTATGTTTAATAACGTAGTTTTTCCCCGACCATTTCTTCCTATTAAACCAAGACGCCATCTCGTATCTAGATTCAAATTGACATTATGAAATATAGGTTGTTCAAGCGCACCAAATGAGAAGTTCAGATTTCTAATTTCTATTTTCATATTAGTATGACCTCCAACTTTATAATATAGAGATGAAGTGATTTATAATCATTCCAATTATTTGGTATTAATGTATACGTATTTAAAAATAAAAATCCTACTGAAAAAATACAGAAGGATTAGAAATCTTAATCGAATAAGCCTATAAGATATAAACATGAATAAGTTGACTAATCCTAGTTTTGATCTCTTTCTCTATTTTGGATACAAATAAAGGGGAGTCCAGATAAGATTGATAAAGTTGATATTTAATTTAAAGTTTTTCAGGAATTGTAGAATATTTTTTACTTAGTATAATAGAAAAAAATAATAATATAAAAGAAATTATTAATAAAATGAACCATGAAAATTCAACTGATACAGTATTTGCCATTAATAAAAAAATTGCACTTCCTATAGGTACTGTGATCTGTATAATGGAATAAAAAATACTAGTTACTGAACTTAAAGAGTTTTCAGGAGTAATTATCATTATAAAAGAATCAATCCTAGGATTTGATAAACCTAAAAAGTAACCAGATAAAAAGGTAAGTAGAAATAATATATACTTATCTTGAATATATATTATATTAAGAATTATCCCGCATGTTAAAAAGATTTCCATTATTAGATTAGACTCTATAGATTTATTTCTAAAATAGCCCAAGGGTATTAGTGCACCTATGATTAATCCCAAACTTTCTATAGTTCCAAATAAAGCAATTGTCAATCCAAATGAACTGAATTGTAGATGTTCATATTTGTTGAATGTCAGGGGAATTAAAGAAAACTGTGCAGAACTAATTAGATTCATTATAGAAAATACAATAGTAAAATGGAATATTTGACGAATGGAATTCAAAATTTTTAAATTATTTAAGGAGTCTATATAAAACTGTTTAATCATTTTTATATAGATTTTATTTTCACATTTTTCTTTCTTTACAACCTCAACAACCTCATAAAAATTTTTTCGATTTACCCAAAATAAAATACAAGATAGTGAGAAGAAAAACGCGTTTAATAACCCAAACAATGTGTAGTTATAATTTAATAGAATGATTAAAGTTGCACCAAATAATTTTCCAGTCAAATCTATTATATTCATAACACCAGTTTGAAAGGATCTAGCAGACGTCAAATACTTTTGCTCAACAATATTTTTAGTAATAGGTAAGGTTAGGTAGGTAGTATAAGTACCTGATAAGTCACTAAGCAAATTAATTAAAAGCACAATCCCGAAAACTAGCCAACTTTGAGAAAAACCTACTATTAGCGCAAAAATAAAATAAAGTGAAGCTTGAAAAGCTCTTATCTTAATAAACATCTTGATTCTGTCTCTAGTTTTATCTGCAACATATCCTAATAAAAAATCTGATAAATAAGGTAATGTAGAAATAAATGTAACAGCACTGATTGCTAATTCGGGATTAGGAAAAGATTTTGCATATATGATAAAGACAATATCAAATAGAGTTATTCCAATGACACTTAATATATTTGATGTTAAAAGATACCTGAAATTTCTGTTTTTTATGAATATATTCATTGTTACATATCCTTTTTGAAAGATTCCAAAATCCTATATTGTACATAGGCGATCCCAGCATTACCAGATTTAAAGTCGAAAGTAAAATTATTATATGTTCTATTTGGGATATATGCGCAGAAGTGTTTATCAATATTAAAGGTATCGACATTTAATAAAATAGACATAGCTTCATCTAACAAAGTATTTAAAGAGAAAGCTTTACCCACTTTGAAAATCGTATAGGCAATTCCTGTTAACCCATCAATAAAACCAGGGTATTGAGCCCACTTCTCTTTTAATAAGCTTTTAACACAGGGGAATATATATTTGTCTTTAAGTTCAGTTTTGATAGTATCATCTAAGTCATCCATTAAATATAATTCTAATGTTACATAAAGAAATCCAGACAGCCCGTCCATTAGATATGGTGAGGATGTATTGCTTCCAATAGTAATTGGAAAATATAGTGTTTCATTGGGTTCCAATTTAATAATACAGTCTTTTATTTTATTAATAATGGACAAGGAGCTATTTAAATTCTTTTTATTTTTATTCCTGTTATAAAGTAATAACTTAAAATAAGCTAGTCCAAGATAGCCATCAATTAGACCTAAATTTTCTCCCTTATTAAAGAGTAAAAGTTTATCATTTATTTTTTTATCTATTAGGCTTAAATAAATTTCTATTTCAAAGATTTCCTTTTTAGGATCACAAAGCATTAAAATTATCCCAAATCCTGTTATCCCGTTTGAAATGCTTAAATCAGTAGAATTTCTTAACCAATTTATGATGTCTAAATCAAGTGTTTTTTTTGCAAAAAACTCTTTTTTAAAATGAGGATTTAATAAGAATCCTAGGTTACTATTATTTACACCCCCTAAAGCTATATCATTTGGTAATATTAGGTCATGTTTGTTAATTCCAGCAACCAACGTTGGAATGTAGAAACCGGATAAAATATTAAAAAAAGAGGTATTAGGAGGTGAAAGGTGATACTCATTGAAATATTTATCATATACAAATTGAATAGTGTTTAAATTCTTTAAGTATGAATTTTTTATTTTTTCTAGTAAAATTTCTCTTCTTGGAGTAGGTTCTTTCCTTAAACTTTCCATATAATTAACATTATTAAGTAATGTAAACAGCTCTTCTTTCCAACCTTCATTTTGGTTAATTAATAGATTTATTATTTTAGATACAGATATTGGAACTTTATTATCTTTACAATATAAATTAAATTGTTTCAATGAGGATGCTCCACTTAAATCAATATAGTTTAATCTATTAGATGGGAAAATAAAGTTCATTAGTAAATAACCTAATTTTTGATAATCAGATTCGAATGCGGTTAAATTAGCGAGAGTATTATTATAATAACCTTCTGTAGCTCCCAATTTAAAATGAGGAGGAGAATAGTCATTATAAATATAAGATGAACCAAAATCACAAATCCAAACATAAGGTTTTGTTTTTCTACATAACATAAAATTATTTGGACTTATATCGTTTAAAATAACATTCTTTTGGTGTATTTTTTTTAATAATATAATAGACTCCTTAATAATTTTATGAATGGTTATATCTTTATTAAGTGTGACATCAGCTCTTATTTCAGTAAAGGTAACCCCATCAATAAATTCTTGTATAACAAAAAAGTTTTCCCATTCAATAAATTTACTATATATTCTTGGTATACCTGGAATTCCTTTTAGTATATCTAATATTCTAATTTCATTTTTCAAGTCATCAATGGCTGTTCCCCATATACCTGTAACATATGGCCTAGCTTCTTTTAGGATTGCTTTTTTTTCATTATAGATTGAAAAGTATACATTCCCTGATGCTGATTGATGAATTATTCTTTTTGGAAAAATGATTTTATCAATGTATTTATTTTCTTGTTCAATGGAGTTTTCATTTAGAAATGGTTCTTCTTCAAATGAAGGAACAGAATAAAAACGACGTTCATCTAAAATTTTATCTCCATTAGGGGCAATTAAGTAATCGCTATCAGATCCGATTACTCCATATCTATAATAAATATTCGAATTTTTATAGCGTTTATCAGATAATACATATGGACCTTTGAAGTTTTCTAATAGTTTGTATAATGAATGTATAATGTATTTAAATTGACTTTTATCGATGGGATAGATAGTAATAAATTTGCCTATCTGTAATGGAGAATTTTCGCCAGATATACAGTAAAAGAATTCAGATTTATTATAAATAAACTTGAAGCTAATGTTATTATCTATACAAAATTTGTAAACAATATCTAAGACTTGTTGATAATTTAATTTTGTACATGAAATATGAACTTTCCACCCCTGTCTTGGTAAGATAGATTTTTTGTAAATATATAAATGAAATATTGAAAAAAAGTTTTCTTCAAAATTTGCAACATTTTTAATCATTAATGTGGGAATTATATTTTCTTTTAATTTTAACTGGTGCATCTTACTACCGTATAGAAAATCTTCTACTTGTAATTTATCCATCATTTAATACTCCTTCAGTCAAAAAAATTATTTAAATTCTGGAATAAATCAAAAAATATCAGTATGATTGTTTACATTAATCATACTGATATTTTAGTTTGGTGAAAATTCGTATATGAGAATTTTCTGGTTCTCAGTAATTATAATGTTGTTTTAGTTGATTTTTCTATGCATTTTGTAGATTTAGCCATTCGCACATTTTTTTCTGTCTTCTCAGCCGGTAATCGTAGTAATTCTAATACTTTGTTCATAATATCACCTCCTATCTTTGTAATTATTATATTAATTAGCAAATTAAAATACCATTTAACAATTAAGAAAGTAAATGGGCATTAAAGAGTGTATTTTTATAAAAATTACATAAAAAAATAAAAAGGGGAGATTTTATATGAAAAAAAGGGATTATAATTTTGGCCCTCTGATTAAAATTACTAGACGGAGATTAGGATATACACAAGAGGAAATTTGTGATGGTATATGTACTCCATCTTATTTAAGTAGAATTGAAAATTGTCATGTAATTCCGAGTGAAGAAACGTATAAATTAATATTAGAGCGGTTAAATCTGGATTACGATAAGTTTATTGAAGATCTAAATAATTTAGACGACAATTTAGAAACTATTTATTCAAAACTTCTTTCAAAAAAAGAAGATATTAAGGATTATGATTTGAGAATTTTCGAAAATTCATATTTGTATTTAGGTAATAATGATTTATATATAAAATCAAGGCTTATAAATTGCAAATATTTACTTTCTTTACAAAAATATTTAGAAGCAGAGGATATTATTAATCAACTAAGTGTAATATATAACTCATTTTCTAATAGAAATAAGTTTATTTATTTAAATGTTGCAATATCACTTTATTATCTTACAAACCAAACAAACAAAGCCTTAAACTTAATAATAAATAATAAAAATAATTTTAATATTCAAGGGAGTGATTTCGAAGTAGCGTGTTTCCGCTTTAACGTTGCATTAATTTTATGTAAAGAATACAGGCATTTCGAGTCAATTGATTATTGTCAAAATGCACTAGAATATTTCAAAACGGTATATCTCCCGAACTTTTCTTTTAAATGTCACATCTTATTAGCGATAGCTAAAAATAATCTAGCTCAATATAATTTAGCACGAACTCATTTTAATATATGTTTCAATATATTGGAAAATTCTGAAAAAATGAATCGCCCTGAGAATTATAATATGGTCTATTCAAATTTGGGGTGTTGTTTTGAGAGGGAGGGTAATTTAGAAAAAGCAATTTATAACTATAAACTTGCGTTAAGTTATAAAAAAGAAGGAGGTGATTATATTAATATCATACGTTGTACATATAAGAAGGGGGATCTAGGGGAAGCTATAGAGTATTTAAACCATGTAAATAATATTCATGAAGAACTTCCACTTAAATTACAATATCAACGGGATATTTTTTCGTTTATTTTATTAGGGCAATTAAATAGTAAAGTAGCTAATAGTTTTAGTGATTTAGAAGAAACATGCTTGAAATATTTTGAAAAAAATAAATTATATAATTTATTAATTTTTTATACAAAATTATTCGCAGACTTTTATAAAAACATTAAGTTGTATAAAAAATCATGTGAACTATATGAGTTTGCTTTAGAAACCAGTGAAAATATAAGAAAAGGAACAAACTAACGATTGTTTAATATACAACGAAACGCCATTGTAACAGTATTTTGCTTATTATTTTAGCAAAAAAATGTCTAATATATTATTTTTCAAAGGCATTGGCTGTTAGCGACCAATGCCTTACTTTGTGTCATGTTGTCATCCTTTAAAAAACATTTTGCTCTATTATCGCATTGTTTAGTAGCATTACACAAACTTATTTCACGAATGTCGCAATTTTTTCAACTGTTTCAATTGTAGCAGCTTCGAAAAACTCCATTTTACTGAAATAACTATGAATCAAACCCCCCATTTTGACATGTTCCACATACACGCCTGCTTCAGATAATTTTTGAGCGTAAGCAAGTCCTTCGTCATAAAGTACATCTGCTTCAGCAGCGATAATTATTGTTTTTGGAAGTACGCCAAAATTTTCAATTTGCAAAGGTGAAACGAGTGGGTTTTTAAAGTGACTCGGTTTTGTATAATGCTCAGCAAACCATTGCATCCCTTGCTTATCTAAACCAAAATGTTCTCCGTAAGCACTATAAGAAGCGGTCGTAAAATCAAGGTTTACTACAGGGTAAATAAGTGCTTGTGAAGTAATAGTTGGACCATCAAATATCGCTGCTAAGTAAGAAACTACCGTTGCGAGGTTACCACCAGCACTATCACCAGCGACCGTTATTCGCGTGTTATCACCACCGAAAGACGCAATATTGTCAAATACCCACAGTAACCCATCATATGCGTCGTTTAGTGGGATAGGGAAGGGGTATTCAGGTGCCAAGCGGTAATCTACAGATACAACGATAGCTTGCGCTTTATCAGCTAATAACTGACAACCGGCATCTGAGGACTCTAAATCGCCAAATACCCATCCACCACCATGATAATAAATGATAACTGGTAAATTTTTTGCGTGTTCAGGAATGTAAAGGCGAATATTAATCTCTTGTCCATCGCGCATAGGTATTTTTCGATCCTCAATCGATGCGAGGTGAGGCATATGGCCAGATTGCCAAGTTGGAACTGCGCGCATAACTCTTGCTTCCTGTGGTGTCATTTCATAATAATGTGGTTTTAAATCCGTAGCTTGAATATAGCAAACGGCCTCTTTTGTTAAATGTGTCATAACATCATCCTTTAGTAATTTTTATTGTTATCCCTTATTATAAACTATTCTTATAAATTTACTATGATTTAACATTGAAGAAGAAATTTATTTTCATAATGAGCAGAAATATTCCGATAGTAAAGTAAAATTATGTTTATAATAGGATGAATGATATAACTTGGAGGGTAATTATGATTTCATTAATAGTAGCGCATGATAATAATAATGTCATTGGATATGAAAACGGTATGCCATGGCATTTACCTGGTGATTTACAATATTTTAAGGAAAAAACAATGGGCAAACCAATGATAATGGGACGTAAAACATTTGAATCGATTGGCAGACCGCTACCAGGGCGACGCAACATTGTCATTACACGTGATGCCAACTATCGTGCTGATGGGGCTGAAATAGTGACTAGTCTCGACGAAGCACTGTCATTAGCGGGTGATGTACCTGAAATCATGATCATCGGTGGCGAACAAATTTTTAGACTATCAATGGACATAACAGATCGAATATATGCTACAAAAATTAATCATTCCTTTAAAGGGGATACATTTTTCCCAGAATATGAAGATGACTTTGTGCTATTCTCGTCACAACAACCAGTAACAGCACCAGAAGGTTACACATTTCAATATCAAATTTTTGAACGCAGAAAATAAATGTATTTTGAGGCGTTTGCCACATAGTGGACGTTGTTTGAAGCTGTAGTCTAAATTATAAGAAAAAGCACACGGACTTATGCCGTAGTGCTTTTCTTGTTTAAGATACATATTTTTATTTGAAAAACTTCATTATTATAAATAAAGATACACACAGGCATACATTGAACCACATCCAGCTAACACAAAAAGATGCCAAATTGTATGATTATAAGGGAGGCTGCGCCAAGCATAAAAAATAGCGCCAAATGTATAGAAAAGACCACCAGCTAATAAAAAAGCAAAGCCGTTACTTCCTAAGAAAAAATAAATAGGCTTAATGGCAAAGATAATAAGCCAGCCCATACCAATATAGAAAATAAGGGATAGTATTTCAAAACGGTTAATAAAAAAGCATTTAAAAACAACGCCTAGTAAGGCAAGTACCCAAATGATACTTAATAAAGTAATCCCTAATGTGCCACCGATAGCGATCAATAAAAACGGTGTATAGGTACCGGCAATTAAAATGTATATAGAAGAATGGTCAAGAATAGCGAAAAAATATTTGTATTTTTCAGGCATGCTGTGGAGTAATGTTGACATAAGAAACAAGATGATGACAGAAGCACCAAAAATACTAAAAGTTGTAATATACAATGCACTCCCGTTTTGGACGGCAGTTAATATTAAAATAACAAGTGCTGGAATACTTGCAAGTAAGCCTATACCGTGAGTAATGGCATTCCACAATTCTTCCTTCCATGTTTTATAGTCAAATGAATCCACCATTATAAACACTCCCTTCGTTGTATATTTACTATAGCCCAATAATGTGCGTCTTACTATTTACATTTGTCACATATTTACTTATCTAAAATGTCATGTCGAATTTTAGAGGAAATTGTTAGACAAATTTATTGAAAAAAGGCTATAGTAGCGAAGGAAGTGGAAATGAAAAAGACTTGAAATAGACACTTGAGATGACAAATGTCATGTTTACATATGGAAACATTAGTCTATATAATAATTTCAATGATGTTAAAGGATGTGTCAAAGTGGGACGAATTCATATTGTAACGGACTCTACTTGTGATTTAACAAAAGAAGAAGTAGAGCAACACGGTATACATATAGTACCGTTAACAATTCAAATTGATGGGAAAACATATATAGATGGTGTAGATTTAGATCCACAACCTTTTTTAGGCTTGATGAAAAATGCTAAAGAATTGCCGAAAAGTTCGCAACCTGCACCAGGGAAATTCAAAGAACTATATGACGAGCTTGGCAAAGATGGCGACCAAATACTTTCTATTCATATGACTGGTGGAATGAGTGGAACAGTGGAATCTGCTCGACAGGCTGCACAAATGACGGATGCAGATGTAACGGTCATTGATTCTCGTTTTATCGCAATTGGTCTTGCTATTCAATTAAGAGAAGCTATTAAAATGCGCGATGCCGGAGCGAGTGTTGAAGAAATCGTCACACGTTTAGACAAGGTGCGTGACAATACACATTTATATGTAATCGTTGACACACTTGAAAATTTAATTAAAGGCGGTCGAATTGGTAAAGGGACAGGATTTATTGGTTCTTTACTAAATATTAAAGTCATTGCGAACCTTGAGGGTGGAGCATATAACCCTGTGTCAAAAGTTCGTAGTCATAAACAGGTTGTGAACTACTTATTCAAACAATTCCAAGCGGATACTGCTGGTAAAACAGTTAAGGCTGTAGGTATTTCACATGCTGACGGTTTGACAACAATGGGGGCTCCATTAAAAGAGCTAGTTGAAGGAACAGGCTTCAATGATGTTGAAATCGCTTTTACGTCACCGATTATTTCTACACATACTGGACCAGGTGCAATAGGTTTTATATATTTTTCAGAATAATTGACAAGAGCTGCTACATAAGTAATTGTAGTAGCTTTTTAACGCTTTACGTGGCTAGTTGTAAAAACGTATACAGGTAATGTGATGTTTATGCTTGGATTTTCTTGATAAACTGAAGCATCGTCACTTTTCATTGTAGCGACAACTAATTATAATAGAACTAACAGTAAATGATGGAAGGTGGTCAAATGGGCAGCTGGCGAATTATTTTGTCATGTTTGATCGTCTTAGTACTAAGTGGTTGTGCAATATCAATAGATGAACCGAATGCACCTGCAGATAAAGAAAGTGAGCAGGCAGAGACGGAGCAAGATATGAGACAGGATGAGCAACAAGCAGAAGAGGAGGCAAAACCTTCTAGTAATGTATTGACGCAAATTTTTGAACATTTTTTTGAACCTTCAGAGGAAGATTTACGGCAAATTGATGATGATAACGCAAAACAACTACATTACTTGGCACTTGGAGATTCACTAACAGATGGTGTCGGGGATGAGTATGGTCAAGACGGTTATGTTGGAAGATTAGCAGATTCGATGCTAGCGTGGACTTCGATTTCAGAAGTGGATGTTGATAATCGAGGAAAAAGGGGAAGACGGAGTGATCAGCTATTAAAATTAATAAAAAAAGGGCATTATGATGAAGAGTTGCAACAAGCACAGCTTATTTCATTAACTATGGGTGGAAATGATGTAATGAAAGTAGTCAAACAGGATCTGTTTAATTTAAAACGAGATGCGTTTGATAAGGAATTATTAACCTATGAGGATCGTTACGGTAAAATTATTGCTAATATAAGGGCAAAAAATCCAACCGTGCCTTTATTACTTATTGGATTTTATAATCCTTTTTCCATTGTCACAAATGAGGCAAATGAATTTGATACAATTATTACAGAATGGAATAATGTCATTAAAAAAATAGCAAGTAAAGATTCAAATGCTTGTTATGTCTCAGTTGAAGACTTGTTCGATTCGAATCAAGAACTGGTCTATCATACAGATTTTTTCCATCCTAATGCAAAAGGCTATGATAAAATGACTGAGCGAATATTAGAAGCAATGGAGCAATGTAAATTGGAACAAAAAATTAATAAGGAAATAGGCTTCGAGGAGTGACTAAATGAATAAATGGAAATTCGCATTTTTTGCGTTAGCAGGTATGGTTCTTCTTTCAATCCTCCTCGTCGTTTATTTAGCAACGAAACCAGTAGATGGATATGATATAACAAAGAGCTCAGACAGTGATACTGAAATAACAGGAAATGTACTAGTTGTCCAAACGACTACGAAAGAGTTAGAGTCAATTACGAAAAAATATTTAAAAGACAGTGCAAAAGGCTCTCCACTCCCATTGGATTTTTCCATTGGGGATGATATTGAATTACGAAGTAAATTAACTGTTTTTTATACAGAAATCCCGATTTCAATGAATTTTGAGCCTATTGTCGATGATAAGGGTAATATTATTTTAAAGCAAACAGGGATGAATGTGGGGTTATTAAATATTCCACCGGAGACGACAATGAAAATTATGAGAGATTCGGTGGATTTCCCTTCGTGGATTACTGTTAATCCGAATAAGGCTGAAATTTATATTGACTTATCGCGAGTGAATATTGCATCAGGATCTCGTGTACGTGCGAAGGAATTAGACTTACCAAACGATAAAATCTTACTAGAAATCATCGTCCCTGGAGAATAAGGAGTGAATATAAATGGCAATGAAAAAAGCAACATTTGCAGGTGGCTGTTTTTGGTGTATGGTCAAGCCATTCGATGAAACACCTGGCATTGAAGCTATAGTTTCTGGTTACACTGGTGGACATGTTGAAAATCCAACATATGAACAAGTCTGTTCGGAAACGACAGGCCACGTAGAAGCGGTTCAAATTACGTTTGATGATGATATCTATTCATACGAGCAATTATTAGCTACATTTTGGACTTTAATTGATCCGACTGATGCAGGTGGACAATTTTATGATCGTGGACAATCCTACACTACTGCCATTTTCTATCATGATGAAGAACAACATGAATTAGCTGAACGTTCAAAGGCAGATCTACAGGCATCAGGTAAATTTGATAAGCCAATTGCTGTGAAAATTTTACCTGCAAGTACATTTTATGCTGCTGAGGACTACCATCAATTTTATTATAAAAAAAACCCAATGCATTATGAACGCTATGCAGTGGGATCTGGGCGAAAAGCATTTCAAGAACTACACTGGGGGCATAGAAAATGAATAAAGAACAACGTTTAAAAGAACTAACAGATATCCAGTACTATGTAACTCAGGAAAATGGTACTGAGGCACCGTTTCGCAATGAATATGATCAGCATTTTGAAGAAGGCATTTATGTAGATATCGTTTCAGGCAAGCCATTATTTAGCTCGCACGATAAATTCAACTCAGGCTGTGGCTGGCCAGCTTTCGCAAAGCCGATTGCACAAGAACAAGTTACGGAGCATTTTGATACATCACATGGCATGCGCCGTGTTGAAGTACGAAGCAAGGACGCTGATTCTCATTTAGGACATGTCTTCCCAGATGGTCCAGCAGAGTTAGGCGGCTTACGTTATTGTATCAACTCAGCATCACTTCGTTTTATCCCGAAAGCTGATTTAGAAAAAGAAGGCTACGCTGAATATTTATCATTATTTAAATAAGGAAAATGAGTACGTAAGCGAGTTTATGTAAAACTTGGTAAATAGCCAATAGAAGCCCGCGAATCGACGGTAAACTATCGGAAAGGCTTGCGTAGTGGACAACGATCAATGCAAAAAAGTGTTAGATTGACTACAATCAATCTAATACTTTTTCTTATTTGTCCCAACCTCGTTTTGAAGAGAAATTTTGCAAACAAAAAAGAATGCCTCTGCGGAGACATTCTTTTTTTTGTTAAATTTTAAACGCACCGACGACATTGCGTAAACTATCTGCTTGATGGGCTAGTTCTGTAGCGGCAGCATTAATTTCCTGCATGGATGCAGAACCTTGTGTAGCAGCAGCAGCAGACATCACCGTATTAGAAGCGGTTTGTTCAGCATAAGCGTTAATATGCACAAAATCATTTGCTACAGCATTACTATAATCAAGTGTTTGCGCTATTTTATCAACCATTGTCGCAATAATTGTAGTCGTTTCTTTCGTTTGCATTAGAATGTTAGACAATGACTGGTTTGTTTCATTCGTCACTTCGACTCCTCGAATAACTGATGTTACACCTTCATGATTTTGTGTAATAATTGATGCGACTTCATCTTGGATGGATGTCACAATCGTTGTTACTTCTTTAGCAGCAGTTTGTGATTGCTCAGCGAGCTTGCGCACTTCATCTGCTACAACAGCAAAGCCACGGCCATGCTCACCAGCACGTGCAGCTTCAATTGCGGCATTCAATGCAAGTAAATTTGTTTGCTCTGAGATGGCTGTAATGGTACCAATTATCGATGTTATATCTGCTGATTTTCGACCAAGTGCCTCAACTGTTGTAGAGGTAGAAGCAATCGTTTCTTCAATAGATTGCATAACTAATGTAGATTGATGAACGGATCGACTACCTTCATCAGCGGCTTGTTGCATGGCCAATGATGCCCGTTGAACAGCATTCGCCTGTTCATTTAATTGATGCATAGAATGATCTAAATCACTCATTTTTTGTTGGGCACTATTCATACTATTGATTGTATTTTCACTATCACTTGCTATATCTGCACTTGCATCCGCTATATTTTGGATTGTACGGGCATTATCATCTGCTAACGTCATCAACTCCTGGCTACTGCTTGAGACGTGATCAGCGAGTTCGCTAACACGTTTAATAAGGTTTGATATTGAAATGATGAGGGTATTCGTAGAGTTAGCAATAATAGAAAATTCATCGTTATTACGTACATGGACACGTCTTGTTAAATCACCACCAGCTTGGGCAATATCAAGTATAGAGTGGTTAATAGCGCGCGTATTGTTTTTCAACGATTTAAATAACATAATGCCAAAAATAACGATTGCTATAAGACCGATAATTGAAATAATTAAAAAAGTACTGTTTGACAAAGTTACCTGCTTGTTCAACATATTAAGTTTTGCTTTATTGGATTTATCCATTACGTTGTTGATAGATTCAATATTTTGATCAATATGCAATTTCATCGTTTCGCCGGTACCTTCGATCATTAGCTTTCGAGCTTGTTCAAGTCCAAGCTCATCACGCATCGTCATGACTTTTTTCGAGTACTCTAGGTAGTTTTTATAATATTGACCGATTGCTTGTATATGTCCAAGCTCAACTTCGCGGTCTGCGAATTTTTCTTGTAACGCAGCTATTTTTTTATTGATAGAATCGATTTTCATTTTGTAAGAAGTAGAATAGCTACCATTTCCTGTAATGATGTAGGCTTGTTCTAAGTTAGTTAATCTAGCAATTTCATAGGCTAGCTGATTAACGGTAAGTTGCTCCTGCACATTCTTCTCAGTAAAATCTTTCATTTGCTGTTGAAGATTCGTTATATTGTTGTACGACAATATACCCATTGCGGCGGTAATAAAAATAAGAAGAGAGAAAATAATAAGTACTTTGCCGCGAATTAAATGATAAAAACGTTGTCGTTTTTCTGTAGTAGGAGGGAGATTATGCCTACTAACGTTAGAATCAATAGCTTTCTTTCTTTTAAAAAAGCTAGAATCTAAGAGAGACGGGCGTTTTCTCGTTGGTTTACTTGATTTTTTCTTGTTTTTCATCGCCATCACCTTCCTAATTTTTGCAGTATTGTCTACAATTCTATCGTATAATACTAAAAAATTCTATCTTAAATTCACAAAATTTTCATTTTTCAGATAAAAAGCGTAATATTTTTGCATGACAAAAGTCTAATAAGGTGAAAAAGACTTTTCGCATTTTGCTTACTAGGAAAAATTACTTAAATAAAAATGTGGTCCATTTTATGACGAAATGTATTTTTTTTGATAAACTAGCGGAAAGTAAAAATGACAAGAGGAGGGCACTTTTCAGTTATGAAAAAGAGCTTTTATTTATATGTACTAACATTTCGTGGAGGGGATTGGTCGGATGCTAAAGTTCGCTTTGCCGAAGAAGTATTTAATGAACATAACTTTCCTAAACAAAGCATAGATTTTGATGAGCTATCTACATATATCGAAACATATGCAACAGATAACTTAACGACAGAAGTATTTGATGAATTATGGGATTTATATATCGAACAAGGTAGATAATATCGGAATACTCTAATTATTCTTTCTTTTAGAGTTGCTAGACGTCTAGCATTGCGTAAATACGTGAAACAAAGTATTATTTATAATGATAACTGACAGAAAAGAGGGATTGCAGTATGAGTATTCATATTAATGCAAAAAAAGGCGAAATCGCTGACACTATTTTACTTCCGGGAGATCCACTACGTGCAAAATACATTGCCGAAACATTTTTAGAAGATGTTACTTGCTATAACGAAGTCCGCAATATGTTTGGTTATACAGGTACGTATAAAGGTAAACGTATTTCTGTACAAGGTACTGGTATGGGTGTGCCTTCCATTTCTATTTACGCAACAGAGTTAATGCAAGAATATGATGTGCAAAAATTAATTCGTGTAGGTACTTGTGGTGCAATTCAAAAAGATGTAAAAGTACGTGACGTTATTTTAGCTCAAGGTGCTACAACTGATTCTCGTATGAATCAAATCATTTGGGGCAACAACATTGACTTTGCGCCAATCGCAAACTTTGACTTATTATTAAAAGCGTATAATGCTGGGAAAGAAGCCGGTTTAAGCCTTCAAGTTGGTAACATCTTTACAGCTGACCTGTTCTACTCAGATGAGCACCAAAATGAAAAGCTAGCTAAATACGGTGTATTAGCTGTTGAAATGGAATCTGCAGCACTTTACACATTAGCAGCGAAATTTGGCCGTCAAGCTCTTTCTGTCTTAACAGTAAGTGACCACATCATTACAGGCGAAGTAACGACTTCTGAAGAACGTCAAACAACATTCAACGACATGATCGTTGTTGCTTTAGAGGCGGCTATTCAAGAGTAGTCATAACAAGGGTTTGAAGTTTGGAATAAATTTCAAAGGGACTAAACTAAAAATTAAATAGATTTTTAATCCTCAATGGGCGACTCGATAAATGAGAGCCTGTTGAGGTTTTTTTTGTTTATAAATAGTTAAAAAGCTCCGTAGCTTCTTTCTTTTGGTCTTGACCAACATGAGAGTACGTATTAAGTGTTTCATGTATTGTAGTATGTCCTAATTGCTCTTGGATGACTTTGATGTTAACGCCTTTAGAAAGCATGTAAGAAGCAAATGTATGTCGCAAGCCATGAAACGTAATTGAAGGTAGAGAATATTGACGTACAATATCTTGCCATTGTTTACTCATGCGATCAGGGTGATTTGGAAAACCATTATCCTTTGAGAACATTAAATAAATAGGCTTTCCGTCTTTATCTAAAATAGGATTGAACCTATCTCCAAGTTTAGATAACTTCTTTTGCTTTATCTCAATGTAAGTTTGTAACTCGTTCATAAGGCTTTCAGGAGCGTATACAAGGCGATTCTCGCCTGTTTTTGTGGAGTCTAAGAAGAATCGCTGTTGCTCCTTATCATACTGTAATGAAAAGGATTAAAGAATTTATTCATAGGCTATAAAATTGAGGTAAATGAGCTTCTTCCTGAAGAACAGTGGGTGGATATGCAACAATTCCTTAAGGCTTTTTCCGATAGATTAATCCAATTGACCTTAGAGAGAGAGAATAACCCTGATTATCAGGTCAATTATGTTGAAAAAAGATTTTATATTTTCAACACTTTATCTTTGCTGAGAGAATTAGGCTATTGAGTAGAAGAGGCATTAATATCGAAATATGAACCTAATGTATCAGATGTTGAAGCTATTCATGATTCTAAAAAGGAATATGCAATGGGGAAAAGTGAGCAGTTTAAGTTGCAATACGCTTTTTCTAATAGAATTAAAGATGAAACACTTCAAACTTGGGGTTTTAGAACGGTGTACCTATAGCATTAAGTTGGAGTGCTTTTAGGTTGGTGAAGTTTTTAATAAGTAGGAGTGATGCATATGTCAGAATATTTTAATTTGCCCCCGATGAAATTTAGTTTGGGTGATAAGGTTCGATTCACAATCAATGGCAATGAAATGATTGGAATAGTTAAAATAGCAGACTATGGCGGTTCGCTTGAACACGATTACCATTCATATGATATTTTCGTTGCTGAAGACAATTGTTTGTAACATATTCCTGAAGAAGTTTGTAGAATTGCTTGCTCCTAACGAGATTGAATCAGTGCTCAGACGATTTGAAAACTAGATTAACGTACACTGGGTTACATAGGCTACTTTCTCAAAGATTGTTGTTTGTTCAACTAACTAACGTTGCAGTTTAGTGGAAGAGCGCTGTTTAACTTTTGTTCAACAATCGGGTCAGGTTGTAGAGGAACACTTTTACGTATTCATGTAGAATATTAGTTGAGATTGTAGAGCGATTAATAAAACAATAATAATTGTAATGATAAACTTCTTAGGGAGATTTTTATTAATAAATGCGTGCTTGCATTTAATTAAAATGACTTTTAAGGATAGGGAAGGAGAGTAAATAAATGAGCAAAGAAGAAGAGCTTATAAAATATTTAGAAGAAACCACGACATGGCAAGTATTAAAAGACATAAACTGTGGGCGAAAACCAAGAGAAGCAGATATAAAACTGATAAACGATATACAAGAGAAAACGGGGCTTCCTACTGGTGTTATTAATGTATTAACGGAATACGTATTTTTATCGTCTAACAATAAGCTAGTCCGTCCATACATGGAAAAGATAGCCGACCATTGGGCTAGTGTTAAGCTTGAAGACACTAAAGGGGCTATGTACTTCGCAAAAAAACATAGTGAAAAGTATAGAGAATGGAATAGGACTACGGATACTCAAAAAATTGAAGCTACACCAGTCGAAAGGGAACGTATAAGGGCGATACAATGGGCAATAGATAGTGGACTAGATAACGAGAAGTTAGGGAAGTTTGTTCGAACTATGTTTAACGAGAGTATCACAGAATGATAGGTGGGGAATATCTATTATTCATATTGTTAAGTAAAAATCATTGACAGTTATTCACCAAAAGGTTAAAGCTAACGACAAGGGTAAATCACAATTAAGTTGGTGTGTTTTTTCTATTTTCACCCTCTAAGAACAGCCCTCGGACGATTTGATAATTGATGCAGTGGTGTTGCAGTTGAACATGACATACAAAACCTATGAGCAACGATCAAAATGGCTTGTGTGAGCTTTACGCACAAGCCATTAAGTGATGTAAGGCTTATTGTTTCGATAACAATATCTCCATTTATATATTTGAAAGTAACCATCTTCTCATGGTTTTTGTTGAATTTGTTTCTTGTGGCATCTTTATAAAAGATTTTGTTAAAGGTTCTTTGTCTGTATCGAAGAAAAGAATCTTTTCATTTGAATCTTTTGCATAATAACAGTATCCCTCATATTCAATATTATCTATAAACACAATAGGATGTTCATGTTGCATTGTGCAAAGTACCATTTCGGCATTTAGATTGCCATAGATAGGTTGAACTTGATGTAAAAAGTCTTTATGTACAGGTATGGCAGGGGGAGGAAAATTAAGTTTTCTTTGTTCATCACCAAAATAACGTTCTTCAATATACACTACATAATAATCACTTTCTCTAAATGACTCTTTCTCACGTTCCTTTAGAAATAAATTAATAAACTTATTCGATAATTTATGCAAATGACGAGAGTGGGGAAGTTTTTCACCAAATAATAATAAAGTTAATTGTTCCATTAAGTGCTCCTAACCGATTTTTTACCTTTTCCTAAATAACTGAAAATCTAAAATTCTTTCAGTATTGAGATTGTAGCACATTAGGAGAAAAGTTAGTATTGTGTGGTAAAAGTGTGCATAACATAGCAGAGTTTGAGTTTATAGTGGAATGGTAAATGTGTAATCCTACAGAAGTGTTCAAAGCGACAGTAGAACCTAGCGTTGAGAGTGGAGTTGAGGAATCATTTATAGAGGTTGTCTACTTGGAGCAACAGAGACATTTGTGGGGCTGTAGGAGCAATTGTGAAAGTATAACAAAAGGACTTGCATAGATGAAGATAGGTCATACATGCAAGTTATACATTATTAATAAAGCCTTACTGAATTAATCAGTAGGCTTAATTTTATTCCATACATACCATGGTATTGTATAATCCATTTTCTTACCTTGTTTACTATTTTTATCTGTTACTATCCAATTACCATCTTTCTTTTGCACTTTATAAATTACATTTGTGCCATCAGACTTTTTATAGAGCATATAACCTGTGTTGTCTTTTATAAAGGTTACAGGGTCAATAACATTTTTGTTGGGTATCTTTCTTTCGGGAAACAATATGTTGGTTACTACTTCTTCTGCAATATTAAAAAGAGATTTAAATTCATTATTTATTTCTGCTTGGTATTGCAATTGATTATATGTGTAAGAAGAGTAAGACCCTAAATCCAAATTAAAAGACTGTTTTATATCTGAAAGTGTTGCTTTATAAAATTCATTTATATCCTTTTCTAATTTTTCACCCTCATGTTGAAAGCTAATGGTTTTAACCCCAAATGGACTTATATTAAAAACCATTGTTTCCTTACCATAAGGCGGGTCATGTGCATGTTCAAATGTTGTGACTTGGACTTTTGCATTAAAATCAAAACTGCCCTCATGCCTTCTGATGATACTCAAAATCTTAGCATCATATAATCCATATTGTTTGGGATACCCATAGTAATTAATAATTTCTTTTTGTATGGAAGGGTATAGTGTTGTAATCAAAGTATCATAAATAAGCTTATAATCAGGCTGTTCACTTTGGGCATCAAGATTTCCTGAAATTAATGTTAACAAAGCATTTTTGTATAAGTCCTCATTCGTGGTTTTTTCCGCAACCACTTGATGGTTATTAATATACATACTAAAAAGAATAAAAGATAATATTAATAGTATTTTCTTCATCAGACACTCCTTAAATAGAGTTTTAATTAATAAGTATTTTCCCCTGAAATCTTTAAATTATTCTTCAACTAAACTGCTTCGTTATTTCAATAACTGATTAATCAGTTGTTTGGTCTAGTCTAATAAATATGCAAATATTGGTTGTGTTGGGGGTGAGGTATAACAAATACACATCGATGTTATATTTTTGATCGATACGATAGGGATAATTATCGATTCAAAATATTTCTTTAAAGTATAAGCAACGATAAGGCTTTAAGGGTAATTAAAGAATTTCAATAAACTCCCTCGAAAGAAGTTGGATATCGTGTGGCTTACAGTAAGATTAGTAAGGTTTTGTGAGAAATGCTGAAATTTTATGTACCCAAAGACTCTATATAATAGCAGGTTCAACGACAAGCGCATTACACCGTTATGATGGCTGTGGATTAGATAGAGGGCTACAAATTAGAAGTGGAATAAAAAAGAAGCCTGCTAAGGAGAAGAAGCACCTTAAAGCAACGGTGATGGAGCATAGAGAGCCATTAGCAACTATGTATTTGGAGCATCGTGAGGAACTGTTTAGCGTATTACTAGAGCCGTCATGTGCCACAGAACAGCACTGTGACGCATCGAGATTTGTTGAGTCGCACAGTTGGTCACTTTGATTCATCTCACAGTTGATTCAATGGACTTTCTTGTGACCGTTGAGAACATAACAAAAGGACTTGCATTTATGAGGAATAATCATAAACACAAGTCCTGTTCTTATTGAAATATAGCATCCGTAAATTTTACAATTTTCAACGCTAAAATTTCCCAATAAATAATCTAGAACTCTTTAATAAATGCATTTAGTATAAGAGCCAAAATCGCTAATACAACACAAATATTTACAATAAATATACTGATTTTGTTATTATTTTCATCTCCCTTACGCTGTTGTTTTATCTTTCTATATAAACCTTGAACCTTTTTTTGCACTTAGATTTTATCTTGCTTATTTTGGCTCAATTATTTTGCCTCCTTTTTTAATTATTATTTTTTCTAAATAAAGGTATTTCTTATAACTAGGAATTCATGATTAATTGCGTTTCAGAAAATAATTTATTTGCTGATAAACTAAATTGCTCTGTTGGTTGGTTAACTGAATAATCAGTCGTTTGGTTTAGTGTAACATATTTACAAATAATGGTGCGAGTTGAGTGTGTATATGACTGATAAGAAAGATTGACTGCTACCTCGAAGCGATTAGAAAGAAGTTAAATCGCTTCAACTTTGAGTTAAGCTTACAGTGACCATAGCACCTTGTACACGAGATTGTGAGCGTTGATAGGGAAGAGGTGGAGTTATCTAATAGTTGCTACAAAGCTGTTTGTGGAGCTACAGCAGAGATAGAGGAAGCATAACAAATGGACTTGCAGATATGAGGAATAATGATAAATACAAGTCCTGTTCTTTCATGCTACAACGTGTATAAAAATCTATATATTATTGCTTACAACACGAATTGGCTTTGTCAATATCCCTTTCTCTTACAAACACAGACCCTTGATTATCAACTACATAGTCTATATTATTTTCATCTAACTTCTCTAATAATGTTTTTTGCGACTCTTTTGTTAAATTTTCAAATTCAGCAAAAAGAGTTACTGTTCCTTCAGTGAAGGTGCCTCTTCCTTTTTCTAACTCATCATGATTGCTACATCCATTCAGTATACTCAAACTTAAAATAATACATAAAAAGTGTTTAAATTTCATAAATTCCCCACCTAACAATCAGTTGTTTGGTCTAGTTTAACACATTTCCAAATGTTGGTGTGATATGCGTGTAGCACTAACGAGAAAGATTGGCTGTTACAAAACTAACGAGACGATAAGGTCTAAACTGCTAATAATCCTATCGTTAACTTATCCTAGAAGAATCGCATCATAAACCTGTATTAATTGCACCGATGGATAAATAAATGAAAGAAAAGTAATTAATATGGGGAAATGTTCTGTTTATTAAAGTGAATGATTAAAGATGGATATTTACAAAGAGAAGTGTGGGTGTTAACGATGGGACTATCAAACATTAATGGTGTCGAAACTTAAAAAGTATTGACACCGAAAGTCCGATGCTGTAATATCAAGGTATCAAACGGTGTCGCAATTAAGTGTCATAAGTGAACGTGAAAAGAGGAACTGAAATAACAGTATATGGATATGCTCGTGTATCAACTAAGGGTCAAGAGCTAGAGGTACAAATTGAAGCATTAGAGAAAGAGAATGTGGAACACATTTACAAGGAAAAATTTACAGGTACTTCAACTGATAGACCACAGCTACAAGAGCTAATTGAAACATTGCAAGCAGGAGATAAATTGGTGGTAACTAAACTAGACCGTTTAGCAAGAAATACAAAAGAGGGAATTGATTTGGTAGAATCCTTATTTGCAAAAGGAGTAAAAGTACATGTGCTTAATGTTGGTCTATTAGAAGATACAAGCATGGGGCGGTTCTTCTTGACAACTTTACTTGCTGTTGCTGAAATGGAGCGTAATATGATTATTGAACGCACACAGGAAGGCAAAGCGATTGCCAAACAGAATCCAAACTATCGTGAAGGTCGTAAACCTACATACACAAAAGCACAGCTTGACCACGCTATGAAGCTTAAAGAAACTCATTCATTCTCGCAGGTTGAAGAAGCAACAGGAATTAGTATGAGTACCTTGAAGCGTGAAGCAAAGAAACGCAAAGCACAAGAAGTTGTAGAGGATAGCAAATAATTGACCTAAGGTGCATCATTTACAAAAAGTAGATAAAGCATTGATTTATAAGGGTTTATCATCTATTCAATAACTGTAAATTGACTGTAAAATCTCTCTTTTACTTAGTGTTGAAATTGGGGTCAATGGGTGACTGTGAGTGCGACTGAGCCACCTGTGAACGCCTGTTAGTGTCCCTGTGTGCGACACTAGAGGTCGAGATGACACATTGGTCAGTGGAGGTCAAAGTGTGTCAGGCGGACGATTGGTGCGCTACATTGCATGGGTGATAGAGGGGGTACTTTTCCGATATTGAGATAGGGTATCTTCTTATATATATGTGACCTGTTGCACTCACACGAATTGAGGTTGCTATTGAAACGACATGATTAATATCATTACGATGGAAAATATGTCCCCTAAAAAATAGGGGACTAAAAGGGACTAAAATTTTTCTTGTTAAAGTAAAATCGCTATACAGCTTTTGTATATTTAGCGTGAAAGTAATGAACCTTTAAAAGTATCATAAACCCTGTCATATCAAGCTCTTTCTGTCTTAACAGTAAGTGACCACATCATTACAGGCGAAGTAACGACTTCTGAAGAACGTCAAACAACCTTCAACGACATGATCGTTGTTGCTTTAGAAGCTGCTATTCAAGAGTAGTTGATATAGCAAGGGTTTAAAGCAAGCATAAAACAATAAGCATAAGTGCAACCGACTAAAAAGTGACCATTTTTTAATGGAATCGAAAAAGTCGGTTGCTTTTTTTCTTTAAATGGATAGGTGCTATAGGCGACAAAAAGGAGACATTTACAAGATGTCGTCGAACAAGTTACTTGCCTTTATATTGTTCCGCTTTGATAAATGACTGTAGGTATTGAGGGTTTGTTTATTATCCGTATGCCCGAGGTGTCCTGGATAAATATATTTCTTGATCTCTTGGTTTTGGTGTTCCCAAGAAAAAAATGTTTAGTTTCTTTACGATTGACCAATTAGCTATTTATTTTTTTAAACAGTTATGAGTTTGAAATCCTCTTAAAATCGCAGGAAGATAAATCAATTATATTGGAAAAAACTATTGTCTTTGTTGTATTAATATTTATGATTGTTAAAGTGATTTGTGTGTAAAATATTGTATAATGAGGTGCGTAATTAGAGAATAGGAGTTGGTTTGTTGTCTAAAAAAATAAATGTTCGGTTTGTCATCTGTTTTATTTTTGTAATGTTTTTAATGGGCTGTATAAATAAAGTTCCGAATAAGTTTGATTTAAAACAACTCACTAGGATAGATATTGAAGAGGTTAAGGCAGATGGTAGCTATGGAGAATCTCTAATGATTACTGAAGAAAAAACATTGGAGATCATAAGGAAAATATTTAAACAAATTAAATGGGAACCAAATGTAGAATCTAAAATGGCTAGAGAAAAAGATATAAAGGCAACACTATTTTATAAGTATGATGAAAATATGCCTGAACGATTATTTGAATATCAGATTTGGTTCAATCAAAATAATGATACAGCTACAATTATTAGCAATAATGAAAAAGAAGGCTATGGAAATTTAGATAAAGAAAATGCACAGGCATTAGAGAATATTTTACTAAACAAGTAAAAGAATAGGGAATCACTACTCTCTTATTTGTGATTTTTTAAATGTAAGCTCTATTTAACCTAGGTGCTATACAATATAGGCGGGAGAGTTAAAGAATTTTATGAACTCAAATTGTACGATGATAATAAAGTTGTTTAAAAATCCTTCTTTCACTCCCATGAAAAAACGTAATAAACTATTATTTTCTGTTGTATAGTGTTGATTTTCTGTGACATGGGTAGCTAGCAGGGCAGTCTAGTAGAAGAAGGAGTAATTGGAAGCAATATAGAATATAAGGATTAATACAGAGCTCATGGTTTTACCCCTGCACATCGAGACGGGGGGACGGTATTATCAGAAAAATGTTCTTTCAAGTGACACTACGATTTCATCAAGTTATATCCCTTGAAAGAAGCGAAAGGAGTAGAAATACACATGAAAGAACCAGCTGAACTACTCATTGAAATGCTTGGCCAACCGTATAATCCCAGGAATGTTCAAGCCTTGCTGCAATCATTCGGTGTCAAAAGAATGCCATCTCCGAACAGCTATTTCAAAGACGATATTATCTGGTCTGTGAAAACATCAATCCGTTTCGATATTTATCGCCCACCAAAAATAAATGATTTGACTGGACTCAATTATACAAATCAAGACGAATGGATCATTGGTGCCATACATTTTCTTGCGCCCGGGTCGGATGACAGAATTAAAGCTCCGTTTTCCGGAAAGCTTTCAAAGGGGATCACGATGAGCTCAACACCAGAGCAGTCGATAAAGGTATATGGTCAACCTGAAATGGATGAAGACTGTAGTTGGCCTGGATTTTCCGGTCGAATATTGGCGTGGCGCAAGCCAGGCGTAAATATCGCAATTGAATATGCGAACAGTGAAATCGGAAAGGTCATGCGAAGCTACACGGTCTGTCTAATTGGTTGCATAGGCGCATGGCGAGACGATAATCCAGAAGTCTTTGCGCCTTGATTCAAGGTCGACATCGCTGCGGCTGCTGATGGCAGTTTGCTCGCTATCTAATAAATGGTTAACATAGAAAACATCGCAACGATTTGATAATTTGATGCAGAAAGCGGAAGAAGAGAAAGCTGTCTGTTTTCCTAGCGGAACTATATTAAAACGTTGGAAAGAAAATGATTTTTTAACAGTTGAGGAAGACAATAAACTACTTCATTTGCTCTTTTTTTTATGCATTTGAAACAAAGTTTAATAAATAGAATCATCAGTGACTAAGAATGCTTATTTGATAGGCGTCTTAGTCTTTTTTATCGATATATTGTAAAAAATTAAGGATTACAGCCGTTAGTGATAAGTAGGGGTCCGTCCTCGTATTCGTGTTATAATTAAAAAAATCTTGTTTCTCGCAAGAGGTATATTTTAATGAAGTTTCGGGCGGTGAATTCATTTTCCTCTCAATCACCGCAACCATCCATAATAAAACTGTCACGCAAAGCATTTGACATAAAAACCGAAAATATGGGAACATTCTTCCCTCGTTTGGAGTGATATTATGTTTATTACTATATGTGATGTATTAAAAATGGAAGGGTTTGAAGACGTAAAAGTGATTGCTGGCGATTCCGGTTTAAGCCGCAGAGTTGAAAACGTGTATTTTATGGAAGTTCCCGACATTTACGCATATATCGATCAACATGGCTTACTGCTTACCACATTGTATCCTGTTGCGGATAAACCGAAGCATATTCAAACATTGATTCCAAAATTGGCAGAAATGAATGTTGCAGGAATAGCAATCAAACCAGGAAGATATGTCGCTGAAATTCCCAAAATTATGGTGGAGCAAGCTAACGAGCTTGGGATTCCGTTAATGCAGCTCCCCGATGGTGCAAACTTATCAACGCTTGCCAATCAGGTACTGACAAAGTTTTTAGACGTAAAGACATCTCTGTTGGAATTCCGAAATAAGATGCACCAGCAATTGCTAGAGCTATTATTGGAAGGTACTGATGTAAACAAGTTCGTTCTTTCTATTGCGAATCTCGTTAACGCTCCTATCCTGCTTCTAAACAATGATTTTGAATATGTTCGGTCGTCTATACAAAAAGAACAAGAAATATCAATTCATCGCAAGCGATATAATTCGGGTTCAAGCAAGAGCACGTTTTCCGTTCAAGTGGGTAATGCTATTTATGAAAAAAATGATATTTTTATTCAGTGCATTTATGCTGGAGGCAACGAGTATGGCTTTTTAGTCGTTTTGTTGGATAAAGAAAAAAATCTGACAGAGGACATGATTATTGCCATCGAACAGGCATCCTTTATCATTGCTTTTTTATTTCAAACAGAGCAAACATTGCTTCAAAAAGAAAGGAATCATTTAAGCAGTTTTGTCAGGGACATTTTTCATAATCAATATTCCTCTCAAACCGAAATGATTGAAAAAGCGAAAGTATTTAAATGGAACTTCCAATTCCCATTTGTCTTGGTGAGCATCAAAACAAATGAGAAAGAAAGCGAAAAGAAATTAGCAATATTCCACAAAATGCTCGATTCAGGTCTGATTGAAAGGTCTGCTTCAAAAATAGTCGATGTTCCTATAGAAAATTGCAAGGTTCTTTATATTAATGACTCTTTAGTATGTTTTATCAGTCTTGTATCAGAAAATAATGTTCGGCAAAAACTCCAAAATCTAGGGGATGTGATTCTTTCACTGTTTGAGAAGTACGGTAATCTTGGAGTCAGCATTTCCGATACAGTGCACCGTTTTAACCAGATTAAAGAGTATTACGACAATTCAACATTAGTATTTCAAGTGTATAAAGAAAACTTACAAAAACAATCCTATGTTCATTTTTATGGTGATATCGGCTTGTTCCGCCTTTTTCATTACGTTGAGAATCTTTTCATCCTAGAAGATTTCGTAACGGAGAAATTAGGGAAAGTGTTCGAATATGACAAAAGGAAGAATACTAACCTTATAGAAACCCTCAGGTACTACATTAAAAACAATACAAATGTGCAAAAAACATCAGAGGATATGTTTGTTCATTATAATACGATGCGCTATCGGATAAATAAGCTGAAAGAACTTGGAATAGACGGTGAGGATGGATTTGAATTAACAGAAATTGCATTGGCCTACCAATTGCATCAATACTTGCAACTGAAAAAAGGGTAAGGGTGGGGAAATCTCAACAGACTTCACATTAGACATTGTCTACAAGACAATGTCTTTTTTTTGTAAAAAAGACGTTCCGCTTCGTAGAAAGTTGCCAATTAAAAGTGAAATAAATATCAACTTCTTACAATGATTAAACCGCTTTCAAGTGCTATTATTTAGGTATTAAAGGATGGAGGTAATCATTATACAGCCGTCATAGAAAAAAGATTCAAGTAATAGGTTTTTGTTTACACTTTGGGATACAAGGAGTGTTTAAAATGCGTGACTATCTTTTATCTTTAGCAGGTGGTTTGATTGTAGGCATTTTATTTTCATTAGTTAAGTTGCCGTTACCTGCCCCTCCGTTAGTTGGAATATTTGGAATGGTAGGTATATTTTTAGGAGGTGTACTAATGGATTCTCTTTTCAAATCTCTTAAAGAAAAGAGAAAGGTGAGTACATAAAAAAATTAAGACTGTATGTTTGGTTGCTATGTTTTTGATATATACATCCCACTTAAAAAGGAGCAAGTAAGATGTTGCAGATCGTTCTATCTTTAATTGGAGGTTTACTAGTAGGCATATTATTCAAATTCATCAAGCTGCCAGTTCCGGCGCCTCCTCTTATCGGAATTGTCGGGGTAATAGGAATCTTTCTTGGCGCAGAGTTAGTAAACGCTGTCCTTCATCTTTTCTAAAAAGACATTAAATCCTCCTTCCTTTATTGTCTAATCGTTTAAAAGATTAACGTATGGAAGTTTGTGTATATCTTAAAATAATGGACTATAGTTTTTTCTGTATTTTATTCAGTATAACAAATAGAATCCTTGTAAAAACGGATTGCGGGTAGTAGCCCATATTCATCTATTTTAAATTACATTTGAGAGGGAGATTTACATGAGTAAAGTATATGCAATAGACGCGAAACCTTATAGTTTTGAATTTGAGTTAGAAAAAACTGCCCTAATTATTATTGATATGCAGCGTGACTTTTGTGCACCTGGCGGCTTTGGCGAGAAACTGGGGAATGATATTACGCTAACACGCGCCATTATTCCTACCACTCAGACTGTACTGGAAGTTGCACGTGAAAAAGGCTTGATGGTGATTTATACCCGAGAAGGGCATCGACTAGACTTATCGGATTGCCCGCCAAGCAAACTGAAACGCGGCAGCAAGCAAGGTGCAGGCATCGGTGATGAAGGCCCAATGGGAAGAATTCTTATCCGGGGTGAATATGGTCATGATATTGTGGATGAGCTAAAACCGCTTGAAGGTGAGATTGTTATTGACAAGCCTGGGAAAGGCGCTTTCTATCAAACAGATCTTGAAGTGATTTTGAAAAATAAAGGCATTACACATTTGCTTGTCGCTGGCGTAACGACGCATGTCTGTGTGCAAACAACCATTCGTGAAGCGAATGACCGTGGATTCGAGTGCTTGTTACTCGAAGATTGCTCAGCGGCATTTGATCCAAGAGACCATGAAGATTCCATTCATATGATTAACCAACAAGGTGGCATCTTTGGGTGGACAACATCTTCTCAGAATTTGCTTGCTTCACTATGTAAATAAGGAAAGCAACTTTCCGCCAGATAAATCCATGAAATTTTCTATTGTTGAATAAAGCATTTGAGGGCATGCTCTATTCCCATATCCATAGCATGCCCCTATATACCTCTCAAACGTATTCTGCCCCATGATGATAAGTAAGAAGTCCGAAAATATTTATTATTGTTGTATATAGGGAGAACAATTCTCGGTCGTTTGCTGAAATTGTCAATCTTGAAAATTTGGTGATATCAATGGTTAGAACTTATACAAGTAAAATCAATCAAATGGACGGCCGTCTGCTTGAATGGTTACGCCACCAACCGATTGGCGAACAAATCGGAGCAATCCACAGTGTTTTCGATACGGTGGTGAATTTTATAACCGAAGATGGTACCCTGCTCTTTTCTTTGGCAAAAAATGAGGTGGTCCAATCACCAGGAATGATGAAAACCTTTGAAAATGTCTATTTTTCAGAGATGTGCTCAACTTTAAAGTCGACTAAACAAGTTTGTTTAGTTGATTATTGTCTTTTGAAAATTAGTGATTGGCAATGGGACTTTTCTAAAGCGGTAGTTTGGAACAGAGCAATTAATCCACCTAGCAAAGCTAAGAAAGAAACAACCTTATCCAGTTTGCAGTTGTTGAATCATTTCATACTACATAACGGAGCAACAGGAGGGGTTTTCCCAGCATGGAAAAGCTTCACTTATCCAGATTGGGAAGTTTCTATTGCCACAAGGAGAAATATTTACTTTTCCAATTTTATGGAGGGGTTTAACCAATTAGAGCGGGAAATCAAGGCGGATAAGCTTGATAAGTCTATTTTTAAGTTTGCTGGCCTTGGAATCGGGCTGACTCCATCAGGTGACGACTTTCTAACAGGGCTGCTGGCCACTTGGCAGTATTATGATGAAGCCTATCTATACAAGAAAGTTGAAAGTCACATCGCTGAATGGCTGCAAAAGTTGAAAGGAAGAACAACCACAGTAAGCTATTTTATGATAAAGCAATGCTTAGAGGGGCAGGTCAATGAAGCTTTGCTAGATGTATTGGAGAACTTGGACAATAATCCAATTCCCCATTTACAGCGACTTGTTGAAATTGGATCAACCTCTGGGACAGATATGCTGATTGGTGTCAGTGTGGCATACCAACAGCTTTTAAATTATAAGGAGGGAAAACATAATGGCATCAAAAGTATTGATAGAAAGAAACGCCTATCATGACTCGGTAACGTTAATGTCATTATCTGGCAAAATGAATAGTATCGAGGGTGTCGAACAGGCAGTTGTCACGATGGCCACCCAAATGAATAAAGAATTGTTAGAAAATATCGGATTGTTAACGGATGAGGCAAAAGAGTCCACAGGAAATGATTTGATTATTGCGTTGATTACCGATACAGATGAGCGTGCAGAGGAAGTGATGGAGCTCATCAAGTCAGAATTAACATCCAAGAAGGCGAAAAAAGGAAAAGACAAAGATCAAACAGCAAAAACTTTAAATTCTGCGCTGAATCTTATGCCAGGTGCTAACTTGGCAATTATCTCTGTTCCTGGAACATATGCAGTGCGAGAAGCTAGTCTAGCCTTAAAAAAGGGCATGCATGTCATGCTGTTCAGTGACAATGTCAGTATCGAAGATGAGAAATTATTGAAGGAAACAGGCAGAGACAAAGGATTATTCGTCATGGGACCAGACTGTGGGACAGCCATTATCAATCGCAGTGGACTTTGCTTTGCCAATAAAGTCAGCGAAGGAGGCATTGGACTAGTCGCAGCCTCCGGTACTGGGCTACAAGAAGTGACAGTGCAAATCGACCGCCTTGGGTTTGGCATTACACAAGCGATTGGCACAGGTGGTCGAGATCTCCATGAATCAATCGGCGGTATTATGATGCTTCAAGGGCTTAAAGCATTAGAAAATGATAAGAAGACAAAGGTCATCACACTAATTTCTAAGCCGCCTGCCCCAATTGTTCAAGATAAAATTCTTGCAGAAGTAAAAAAATGCCGAAAACCAGTTGTAGTCTGCTTCCTGGATGGAGATGCACAAGCAGTAGAGGCAGCAGGAGCAACTTTTTCACCAACATTAATTGATGCTGCCCGAAAGTCTGTTAAATTGCTTGATCCACAAGCAGTTATTGAAACTGAAATTACGGAAGGTGTTCAAAGATGGATTACTGCAGAAAAAGCAAAATTAAATGATTCCCAACAGGACATTCGCGGATTATTTTGCGGCGGTACGCTGACGGCAGAAGCTTTGTCAATTATTCGATCTACAGGAAAAACTGTCAAAAGCAATGTAGCAAAGAAAGTGGAAGAGAAACTTAGCGATATTACCCATAGTGTAGACCATACGTTGCTGGATATGGGGGATGACGAATTTACAAAGGGTAAACCTCATCCAATGATAGAGCCCTCACTTAGAAATGACCGGATTCTTCAAGAAGCAAAAGACCCAAAAACCGCCGTCTTATTATTGGACTTTGAATTGGGATTTGGTGCTCATGATAATCCAGTAGGTGTGACGCTCGATACGATTAGATTAGCAAAGGATGAGGCCGCACAAGCAGGAAGGTACTTGCCAGTCGTTGCCTATATTTGCGGAACTTCCAAAGATAAGCAAGATTATCAGCAGCAGCAAAAAAAACTTCAATCTGTTGGTGTTTATGTGGCTGACAGCAATGAAATGGCAACGAGAATTGCAGCAATGCTTGTGGAAAAGGAGGTCAATTAAATTGAGTACGCTAAATGCGCTTTTTAATCAGCCATTACGAGTGATTAACATCGGAACGTCCAAATTTAAAGAAGATTTGGAACTGCAGGGCATCGAAACAATTCAAGTTGACTGGCAGCCCCCAGCAGGAGGCAATATGCAACTACTCAAAGCATTAGATTTCTTTCAGGACAATGAAAAAGTGGAAAAGGCAAACCAGGAAGCCATTCAACGCATTAAGGATGCCCATCCTTTCTTAATCGATATTGAGCAGGCTATCGATGTCATTCCAAGTATGCACAGCAAAAAAATACTGCACTCTGGACCTCCCATCGCCTGGGAAAACATGGCTGGTCCAATGCAAGGTGCAATTATCGGAGCCCTCATTTTCGAAGGAATGGCAGCGAACGAGGAAGAAGCGAGAGCATTGATTAATGCTGGAGAAATTGAATTTGGCTCATGCAATGAGCATTCAACAGTTGGGCCAATGGCGGGCATCGTCTCGCCATCCATGCCAGTGCATGTCATTGAAAACAGAACACATGGAAACAGAGCATATTGTTCAATTAATGAAGGTCTAGGCAAGGTGTTGCGTTTTGGTGCTTTTTCTAGCGAAGTAATTGATCGGCTAAAGTGGCTGCGCGATGTTTTTGCCCCTGCATTGAAAAAGGCTGTTGTGCTAGCAGGTGGAATTGATTTGAAATCCATTACTGCTCAAGCTCTTCATATGGGGGATGAATGCCATAACCGTAATAAGGCGGCAACAAGTCTTTTCTACCGAGAGATTGCTGATTATTTCATGCAAATCGATATCGAGACTGACACATTACGAGAGGTCTTGCGTTTTATCCAAAACAATGAACACTATTTCTTAAATCTGTCCATGCCAGCATGTAAAGCTGCACTTGATGCAGGGCATGGCGTTCCATATTCCACTGTTGTCACGACAATGGCCAGAAATGGTGTGGAATTTGGCATTTGCATTAGTGGGCTAAGTGAAAAGGAATGGTTTACAGCACCTGCAAACTTTATCAAAGGTTTATTTTTCGCAGGGTATTCTGAGGAGGAGGCAACTCGGGATCTAGGAGATAGTGCCATTACCGAGACGATGGGAATTGGCGGATTTGCGATGGGCGGCTCCCCTGCGATTGTTCAATTTGTTGGAGGAGAGGTAAAAGACGCCATTCAATATAGCGAGCAAATGTATGAAATTACGGTAAGTGAAAATAGTAATTATTCCATTCCAACTTTAAACTTTCGAGGTGCTGCCTTTGGAGTTGATGTTAGAAAAGTGATTGAAACAAACATTCTTCCAGTCATTAATACAGGTATAGCACATAAAGTAGCTGGAATCGGGCAAATTGGCGCGGGCATTGTCCACCCTCCTATGGAATGCTTCGAAAAAGGCTTCCTTCGTTTCTATAAAGTTTATGGAGAGGGCGCTGCAAATGAGTAGAATATTAATAGCTCTTGGAGGAAATGCTCTTGGCTCTACGCCTCAGGAGCAGCAGCAATTAGTACACAGTGCAGCAAAACCGATTGTCGATTTAATTGAACATGGCCATGATGTAGTTATTGCCCATGGAAACGGGCCACAAGTTGGTTCGATAAATCTTGCATTTGAAAAAAGCTCGAAGGAACATGCAAGCATTTCTAGCATGCCATTTGCTGAGTGCGTGGCAATGAGCCAAGGGTATATAGGCTACCATTTGCAAAATGCAATCCAAGAAGAACTGTTAAAGCGCTCCATCAATAAATCAGTCGCAACGATTGTCAGTCAAGTGGTAGTTGATAAGAACGATCACGCCTTTCAAAGTCCTACAAAACAGATTGGTTCCTTTTATTCAAAAGAAGAGGCACAAAGATTAATGGCTGAAACAAATGACATTTATATTGAGGATTCCGGCCGCGGCTATCGCCGGGTTATTCCATCGCCTGTTCCTCTAAAAATCGTTGAAAAAGATATTATTCAAGACTTGGTGAATGCAGGACGCATAGTGATTGCTGTTGGTGGCGGAGGTATTCCGGTAGTCGAAGAAGACAACCATTCCTTAATCGGTGTGGAAGCGGTCATTGACAAAGATTTGGCAAGCAGATGCTTAGCCGATGAGCTGAATGCAGACTTTTTGTTCATTTTGACAGCCGTCGAAAAAATCGCGATCAACTTTGGTAAGCCGAATCAGCAAAACCTTGATCATTTATCCGTTGAAGAGGCAGAAAAATTGATTAGAGAAGGGCATTTTGCACCAGGAAGTATGCTTCCTAAAGTCCAAGCAGCTATTTCATTCGTCAGAGGCAAGCAAGGAAGAAAGTCGATAATCACCTCGCTAGATAAAGCAAAGGATGCAATCCTTGGAAGGACAGGTACCGTTATTTTCGACTAACCGAGTATCGCATGAGGTATCGCATGGGCATGAAAATATCATATAAGGAGTGATTGGATTGACCGAAAAAAAAACGAAAGTGAAAATTGGTGATGAATTAAAGTGGAACGTATTTACAGAGCACCGCAAAGTCCATCACCAAGAGCTCCTAAGTGCCAAAGAGGCGGATGAACTGGGTGTAAGTGTCAGCTCGGTCTTAAGAGAACGCATTGAGGTGGGCGGAGCCGTATTGCCCCATTATCACGATGTGGCTGAAGTAATTCATATTACAAAAGGAAAAGTAAAACTCCTACAAAATGGTGTATGGAAATCCTATTATGAAGGTGACACATTCCTAGTTCCAAAAGGGGTCGTTCACTCTGTTGCTAATGACGATGTCGAACCTACCGAACAAATAAGCATCTTCATACCGGTTCATGAAGGAATCCATAACGAAAACTTCACATCACATATGGTAGACGTAGGAAATTAAATTGATATATACCAAAAAGAGCAATCCACAAATATATTCGGGATTGCTCTTTTGTTGTAACGTGCATGGCAATTGGCTAGTCGTTGAAAATATTAGAAAAAATAGTAAAGATTTTTTTGCATCTGAAAGGTTTGATGTTAAAATTCCCGCGCATCCGGTAATTAAATATTCTCGCCAATAGAAATTAACAAAACCATTTACAAAACCATTTGTTCGCTTGAGTATTAAAATAAGGCATAGTTTGATAAAGGTAAATCTATTTAAACAAGCATTTATTATTAAAAGTTTGAGAATATTTACATTACCATCCACCCAATACAACTTGATCTGGCAAGCTTGTAGCATCTTACACATATGACTCATGGGGGAACATTTTAACGCAAAGTGGTACAGATGACATGGACTCTATTAACCCATATCGTAATGATGATACAAAACTGTATTACTATAATCCAGATACAGGTTTTTTCTTATCATCAGATTCTGTGCAAAAAGCTGATTATAAATGGGGGAATATATGTTCAAGGGCCTGGGTGACTATTTATCGTCTCAGGTATCTCTGTAATCATTTATAATCGAAAAAAGTCGAATTTTGTAATATTCTTCTCTATAATGAAAAGTAACGCCTGTTATACTAGAAAGGATGC
The DNA here is from genome assembly GCF_044753985.1 of Lysinibacillus sp. NPDC093210. NCBI lineage: Bacteria > Bacillati > Bacillota > Bacilli > Caryophanales > Bacillaceae > Lysinibacillus > Lysinibacillus sp. NPDC093210. The sequence goes on along the minus strand of NZ_JBIVOE010000006.1, from coordinate 49,403 downwards.
TTTTTATGACACGTATTTTAGCCATTAGTGATATACATGGGGAATTAGAACTTTTAGAAGAATTATTAATAAAGGTAAAGTTCGATGCTACACAAGATAATCTATTTTTGCTCGGGGATTATATAGATCGGGGACCTGCTTCATGTGGTGTGTTGAATATAGTTGCTGAGCTACAAGCCACTGGGGCACGTGTGCTAATGGGAAATCATGAGGCACTTATGCTAAAAGCATGTCGTTCAGGGTCTCCAAAAGCTTGGAATCATTGGACTGCACTCAATGGCGGGGATGCGACACTTGCTAGCTATGGCTATCATATGGAAGATTTTGAAGATGCCATTCTCACTAATACATTACCTAGTTACATTCAAACATTACCGAAGCTCGAAGAACATTTACAGCTTATAGAAACTTTTGAAACGTATATAGAGTTAGAAGATGCAATTTTTGTCCATGGTGGTGTTGTGCCGGGCGTAGCGTTAGCGGACACAGACCCCTTACGACTTTTATGGATTCGAGAGGAATTTCATACTGGTTATAAAGGCGAGAAAACGGTGATTTTTGGGCATACACAAACATATGAGTTACATCAAGACCCAACAAATTACGATGTTTATTTTGGTGACAATAATATTATTGGCATTGATGGCGGTGCTGTATTTGGAGGGCGACTTCACGCACTCGAATGGCCGAATCGTCAAATTATATCTGTTGAAAGTAAAAATCCAACAAGGTTAGAATAACTTGTTGGATTTTTTTTCGGTTTTACCTATATAACAGTTATCTTATAAACATGTAAGTGGCTATTCAGAAAAGTTATTGTATAAAATACATTCTAAATACTCTGGAAAAGTAGAGTGAGTAAAATCAACACGTATAATGGACTTATACTGAGCTACAAACTTAGACAGAGAATTAAATGTTGAGAAAATCGAAATTACAAAGCACAGCGCTACCCTCCAATGGGCGCACAAAGCCAAAAAAACTACCTGTTTTTTATAGGTGGTTTTTATTTATGATTTAATTACATGCTGCAACTAAATCATAGTAGATTTGTATCTATTTTATTTACTATTATAATTTGCTGTTTTCCAACATAACGAGGTCCATCTTTACTTTGCGTTATTCGTTCTACAAAATTTAAGTCATTTTCTCAATTCGGTACTATCAAAACTTAGAGCAGAGGATTCCCTCAAATTAATTCTCCTTTAAATTACAATTCGATATTTTATTCCTACCGTCAAGTTAGAAATTCATATGTGCATTTTACCTATATATCTCAGTAATGTTCATAAGAATGTACATCGGATTGACAACCCTTTTTCTTTATGTTAACTTTACCAATATACCAATCATCCTACAAATTTAAGGAGGCGTCATTATGATTCAAAAGACAAACAGAATGAACCTTGTAGAACAGGTTGCTTCCCAAATTGAGCAGTTAATTGAATCTGGAAGCTGGCAAGTAGGGGAAAGAATTCCTCCTGAAATGGAACTGATGGAAAAGTTTGATGTCAGCCGTAATACACTTCGCGAAGCAATTCGTGCCTTAGTCCATGCAGGATTACTTGAAACGAAACAAGGCAGTGGAACAACCGTACGCTCTGCCAATTCTCTTGGAGCAGCACTGAAGCGTTATGTAAAAAAATCAGCGTTGCTTGAAATCCTTGATGTGCGCTTAGCTTTAGAAAAACAGGCTGCCCAGTTGGCTGCTGAACATAGGACAGAAGCGGATTTAGCTAAACTTGAATCATATATTCAAGATTCGCTTCAAGCTGCTAAAAATAGTAATCGTGAACGCTTTATAGAATTAGATATTAGTTTTCATAAAGCCGTTGTAGTGGCTTCTAACAATCAGCTCTTAATTGATTTATACGAGCCACTGTTAGAAATCATCTACTCGTTTGTGGAAGATTTAATGACAATGAATGTGCCTTTTAAATTTGAAGAAGAACTTCACATTGAGTTATATACAGCCATTCGTAGTCAGGATAAAGTAGCTGCTGCAACCTATGTTGAAAACTATATGGAGGCATTAAGAAAAGTAATTGTTAAATTGATGGAGGAATAACAACATGAATAAGGAAGCCATATCATCCACATTAAATAAAAATACAAGAAATAGTTGGTTATTACTTATTGGTATAATCTTAGTGGGATCTAATTTAAGAGTGCCTTTAACTTCTGCTGGGTCACTTATACCTTTGATACGGGATGATCTTGGTATCAGTAATGCTCTTATAGGAACGATTACAACAGTGCCTTTACTTGCCTTTGCACTGCTTTCACCGTTTGCTCCAAAAATAGCAAATCGGATTGGCATGGAATTAACGATTACTTTATCCCTTATATTACTTATAATTGGTATTGCAATTCGCTCATTTTCAGGAATTTTCTCTTTATTTTCTGGTACTATTTTAATTGGGGTTGCCATTGCAATGGGTAATGTACTTATTCCAGGAATTGTAAAAATGAATTTTCCACAAAAAATCGGTTTAATGACTGGGATTTATGCTATATTTATGAATCTATTCGGTGCGCTTGGTTCTGGGGTAAGTGCACCTATTGCTTCTGTTGGTAATTTTGGATGGCAAGGTGCGCTTGGCATATGGGGAGTGTTAACACTCATTTCTTTATTGCTGTGGTTACCACAGCTTAGTAAACGACAAAAAGGTGAGAAAGTACAAGTTAAAGTAAATATAAAGAAAAAAGGTAGTTTGTGGCGTTCTCCACTCGCTTGGAAGATAACAATATTTATGGGTGGACAATCACTCATGTTTTATACTTTAATCACATGGTTACCAGATATTTTAAATATGAAAGGGTATAACTCAAATGCTGCTGGTTGGATTGTTTTTCTAATGCAGTTCTCACTTATTCCTATAACGTTCATTGTTCCCGTACTAGCGGAAAAAATGAAAAATCAAGTTGGTCTAAGTATTACAACGGCCATTCTGTTTATTATTGGATTAGCAGGGCTACTGCAAGGAAATTCTGTGCTTGTTCCTTTATGCGCTATCATTCTTGGAATTGCAGGAGGGAGTGCCTTCAGCCTATCCATGATGTTCTTTACACTAAGAACAAGTGATGGAAAAGAAGCCGCAGAAATGTCAGGAATGGCTCAGTCTTTCGGTTACCTTTTAGCGGCAGTTGGACCAGTGTTGGTTGGCACATTGCATGATATTACAGGTGGATGGTCAATCCCACTTATTTTACTCATTTTTTTATCTTTCGTTCTGTTAATTGTCGGAATTGGAGCAGGAAAAGAAGGACATGTTACAAATGATGTAGATCAACATCATACTATGTTGAAGTAGTAATCCTGACACGAATGTTTGGTGTTGGAATTAGCTGTGAAATTATTGCAGATAAATTATAAAAAAGAACAATGATTTTTCCATTTGAAAATAATAGTTTAATTGACTCGGGTATATCATTATTTTTCTATCGATAGAAAGGAGTATGTATTTTGGTCAAATTAATCATTAAAATACTTATTACGCTATTTGGTGCGATTGTAATTATTACAGACTTAAAAGAAAATACCACATGGTTATTTAGCTTTTGGATCGTACTCGCTTTGTATATGATTTTCGAAGGATTTTTTTCTAAAAAGAATAATGTGCAATAATGTTTATAGTGAACTTACAGGTGTTGAATTTAATTTACAAATGTTTTAAAAGCCTTCCACATAATCTGTGGAGGGCTTTTTTTTATATAAATAGGAAGGAGTGAAAGGGAAACAGACACATTATCGCTTATTTTATTGGCTGGTTTGACCATTATTTCATTTTCCTGATACTTCTATAAGTATTCATTTTTATAAATTTTTTTCTTTTTTTCAATAATACTGATTTATAAGTCATTTTCGATGAAATTTTGTTTTTTTACTTTAAAGAAATTAATAATAAATTACATATTGGATAGCTTAACAATAGTATCAATTAATTTTAACAACGAGGAGGATTTCGATTGGCTGATTACAATCACCTTAATAGCCCAAAATTTAAAAGAAAATCGAAACCAAAGTTGAAAAAAGAAGAAATTACTGTTGTTGACACGAGTTCCGCCCGAAAGGCTGTTATAGCAACTGCTGTTGGTAATGGAATGGAATGGTTTGATTTTGGAATTTACTCTTATTTAGCTGCTACAATTGGACAAGTATTTTTTCCTGAAGTAAGTGGTCCTATGCAATTAGTATTTTCTTTTGCGACGTTTGCTGTTGCCTTTATTGCTCGACCTATTGGAGGAATTTTCTTTGGAATGCTCGGGGACCGTTTAGGCCGTAAAAAAGTCTTAGCTATTACTTTAGTCATGATGGCTCTGGCAACATTGAGTATTGGCTTGATTCCAGCTCATTCATCTATAGGGTATACTGCTACAGTACTTTTACTCATTGCACGTTTAGTTCAAGGATTTTCTTCGGGTGGAGAATATTCGGGTGCTATGACGTTTATTGCGGAGTCCACGCCAGATAAAAAAAGAGGGTTTATGTCAAGTGGTCTTGAGGTTGGGACCTTAGTCGGCTATATCGCAGGAGCTGGTCTTGTTACTTTACTTACTTATATTTTAGGGGAGGAAACAATGTTAGATTGGGGTTGGCGAATTCCATTTTTCTTATCAGCCCCTATTGGTTTAATTGGCTTTTATTTGCGAAATAATTTAGAAGAAACACCTGCTTTTGAAGCAATGAAAGAAAAAAAATCAGATGATGACAATCATATATCTGTAAAAAATATTTTACAATTTCATTGGAGAGCAATAGTTGTCGGAATGTTTGTTGTTTTCTTTTACATCGTTGTAAACTATATCGTTTTATCTTATATGCCATCTCATTTAACTGCTGTTCTTGGATATGGAGAAGCAGAAGGGCTTTTATTAATTGTCATTGTAATGGTTATTATGATTCCAATTGTTCTATTAATGGGATATTTTAGTGACCGCATAGGAGCGAAAAAGATTATTCAAGGGGGATTAATCGGGCTAATCCTTTTAAGTATACCTTCGTTTAATTTGATTGGTAGCGGAAATACATTACATGTATTTTGGGGGTTATTAATTCTAGCAGTATTTTCTGCTTCTTTTCAGGGAACAATGCCAGCACTATTGCCCTCCCTATTTTTTACAAATGTGAGGAATGGGGCATTGGCGATTACCTTTAATATTTCTGCGTCATTGTTCGGTGGTACAACACCTTTACTTGTATCATGGTTAATTAGCAAAACGATGAATGAAATGGTACCTGCATACTATGTCATATTTGCATCTGTTGTTGGTATTATCGTTGTAAGTATCTTTCTAAAAGATACTTCAGGCAAAGCACTTCGAGGTTCCCCGCCAGCTGTCGAAGAGAAAGCTGAAATTAAAGAGATTTTAGAAGAACCAGAAGAAGCATTATGGTGGCACGAAGAAAGGAAAGAAATTGAAGATCGCATTGAAGAGCGTTTGGACGAAGGAAAGTTATAGTGGGAATAATTATCGGCGTGTTTTTCGATTAAGGGCAATTGTGGATTGCTTTTCAAGTGTAGCTGATAAAGCAAGGGTTATATAAACAATAAGAATAAAGCAACCGAACAAAATCAATCATTTTTTAAATGAAATTGAAGCAGTAGGTTGCTTTTTCGTTTTAGCTTTCGGTTAGTGAAAATTTTTGTTAAAGGTAAAATAGCTTATTAGAGCTACTATCCTAACTTCGGAATTATCTAGGCTCGAAAATTGTTACCTAACTTGTTACCAAGTGCAAAGTAATGACGGAAATTATAAATAAGTGGGCTCCATTTATTTGGATCAATATGATTTTCTTCAATAATAATTTCCGTATGTGCATGTACGTGTACTGCTTGTGTTTCGACAATGGCAAAATGAGGAGAATAGTCTGGGATACGAATGTGTTGAACCTTTGCCTCAATTTGGATGGGACACTCCATAATCCGAGTTGGTTTTACTAATGTGGACTGTATAGGCGTTAATCCACTAATATCATATTTCTCTTTTTTATAAGTATAGCCAGTTTGCTTTTTATATTCTGGAACTGGATTTTTCCCTGTAAAAGGAGCTAACTGTTCAACATTCTCGCAAAGTGAATGGTCTGGTATATTAATCACACATTCTGGATGTCGTTCTAAATTTTCAATTGCCTTCCCACCAATACCAATACCTAATACAATATAGTCTCCTAATGCCCAAGAAGATGATAACGGGCTAATATTCACTGTTCCATCCTCATTTAAAGTAGTTAGTAAAATTACTGGGAATCCATAATATAAAATTTTAGGATTTATCATTTTTGTGTTGGGGTTGGGCAGTTGCTTTATTATTTTCATTTTAGTTCCTCCCACTCATTATTCTTATTTTCAAAATTCATTGTAAACTATTAATATTTCGAGTTATATCGAAGTGTCGATTACATATAAAATTTTCTTTAACATTAATGAATGTTGTTGTGCCGATTAATAAACTATTGAATAGAGCTATTAATTAACTAGAAATATATTACAATAAAAGTGTGATATGCCACTATAAAGGAGAATGACAATGCCTATTTATAATAAGTTAGTACGAGATCAGATTTTAGAAATTATTGAAGCAGATGGTTTAAAGTATAATGCAAGAATTTTAGAACCACAGGAGCTTCTAGTAGAAGTAAAAGCAAAAATGATGGAAGAGGCTAAAGAGTTTCATGAGGCAGATAGCGTTCCAGAGGGCGTTGAAGAATTAGCCGATATTTTAGAACTAATACATACAGCTTTAAATACGCTAGGTGTAAGTTATGAAGATCTAGAAGAGATTCGTGAGCAGAAAAAGGCTAGACGTGGGGGATTTAAGAAGGCGATTTATTTAATTGATGTAGAGGATAAATGATAATTGGAACTATTTGTATAACCCGAACGTCTAAATGTTAAATAAATGGAACTTGTAAAGGGGAAATAGGGGGGGTAAGAAGTGATTGGTTTACTTAATATTGGCAGTTTAGTGATTGGTCTTATTGCATGGCTACTTCCTGTCGTTGGACTTATGCAATCTAAAAAGAACGACTTTAAAATATGGGGATTGCTTTCAAGTTTGAGTTTGAGTGCTTGTAGCATTTCACTTATTTTTCAACTGTACTATCAATACCATCTCGTTAATATTGAGGATTGGAGTGCGCTTATGGACACTACAGGAGCTGTCATTTTCGCTGCAACAGTTCTTCTTGGCGTAACTGTCATTTTGAATATTTTATCGCTAGTTGTTTTATTTAAAAGAATGCAAACTGCTAACTATAGAGGGTGAAGGGGTTATTTTTCATTCAAGTTATGCCAAAACAAAAGTGGATTTTTTGGGATATTAATTTCATTGAAAACGAAGGAAAGCGATTGTGCAAATAAGGGCAATCGCTACTTTTACAATCATCGCATATATATATACTAAGTGCGTGAAAGTGGCACATTAACTTGCTTATTAAAAGTCTTCCACTTCTATAAGATGTGCATGAAAGCCATTTATGCATTGAACCTGAGAAGGTTGAGCACAGACAAATTGATTGAAGGGAGCAGAAACGATGAAAAAATCGTATACGAAGTTTGAAAAGATAAAAATCGTTTTTGGTGTTGTACTTTTACTGCTTGCACTACTTGGCTTTAGATATGCTCATCTTACGAATATCGCGATGACAATAGTAGCTATAATAATGCTAGTGACTAAAATACAAGATTTAAAAAAAGGCAAAAAAACAATCTCGGACTATTTGCTAATTGGTTTATGGATATTATTAACCATCGCAATGTTCCTAACCACTGTTATGGAAATTATTAATTCTTAGGTTATAGAACACAATCCTTCACTTACATCAGAAGTAAGAAAGGATAGTGTTCATTTTTTTGGAGAAAATATACCTAAATATAATTTAGGAGCGATAAAAATGACGAAAAATATACTGCTTTCATTGTTTTTCGTAAGTATTTTCCTATATGGAACAATTAATGAATCAGTTTATGCAAATTTGAATGATCGTCCTCAACCGTTAGAGCAATTTCTTCCTCAAATAGGATACAAAACAATTGAAGCTGCAATTAGAGATTTTGAACAACATTTTAATCAAGAACTTAAACTGCCACTTCGGGTTCCACCAATAACCTTTACACATCAGTTCGGAAGGTTTAATTCTGATCAACATTTAGAAATAACGATGATAAGTGATGAATGTCCTCAAAACCATTATAAAATTGATATACGGCCTATTGAGCAAAAAATCAACTTTGAAAAGTATATTTCAAATGTTTTCAAATTGAAAAATGGCAATAATGCACTTTATATTGATAATCCGAAAATTGGATTTAATTTATTAGTTATGGAGAGAGATAATTGGCAATACGTGTTTAGTATCGATAGAGATGTGGCAGACAAAGTAACAGCTGAAACGCTTATTCAAATAGCAAATACGATAGACTATTGATAACATGTTTTCTCTTATGAAGTAAGAAATTGAGTTGCTTAAAATCTTGTGAATGGTATCCACTTTAAAAACTGTTTCTTTTGCGGTCTTTTTGAAAAAAGCATTACTTCACTAAATTCGTCCATACTACAAATAATTATTGTTTTTATTTGAATAGGGGATATGTTGGTGAAGAAAATAATGCTAATTACAATGTTGTCACTCGTGGTAGCAAATGCTTTATCGATCGTTGTTCACGCGAATGAGCAACAAGAAGAAAACTTCATCCAAATTGTTAAGGCATTTATGCCGTTGAACTCTTCACTTATCAATCCCAATATGCCTGTCTCCACAAAGTCCATTCAATTTTATGATTTTAACAACGATGGGCAGAAAGAAATCATTTTTACGTTTGAAATAAAAGCAAAAGATCAACCTGCTCCTTCCCATTTTGGCGTAATTGTTCTCAAAAAGGACCAAACAGGATGGCATAAAGTGTGGGAAACAATAACGGAAGGCGTAAGTTTGGACGTTTCTGGTTTGATAGACATTACAGGTGATGGCATAAAAGAGTATTTATTCGGTGTTACAATCGGTGCAGCAATCGGAAATGAACTTGAAGTTTTCCAATGGGGTAATCATTCATTAAAAGAGATTGCAGAAATTCCTTATCATAAAATGGATGTTGTAAAAGAAAAACAAAAAGTGGCTATAGCAATTTGGCAACTGTACATTGGTGATAGCTATTTAGTGGATGTCCTAAAATGGAATGGCGACAAGTTAGTTGATGATGAAGCTTCCTATTTGAAATACTATCCGAAAATCGAAAAATTTTATCACGATAAAATTTCACAAATGGATGCTTGGTTTTATTGGTATTGCCTCGCAGATGCCCAAATAAAAGCAAGAAAATTAGATGAGGCTTATCGTTCTATCCAAAAGGGAATTGAAATAGCTAAGAAATCTGCTGTACAAGAAGCAGTCCAATACTTTGATGATTTAATAAAAAAATTAATGAACAAGAAAAAATAATCGATTCATTCTAAAGCGCGTACAATAGATGGAACGCGCCTCTTTTTTGCCAATGAATCAGATCAGAGAGTTGAAAGGGGAGTTATATTACCCCGAAATTTACCATTTCATGCATGGCAATCTTGGACGAGTAATCGCGATAGCCCGTTAATTGCGCATTCTTTTCGAATAAATCACGAACCAAATAAAATATAAAGTGGTAACAGCTGATAGACCTAATGAAACATATCGATTTTGTTCATATGGCAACATCATATAAAGTACTATGGCAATGATTAATGCGGGGAAAACCGTGTAAAACCAAATCCTCACAGCTTTATTTTTAAACGAAACTTCAAACCTTTGCATGCAATCACCTATTCCTTCCCCAAAAAATTATTTCTCCCAAAATTTCCCTATTTCATTAAGGTGAAAAAATCCAGCAACTATAAATAAACATCCAATACCTTTATAAGTAATCGTTTTAAATGTTTCATTAAAGACAGTTATATTCATAAAAAGTGATCCAATAAAAATAATCACGAAACCTATAATGGCGTTCACTATTTTCAGAATCATCAATAAAACTTATAATGTTTTAATTGTTCTGGCGGCAGAATTTTGCCGTAAATTATATAGTGTTCAAACTGTCCTATGTGTTCTTTATCATGAACAAAATAAATATAGACATTATTTGGCTCATCAACAAACATAACATCCACCGAATCGATTGGTAATCCTCCTATATATCATTGGCACTCAATGGATTGAATATCTTCCTCTGTATATTTGATTTCTTCTATTTAAACAGTCATACAGTCATAAACTGTATGTTCATAAAATTGCTTCTTAAATTGCACAAGGCAATATGGACATAGCACAATGAAGAGTAATAAAAAATAATAAATTTTTTTATACAACTTCACCTACCTCGTCGAGCTCGTACGCTTATTATTCAATTATACCATGTGAAATGGAATATTACGGAAAAATAATTCACGGCACACAGAGCTATTAACAAGAGGAGTCAATAAACAGATTGCGTAAGAGTTCTAGCTGGGGAAGAGGTGCAGTGAAAGGCGGTCAGTGATTCATCACATCTTATCGTTGGACGAATAATACATATGTATACTAAACGCTATTCATTAGTCATATTGAAAACAATACTGAAAGAAATATTGAGTTATGTACAAACCCACGATTCAAAGATTTTATCTATGACCATTTTCGTTTCTTCGTTATTCATCCTTTCGTCAATTCCTAATTGTGCAAAAGTGAAAGTCTCTTGTATTCTTTCTTTATATTTCGTATTTACTGCAAAAGTGACTGTTCGGCTCATTTTGAGTATCCTCCATTATGTATGTAATAACACTGGACTTATTTCTAGACAATGAGTCTTAAACGCAAGTCCAGTATAAAAAGTAGAATCAGTGTTTTACAATTTCACTTTTTAAGACTTCTTCATTCCTATTTTGGTTCTTTTGGATACATAAAATAATAAGTGCTTGTACAGTCATCGCAAGTACGATAAAAATTAAATGCGTATTTTGATAGAACCATTTTGAAATGAAATAAAATATAGGTGCCGATGATAAATAAGAGATATATTGATTTTTAGTTGCAATAAAAACGATGGTTGCGATACAAGAAGTAACCAATAAAAGTTCTACTATAACACCGATTGAACTACTGTCTAGATAGTATTGTAAATCGTTCACATAGGACATGCCAGGTTCACCTCACTTTGTTACAAATAATTATTTACAAAAATTGTAACATATTAAAGTTGTATGTGGAAGTTAATTGGTAAATTGCAAGTGAGTGAAATATATGTCATTAGCCTGATTGTAAGATTTGATTAGATTTCACCTTTTCACCATGCCTAATTGATCAAATTTCTACTTTGTCCTCTTCTGAAATATATAACTGTATATAATGATGAATTGGAGAATTTAATGAGAATGCACCAAGTTATTGTTACATTCTACAAAAATCCAAACCTCTAGCTATAGAGATTTGGACGGATGTTACATTACGGATTTTCCTAATTCACTGTGGGAGCTTTAATTATGTAAATGGGTTAGAAGCAGAGCTAAAGATTTTTGATGATCAATGCTTGTATTTTATTTTAAATATTTTTTTATGTGTTTTAATTCTGCAATTAAGTAATCGATTTGCTTTTGCATGTTTTCTGTCTGTTTTGATTGGTTCGGTAAGTCTTGAGAACTTTGGTTGCTTGCTTTTTTTAATGATTCTAAAGTGAGCCCCGCGGCAATTGTTTGAATGCCATCTCCTAATGTAGAAATAGACGTCCCTATATAGGCAAGCTTTGCAGCGTAAATATCGAGTGAATCCGTAGATTGGTTGGAATTGTTTTGATTATTGTTCATTGTAAAGCCCTCCCTAATTCCTTTTAATTCTCGGTCATCTTATGACTATCTTATGCGCCCGAGACCAAAAAGGGGAATGGATATCATGCTTTCTTGAGACATTCTGTTAAATAGTATTCTGAAGTGCATTTTAAAGAGCAACATTTGCCGATAATTTTGGTTCATGTCAATTTCGAAAAAATGATGTTCTGTAACAAAACCACCTTTTGAATTACGCAAAAATAAATCAAAAGTTGAGATGCAATAGCTTTAGGTGTTTCGCGTAATAGAGTGGATATAAAAACACAAATGAACTTGGCAATAGCGCATACTATAGCATTAAGCATCCATTCATATGGATGTTACTTATGGCAAGTGACGAGACGAGAGCAAGTAAGTTAAACAATAATGCTCGTTATTTAGACCAGTTACAGTTTAAGTAGACGGTTTTCTAATGAGTCACTATAAAGAGTATGAAACGTAATTTAATAGGAGGGGGGTAATCGCGTGGTATCAATAAGACAAAAATTAGTACCTGCAAATCAAGCTGCCAAGATTACGAATGGGAAAAATAATGCAAAAAAATACATCGTTGTCCATGAAACAGACAATACGAGCGTAGGAGCGGATGCAGATGCCCATGCTCGACTACAAATTAATGGTAATAGCAGAGCGGCAAGCTGGCATTGGCAAGTAGATGATCATGAAGCAGTACAATCTTTTGAGCACTATTGGGAATGCTGGGGAGCTGGAACTTATACAGGAAATACGCAAGGAATCCAGGTTGAAATATGTGTTAATAGTGATGGCAATTTTAATAAAGCTGTAGAAAATGCAGCAGCTTTAATAGCAAAAATAATGAAAGATGAGAATATATCAATCCAAAATGTCGTTCAACATCATTATTTCAGTGGCAAAAACTGTCCGAGAAATATACGTGCGGGGAAAGTCTCATGGACTAATTTTTTGAAAATGATAACAGATATTGATACGCCACAGCCCGAAAAACCACCAACCGAGTCAATGAAGTACCGTATCATCACTGGAACATATAGCACTCGAAATGCAGCTGTTAGCGTAGTAGATGTAATGAAGAAACGTTTTGGTTGGGTTGCTTATATTGAACAGGAAGGCGCGCAATATCGTGTGAAAACAGGAACATTTACAGGGCTATCTGCTGCCAAAAGTGCAGAAATAAAGATAAAAACGGCCAAATTAGCACAAGTAACATATATTATAGAAGCTTAATTACTATAAAACAAAATCTATGAGTATTTTAGTTGACTGCGTATAGGAAATGAGTAAAATAGAAAAGCAGTACTATTATATACTTTAAACTTAGCAGCTAAGAGCATGGATGTGCCTCAGGAAGGTATCTGGGGCGCTTTTTATTTATAAATTGTAAATAGAAAGCTTATGTAGAGATACTGTTCTATTCATAGAAAAAGGTCTAGAAAAAACAGCCTTTTTAATGCGCAATTTTATAAAGTTAATAGAGGGACAAGAGCTGTCATGAAATTTTGACACGCTTTTTCTTTTCGTCTCCTCTATAACCTGTTAAGATGGTAATAGTGTGACAACAAGTTAGTGTATATGAGAGTGGTGACAATCAAGATGGACGAACAGAAAAAAGATGGTTTAGAGCAACAGCAAGAGCAAACACAGCAAGTAGAGATGAAACCAGCGGGACAATTTATTCAGATGAAACCGTTTAAATTTATTATGCTGATGTTCTTTACAATCTTAATTACCGCAGGCTTAACAATTTTTGCGTTAACATTCGGTGAAAAGAAGGTAGTAGAAGTAAAAGTTCCGATAGAACGTGCGGAATTTACAAAATTATACGAAGCATTTGATATGCTAAAAGACAAATACTACAAAGATATTGAAGATGAAAAAGTAGTGGATGGTGCTATTAACGGCATGTTTGATGCATTAGAAGATCCATATTCTGATTTCATGGTGAAAGATGAAGCAGAACAGTTTAATTCTGGATTATCTTCAAGCTTCCAGGGAATCGGCGCTGAAATTCAAGAACGTAATGGTTTCATTACTGTTGTGTCACCTATTAAAAATTCACCTGCTGAAAAAGCGGGATTATTACCAAAAGACATAATTTTAACTGTTGACGGCAAAAGTATACAAGGGTTTAGCGCTTCTGAAGCAGTTGCACTAATTCGTGGTGAAAAAGGCACTCCTGTTAAGCTAACAGTGAAACGCGGAGAAAATGCTGAGCCAATTCAAATGACGATTGTTCGAGATGATATTCCTGTTGAAACGGTTTATGGTGAAATGCTAGATGGAGATATTGCGCATATTCAAATTACATCGTTTAGTGAAGAAACAGCAAAAGAGCTAGAAAAAATACTTGCTGAATACGAAGGAAAAGGCATGAAAGGGATTGTCCTTGATTTACGCCAAAATCCAGGTGGGTATTTAAATGCAGCAGTTGAAATTTCTAATTTGTTTGTGCCCGAAGGTAAACCGATTGTGCAAGTGCAACAAAAAGACGAAGAGCCTGAAATTACGAATGCTGCAGCAGGGAAAAAATACAATTTACCTGTAACTGTATTAGTTGATAATGGGAGTGCTTCAGCATCCGAAATTTTAGCAGCCGCTTTAAAAGAGTCAGTTGGTGCAAAAATTGTTGGTGAAACTTCATTCGGTAAAGGGACTGTACAAAATGTTACGCCATTAAAAGATGGTTCTAATTTAAAATTCACTACTGGTAAATGGTTAACACCAAACGGTAACTGGATCAATGAAAAAGGTATTGAACCAGATGTAAAAGTAGCTTATCCTGCATATGCTTCTTTACCAATTATAGATCCAACGATTGAAATGAAAGACGGCTTGCAATCAGAATCAATAAAAGTGGCTGAAGAAATGCTAGAGGTGCTAGGATATGAGCCTGGTAAAGCTGACGGTATCTTTGACCAGTTTACAGAGCGTGCGGTGAAAAAACTGCAAGCTGATAATAAGCTTGAAGAAACAGGCATTTTATCGAATGAAACTACTTACGCATTAATGGATGCGTTACGTGCAAAAATGAAATCAGAAGATCCTCAACTTTTAAAAGCAAAAGAACTTATTTCTGATGCAAAAGATCAAACTGAGAAAAAAACAAACTAACACAGTAGCTGTCGCAGAAGTCGTCTCGTACGGCCCATGCGATGGCTTTTTTAATAGGAGGAATGATTGTGAAGGACGTATATTTATTTAGTGGGTTTCTAGGAAGCGGTAAGACTTCTATGCTGACAGACGTAATTCGACAACTAAAAGAAAAGGGATTAAAGCCAGCTGTTATAATGAATGAGCTTGGTAAGCTGCCATTTGATTCACAAGCAGTGGAAGAGGATGTTCCTCTTAAAGAGATGCTAGAAGGCTGTATTTGTTGTTCAGGTGCTGAAAAAACAGAGGCTCAAATTCAATCTCTACTATTAGATAGTGAATTTGATGTGCTAATTATCGAAACTACTGGAGCTGCTCATCCTGTAGAAGCATTGGATGCTGTCTATTCCCCCATTTTTGCCGAGCAGTTAAATGTAAAGGGCATTGTCACAGTTGCAGACTCAAAGCTATGGTTAAATCGTGAAACATTAACGCCACAAGTTCGTACATTATTTATGGAACAAATTCGCCATGCGCATTTATTACTGGCCAATAAAACGGATTTGCTAAGCGAAGCGGAGCAAGCTAAAGTAGTCTATGAGCTACAAGGTTTTAATCCACATGCTTTTATTTTGCAAACTACAAATGGACGTGTACCATTACATTTACTTGAAAGTTTAACGGCTACCGTACAAATCGATAAACAAAATATTATTAAAGCACCCATATCATCAATGCATTTAGGCTCTCGATTAGTGGAGTTCGACGGTGTGCACTTTACACAGGAGCAATTTGAGGATTGGGTACGGACATTGCCAGATTCAGTTTATCGGATGAAAGGGTACGTTCCAATCGAAGGTGTTAAAAATCCAATGCTGTTTCAATATGCCTATGGAATGGTGCAATGGCTTCCAGAATACATTAAAATGCCAGCAAAGCTTGTTTTAATAGGTGAAAATATTGGGATTGTTAATGTAATAGGTATTGATTAAATTGAGCTAAAAATAAGTTTTAAGAGTATTTCTGCGCGTGCACTAACTAGATAGCGTCAAGCTATCCAGTAGGGTCGAGCAGAATTTTTTTATTTTAGTTCAGTTTCTATAAAATTTTATTGCTTCTTTTAATGGATTGCTATAGGAATAAACTGTTCTTTTAAAAAAACATAGTCTATAAATAGCTTCATTTTGAGTATTGTCAACCCTATATAAAACGTAAGTATTTCATTGCTTGGTGAAACTTGCTAAAAATTATAACAAAAAAACCCCTGTTTAACGTAAACTACTTTTCTATTGGAGAAGCTAGCAGATGTTGGGAAGATTTTTAATAGAATCGTACTTTACGATAGGTTGCAGAGAGGAGAGATTGCAAAATGAAAAAAACACTTACTGCAATTTGTGCAACATTTCTTTTAGCAGCTCCAATTCAGTTGGCTTCTGCTGCTTCTAATACTACAGAGGGGAACACAGCAAATCAGACAACTAACTGCAAAGTTTACTATTATAATAATTGGTCAAATCACAAGTGGGTTGTAACGAAACCACATACGACAGCACCATCTAAAGATACTCAAACAAATCAACAATCAAATCAACAATCGAATCAACAAAATAATACAACAACGACACCACCGACTACTTCTACACCGACGACAACTACTTCGGATGTGAATGCTTTTGAACAAGAGGTAGTAAAATTAACAAATGCTGAGCGTACAAAAGCTGGTTTAAAAGCATTACAAACAGATGATAAATTAATGGCTGCTGCTCGAGAAAAATCTCAAGATATGCAATCAAAAAAGTATTTCTCACATACTAGCCCAACTTTTGGTTCACCATTTGATCGTATGAAAGCTTTAGGTATTACTTACAAGAGTGCCGGCGAAAATATCGCTCAAGGTCAACGTACACCTGAAGAGGTAGTACAAGCTTGGATGGATTCACCAGGTCACCGCGCTAATATTTTAAATGCTAATTACACACATATTGGTGTTGGTTATGTGAAGTCTGGAAACTACTGGACACAACAATTTATTCAAAAATAATAATGTGGATGTTTACGAGAAACAAAACAATCAAAATAGGATGTCCAATAAGTCTTTAAGACTTATTTGGACGTCTTTTTATTTTGAAAAGAACAGAGAACTGAACAATTAAAAAGAAGACATTGCAGTTTGAGAAAAGCCCTTTTTGCCTATACTTCCAAGTATAGGAGGCGTTTTATGGATAAAGTGGAATTAATGATGAAAAGCCTACAAAAAGCATTTAATCATTCGTCTGACTTTACAGTGAGACAAGTAGACTGGCGAGAAGGAACGTCTGCTATTTTATGCTTTTATTCCTCGCTCGTAGATGCAAAAGAAGTGCAAAGAGTACTCGATACTATTTATGCGCGTTTAGATACAAACAAGCCTTTTTGGAGTGAAACGTTAATAACCACACTTGAGCCATTTTCTCTACCACTAGCTATTGAGCATATTTGTAATGGAGAAACACTGATCGTTATACCTGAAACTGGTGACATGCTTTCGCTTACTGTTGTGAACCAAGTACAACGAAATCCTGACGAGCCAAATAATGAGCATGTTCTCCGAGGATCACATGAGGGGCTTGTCGAAGGCCTCGAAACAAATCTAGCATTATTACGGAAACGAATTCATAATCCAGCGCTTGTAGTTAAATCTTTTTCAATCGGTAAAGAGACAAATACGAAAGCATATTACTTATATATTGATGGGGTCATAAAACCTGAAACTTTGGATGAGATTGAAAAACGTATTGACGCCATTAACATTGAATATTTTTATAGTGTTGGTCAATTAAGTGATGAGTTAGAGGATTCTGTTTGGTCGCCTTTTCCACAATTGCTAAATACGGAAAGACCAGATCGCGTTGTAGCTAATTTAGTAGAAGGTAAAGTCGTATTGTTAACGAATATTTCCCCGACAGCTTTAATAGCACCTGTAACGTTTTTTTCCTTTTATCAATCGCCTGATGATTATAATGGTCGTGTGTTGGTCGGTACCTTTTATCGGATAGTTCGGTTAATGTCATTTCTTGCAGCTGTTTTCTTACCTGCATTTTATATTGCTATTATCAGTTTTCACTTTGAAGTACTTCCTTTAGAGTTGAGTAATCAAGTAAAGAATGACGTAAATGAAATACCTTATCGACCGTTAATAGAAGCCCTTATTTTAGAAATTATTATGGAGCTTATTCGAGAATCCAGTATACGATTGCCACAATCAGTAGGTCAGACGATAGGCATCGTTGGTGGTTTAGTAATAGGGGATGCTATTGTAAGTGCTGGCTTAGTATCAAATTTAATGGTGATAGTAGTCGCTTTAACCGCAATTTCAAGCTATGTAGTGCCTTCAGTTGAGCTAAATACATCAATTCGTATGCTTCGATTTCCATTTATGTTGCTCGCCTCTTTATTTGGATTTTTCGGTATTGTCATTGGAGTTGTTGTGCTATTGATTCACTTGATTAATTTAAGTTCATTAAAACAACCATACTTTGCACCAATTGTGCCATTTCAGCCAAAGGAAATATACAAAGTTTTTGTACGAGGACCGTATTTCAAACCAACTGTCCAAGTCACAACTTTTAGTCCACCGAAGGATAACAGTGTAAAGAATGGTGATACACCTTGAATTTTTCCCTATCTAAAGGACAATTTTTTTTACTATTATTTTTTATTGAAACAGGATTTATTTATATATCCTTTCAAACGCCATTAATTAGTGAAAGTAGAAATATGGCTTGGGTACTATTTATCGTAGCAGCAATATGGCATTATTTTTTATTAATATTTTTTGAACGTTATTATCGTTATTTCTATTTAAATACTTTTTTTCAATGGGTATATAAAATTTACTGGTTTTTAATGCTCGCATCATTTATAGCCTATATGGAGTTTGTATTAGCATCATGGGTTTTACCTCAAACACCCGAATGGATTGTGATCTTTTTTATTGTGGCTCTATCGTTATATGCCAATTTAAGTCGACCTGAAACAGTAATCAATATTGGTGTGATGCTTATTCCACTCATATTTATTTTTATCATTTTTTTAATGCTAGCGGTACCAGATCTCACATGGACAAATTTATTTCCGCTTGATTTTACTATTAAAAAAGAAATCATTCAGGGCTTTATTCATAGTGCATTTGCATTTATGGGCGCAGAAATGTTTTTAATATTTCGCCCCTTTTTACAAAAGGAATTAACTTTAAAGGGCAAGCCGATATTCATATATCAGCTTGTAATTTTTGTATTTTATTTAATCTCAGTGCTTTTTTCTCAAATGTTTTTCACTATTGAGGAAATTAAACTAGTACCAGAGCCAATTATTTATATTTTAAAATCACAAGAAGTGACATTTGTGAAGCGACTTGATATTTTCTTTGTGTATATTTGGTTATCTTGGTCAATCGTTACTGTAATGATTGTGAATTTTACCTTTAGAGTCATCCATTTTGTAAAAGAAAGAAACGTCCTAAGTTACAAATTATTGTTTATCATGTTTTGCTAGCGATTGTCCCGCTTTTTTTTGTTAAATTTAGAGTGATTGAATTTATGAAAAATTCCTTCCATTATATATTTTTAATTTTTACCTTTCTATTGCCTATACTCATTATTTTTTGGAATAAATGGAGGGGGAAAGAGTGTATCGAAAAGGGATAATATTACTGTTGATTGTATTCCTTGCTGGTTGTTGGGATGAGCGTTTATACAAAAACTCGTCAGTTGTGTCACTCGTTGGCGTTGAAGGGAAAGTAGGCGAATATAAAGGCTATTACGCTTACCCTAAGTTAATTGACAATAAAAGTAAAATAATGGTAATAGAAGCGGAAGGCATTTCTCCCCGCGATATCCGTAATAGAGCTGACATGAAAGTGGAACAAACATTAGACTTATCTGAATTAGCAACACTTCTCATTTCCAGTGATACTGTAAAAGAACCTCTTTATGACATTTTAGATATTTATTTTCGTGATCCTCAAAATCCGATATCTATTAAAGTTGCGTTGACTGAAGGGGATGTAAAGCCTTTTATTGAGTTAACTAAGGAAGTAACAGACAATGCAGGAGGATACTATCAGCGCTTTATTGAAAGTACGGAGAAAAATACAATTTACCCCAAACTTGATTTGCAAATGATTGGCTCGACGCTGTTTGATGATGCAATAGATATATCAATTCCCTATATAAAAATGAATACAGAAAAAAATATGGCAGATGCGGCAGGGGTTGCTTTGTTTTCTGGTCAGGTATTTACAGGGAAAATCTTAAATCCTAAACAATCGTTAAGTATGCTTTTATTAAGGGATGAAGCAAGTCAACACGCACGTATTGAATATATGATGAATTTAAATGATAAGGAAATACCTGTCACTTCTGAGGTCATTCATTTAAAAAGAAAGTGGACAATCTACGAAGACATGAAAAAAATAACGATGGACTATAAAATTGATTTAGAAATTGATGAGTTTTCAAAGAATCATTTGTATAAGAAAGAAACTTTAAAAACGCTAGAGGATAATTTTCAACAAAGAATTCAAGCTGACTTTGAGGAAGTGCTTCAAATTCTACAAGAACAGAAGTCAGATACTTTAGGGATAGGGCGATATATTCGTGCCTATCATCCAAAAATGTTTAAGGAAGACTGGCACGAGCAATATGCTTCCCTTACATTAGAGCCGAAAGTGAAAGTTTCAATTATTCGTACAGGGATTCTCCGATAGTAAGGGCTTTAGTCTTTTAATACAGAAAACAACGCAAAAATGTCCATATTCAACATTTTTGCGTTGTATTTATCGTAAAATGAATCTTTTTTGTACGAGCAGTAGGCGTATTAATAATGTAATAGCTCCAGCAGATAGGCCAGCTACAAGCCCAAGCCAATATCCAACTGGCCCGAAGTTAGTATAGTTAGCTAGTAAATATCCTGTAGGTAATCCGATAATCCAATAGGAAATAATCGCCATAATAAATGTTATCGTGACATCTTTGTATCCTCTTAAAGCTCCTTGTACTGGAGCCTGAATAGAATCTGATAACTGGAAAATGGCAGCAAACACTAAAAATTGTTGTGCATATTTTAAAACTAACTGATCACTTGAATACATTGTCGCAATTTGTTCGCGCAGTAAGTAAAGAATACAAGCTGAAAAAAAGCTAAATACAATGGCTGTCCCAACGCATAAATAACTATAAATTTTTGCATCATGTAGTCGACCAGCGCCAATTTCGAAACCTACTAAGATCGTAACACCCATTGAAATACTAAGTGGCACCATATATAACAATGATGTAAAGTTAATTGCGATTTGATGTGCAGCAATAATTTCAGTACTAAAGCTGCTCATCATCATCGTTACGGCAGAAAATATACTCGTTTCCGCAAATAAGGAGATGCCGATTGGCACACCAATAACTAAAATCTCTTTCCAGCTTAACCATTCCAGTTTAGGCCATTCTCGGAATATATTAAAGTGTTCAAAAGGCACCCGCTTTGCTACTATCCAAACGGTGATAAAGAAAATTAACCAATAAGTAATGGCGGTAGCGACACCAGCACCCACACCGCCAAGCTCAGGCGCACCAAATTTGCCGAAAATGAAAATGTAATTTAGTAATATATTAATAGGTGTTGCAAGTAGCGTTATAATCATTGTTACACGTGTTTGACCTAACGCATCGATAAAGCAACGTAGGACAAAAAATAAAAAAAGTGGTATAAGTCCAACGCACATTGCATGAATATAGGATTTGGCAATGTTATGTACAGCTTCTTCTAATTGCATATGTCCAAGTATCCAATCGAGTCCCACAAATAATAAAATAAATATGATGGCAGAAAGAACTAGGGCAACATATAAGCCTTGCTGAACAGCCTTTTTTGCAGCATATTCTTTCTTTGCTCCCACGAGTTGGGATACAATCGGCGTTATCGCTAATAGAATACCAGAAAGTCCCGTATAAATAGGCATCCAAATGGATGAGCCTATCGAAACCCCTGCTAAATCGGCTGTTCCGTAGCGACTAGACATTAAAATATCGAAAAAAGAGATAAGATAAATGGCTACTTGGGTGACTAAAATCGGCACAATGATTTTTAAAATTAAAGCATACTTTTGTTTTAACGTTTTCGTTTTATCCATAGTAAGTAACTTCCTTTATAAGCATAATGAATTAGTATAGCATAGAGTAGACATAATATGACTGAAAAATTAAAAGCTTCATCTATATCTTTTCTTTCGCATATAGTAAAATAAAAGACTGTAAACAAAAAGTAGCGGTTGGCTACAATGGCTTTTAAGGAATAGGAGAATTTACGTGAAACAACTAACAATCATTTTAACCGGTGGTGGGACAGCAGGCCATGTATCACTTAACCAAGCGATATTACCTTCTTTACTTGAACTAGGTTATGATGTCCACTATATTGGTTCAGAGCAAGGTATTGAAAAAGAATTAATAAGCGAGGCATTTCCTAAAGTCCCTTTCTATGGGATAGCAAGTGGGAAATTGCGTCGTTATTTCTCTATGAAAAACTTTACAGATCCTTTTAAAGTGCTTGCTGGGATTATGCAAGCGTTTAGTATTATAAAAAAAGTGAAGCCAGAGGTCATCTTTTCAAAGGGTGGTTTTGTCTCTGTGCCTGTTGTAATGGCAGCTAAATTGGCTGGTGTACCAGTCGTAATACATGAATCAGATGTAACGCCTGGCTTGGCAAATAAAATTGCCCTACCTTTTGCTTCTCATATCTTCACTATTTTTGAAGAAACGCTGCAGCATTTACCAAATGAAAAAGCAACATGTACTGGTTCCATTATTCGTGAAGAATTATTTACTGGTGACAAAGCAAAAGGTCTTTCTTTCTGTGGTTTTACAGCAGCTAAACCCGTTCTTTTAGTTATGGGTGGAAGCCTTGGATCTGTAGTGTTAAATGATGCATTACGCCATAATCTACCTGAGTTACTTCAAACATTCCAAGTAATTCATTTATGTGGAAAAGGGAATAAAGATGAAAGCTTGGAGTCAATGCCTGGCTACAAACAATTTGACTACGTGACAACTGAATTACCTGATTTGCTGCATGCAGCCGATTTTGTCGTTTCACGTGCAGGATCTAATTCTATTTTTGAATTTTTAGCACTTCATAAACCAATGTTATTAATTCCACTTTCTGCTCAAAAAAGTCGTGGCGATCAAATTTTGAATGCAAACTTATTCAAAAAACAAGGATATGCCGAAGTATTGCAAGAAGAGGAACTAACGAAGGAATCTTTCATAAAATCAGTATATACATTAACAGAGCGAAAATCCGAAATGACAGCTACGATGGAAAAAACCCAAAGACCGAAAACGCCAGATGAAATGGCGAAGTTAATATTACAATATAAAAAATAAAAAGCAATGTGTGCTGTTATGATAAACAGTACACATTGCTTTTTTGATTGTTTCTATTACATTGCTTGTTCTTCGCCTTCTTGTGTTTGATTGGCAGTTGTCAGATAGAACAAGTCACGTGGAATTTTATATAAATTGAATTGTGCCTCGCCACTATTAACTTGTGCTAATAATGTAGGATGACTATCATTTGCACTTACAACGTAAGGTAACTTTAATGCGGCACGCTGTGATTTAATATTTTCTACTCGAATACGAAGGAAAACCGTATTGAAATTATAATCAAAAAATAATTCATTCAAAAAAAGCATTTTTGCCTTTTGGTTGTAACCTTGCCCTTGATAAGGGAGTCCTATCCACGTTCCGAGGAAGCCCGCACCGTCCTCAACATCATGAATGCTAATGGTGCCGATTGGTTGCCCCCAATCGTCGGTAATTGTCCTTGAGATAGCGAGCCCTCTCGCTTCTTCTTCGATTAGTTGCTTGGTCATAAACCAGTATTCATCCGCCGATTTGGCTTTTTGACGGACGAAGGGAAAAACAGATGGATGCGATAATAGCTCATAAAGCTCTGTACATTCATGTAGGTCTCGATGTTTAAGCATACGAAACGCCTCCTTTACAAGGGTAGTCAAAACAATTCCGTTAAAGCATAAAGAATAAAACTAAAATTCGTACTGGAATTAAAAACCCAAAGAACTAGACGTTATAACTATGATATCCATAATCTCCCGCTGTCTTACTGATTTTGCGACCATACCGAAAAATGGCTAGTTTTATTGATATAATATAACAAGTCTACTGCTTGGTGCAATCAATTTGCTCTTTTAAACAAAAAATAAGTTTAATTGTCAGTTAATTCAGAATAATAGAGAAAAAACACTATTTGCTTTCTTATGTTATATATGGATAAAAAGTCTTTTATAGTATTATATTACATCAAAATGGCGAAAATGGTATTACCTTAGTATCGTTTTCTTGATTTTTTAATAAAATATCATCAAATTTTTCTCCAAAAAGGATAGAATCTTTCTTAATTCAAGAAAGTTAAACGAGTGTAAATATGGTATAATATTAGTGTAATTTTTATGTTATAAATAAATACCATTTATAACGAATTTATATATATGTGACTTTATAATGGAGAGTGACATTATGGAATATCTTTTAAGCGAAAAACTTTTCAATCAACTATTTGTTGGAGAAGATTTCGTCTATTTAATGAAAAAAGTTGGAGACGATTATCAATATGTTCGCTTAAATCAGGCTGCCCAAGTTCTGGTATCTACTAATGCCCTTGGGAAAATGCTGTCAGCTGTTACTTCTCGTCGGAATTTTGTCATTATTCAAGAAAATTATCACCGAGCTATTGAACAGCATCAACAAATCGATTATGTGGATTATGCTTATGTTAAATCAGAAGTTAGAAAATATGAGACCTCTGTCCGACCGATAAAAGACGGGGATGATAACTATATTTTAGCTATTACAAAAGAAATCTTATATGACAGAAGTATTGAAGATAAATTTTTATTTATGCGATCAATGTTTGACCATGCTTATTTTTCAACAGTCATTTTATCTGCAGAAGGTAGTATATATGAAGTAAATACAAGCTTCATAGAAGATTTTAATTTAGATAATGATATGGTGAAACATCAGCCGTTCATTGACTTACCTATTATCCCCCATGAGGAAATAGAGAAAATACAAAACTATTTGCAAAGGGCTGCAATGGGCGAAAATATTGGTGAAAAGCTGATTAAGCTTCATACATTGGATAAACAGGAGCGCATGTATTTAGTATCGTTGTCACCAGTAATGCAAGGTGATAACTCCTTTGCTATTTTTCTTATCATGCAAGATTTTACACAATTTACAGAGCAAAAGGCAGAGCTGCGTTCAAAAACCCATGGTCTCGAAGTGTTTAAGGCGGCTTTAAATTTCGCAACTTCTATTGCTATTTTAGATAACGAAGGCACGATTATGGAAGTGAATGATTTATTTTTAAATGCTTCGGGATTTACTGCTGAAGAGCTAATTGGTCAACCGTATAATCTTATCGAGCCACGTAATAATAAAAAAGGAGTTTTTCAAACAATCAACGAATCCCTTGTGTTGGGGGAGGTTTGGCGAGGGGAGCTGTGCTATCGCACCAAATATCATGCAGACTATTGGGTAGAGGCAGCCATTGTGCCATTGAAAAATGAATTTGGCAAAGTGGAACAATATTTATCCATTAACTATGATATTACGGACAAGAAGAGAATGTTAACGGAATTGAAAAATATTGAGCGTACTTTCCGATTAATTACTGAAAATACAAATGATTTAATTGTCATCATCAATGAGGATGGCATTATTATTTATGCCTCACCGTCCTATAGGATGTATTTAGGCTATGAGATTGTTGAATTACAGGGGCAGTTTTACAATAGTATAATCGACGAGCAAAGTAAGCCAGCGTGGCAAGCATTTCTAAATGATTTTACAGCTAAGTCGGACACACAGTTTGAACTTTTGCTTAACTCAAAGGATGGTACGCCTGTTTGGACTGAAGGAAATGTCACCGTCGTGCATGATACAGAACGCGAAACAATTTCCCAAATAATAATGGTTTCACGTGAAATTACTCATCGAAAAGAACGAGAGAATGATTTACTATATCTAGCCTATCACGATAGCCTAACGCAGTTACCGAATCGAAGGTTTTTATTGAAAGAATTCCCCAAACTTCTTTCGGACGCACATGCAAAAGACACTTGTATCGCAATGCTTTATATTGATGGTGATGATTTCAAGGATGTAAATGATCAATATGGCCATGATATGGGTGATGATTTTATCCGTAATTTCGGTAATGTGCTAATAAGATCTGTACGTAGTCATGATTTAGTCATTCGAATGGGTGGAGATGAATTTATCATTATTTTAACGGGTTTAACACGGAATTCTGAAGAGAGACAAGTTCAAATAATGCATATTATTAACCGTATTCGCAATGAATTGAAAAACGGATGGACTATAGAAAAGTACTTTTTTGCACCTACTGCATCTATTGGGATTGCTTATTATCCTGACCATGCAACAACGCTTGAGTCGTTAATGGATTTAGCAGACCAAGCTTTATATAAAGCGAAGGAATGCGGAAAAAATAATTTGTTTATTACTGGACCACTTTAAAAAAAGTCTGTACAAACGAGTATTTACTTGTGGTACAGGCTTTTTAATTGATGTTATGCTAGTACTATTAAGAGATGATGTATATATTTTGAAAATAGAAGGTGATCAGATGCCTAAGAAAATACTTTTAGTAGAAGATGAGAAGCATATTGCCCGATTCGTAGAGCTAGAGTTACAACATGAGGGCTATAATGTAAACGTTGCCTTTGATGGGCGAGAAGGGCTAGCTTTTGCCACAACTGAAAATTATGATGTGCTATTACTCGATGTGATGCTACCTGGTATTAATGGAATTGAAATTTGTCGTAGGGTACGTACTCAATCCCAGGTACCGATCATTTTACTTACCGCTAGAGACGCAGTAATGGATAGAGTTGCTGGTTTAGATGCTGGGGCTGATGATTACATAGTGAAGCCATTTGCAATCGAAGAATTGCTTGCACGCATACGAACTATTTTGCGCAGAGTAGAGCCTAACGAAAAAATGGGAGGGGACACACTTCAATTTCGAGATATTGAAATTGACATTGATGCATATGAGGTATTGGTTCAAGGTAAAAAACTTGATCTGACTAAAACCGAATATGATTTGTTAAAGCTATTAATGGAACAAAAAAATCGTGTGTGTACACGTGAGCTAATTCTAACTTCTGTTTGGGGATATGATGCTGATATCGAGACAAATGTCGTTGATGTATATATTCGCCATTTACGGACAAAACTACCCGGTGATTCAAATGCCTATATTGAGACTGTTCGTGGAGTAGGATACGTGATGCGTGAATGAAAAAAATAAAAGAATACTTAAGTAATCTATCATTACAAAGAAAATGGATGTTGACATCTAGTGCAGTTATTTTTATAAGCTATGCGATTATTTGTATAGTCGTATATGTATCACTGCATACTTGGCTATTAAATGATGAAGGAAGCAAAGTGAAACGAACAAGAGATGATGTCGTTTCATTCTTAGAGTCACAAGGGCCAAACATCTCGATACAACAAATTCAGCAAAATACGGGATTATTAAAATCAATTGTCGATCGTGATCAAACTGTTAGACTATATAATAATGATGGTATTGAAATTTTACGTATTAATAATGCCTCACAAGCTGCACCGCTATCTTCTATGGGATCAATAGTACAGACGACCATTGATAAAAAAAATGCGTATGTTGTGAATGAACCGTTACAACTTGGTTTTTTTCAAGTATATATACAAGTGATACATCCGTTAACACGTTTTGAATCATTAATGCGTTATTTGTTGACTGCTATGCTCATTGCAGG
The DNA here is from genome assembly GCF_044753985.1 of Lysinibacillus sp. NPDC093210. Taxonomy (NCBI): domain Bacteria; kingdom Bacillati; phylum Bacillota; class Bacilli; order Caryophanales; family Bacillaceae; genus Lysinibacillus; species Lysinibacillus sp. NPDC093210. Next base: position 21,610 of record NZ_JBIVOE010000006.1, on the reverse strand, counting down.
AGTTGGCGCATTATTACTTTCAGGTTCCATTGGGTATTATTTAGCAAATTATTTAACGAAGCCACTTCATGCATTACGTGCATCAATGAAAACAGTTATGGATCAAGGTTTTAATGAACCAATTCAGCTATCCTATACATCACATGATGAAATTGGTGATTTGTTAAAAATGTACAATGCAATGATGAATGAACTGCAAATATCATTTGCTCAACAACAACAATTTGTTGCAGATGCTTCCCATGAATTACGGACGCCGATTCAGGCGATAGAGGGACATCTCTCATTATTGAAACGCTGGGGCAAAGACGATCCTGCTATTCTTGAAGAATCTATAGACACTTCGCTGACGGAAATTACACGAATGCGTAAAATGATTGAAGAGTTACTAGAGCTTGCACGACGGGAAGAAAAAGATGAGATGAGTGAAGCAAATCCAATAGATGTAATTGAAAGTGTGATAGAAGAAATGGCGCTATTATACCCAACTGCAAAAATAACGCTGTCGAAAAATGGTGAAATAGGGGCAGTGTTTATAACATCTAATGCACTTAGTCAAATAGTTCGTAACATAGTAGAAAATGCAATTCGTTATTGTGAAAAAGTTCCGGAAGTAAATATTTCTCTTTCGAAACAGGAAGATGAAATGCAAATTCAAATCGCTGATAATGGTATTGGTATAGCTGAAAATAATTTGCCATATATTTTTGATCGTTTTTATCGGGTTGATGAGGCAAGAAATCGCCAAATTGGCGGTACAGGCTTAGGTCTCAGTATCTCTAAAATGTTACTTGAAAAATACAATGCTTCGGTAGAAGTCAAGAGTGAAGAAAATGTTGGAACCGTTTTCTTGTTGAGGATACCGCTAAAATATTAAAGAAAATGCGCGGTTTATTTAAGATTTTTAGCCTTCGGGAAAAAAATTGCTTAATTTGCTAAAAAGTGTTGTATTTTTTGTGAAGAGTAGTAAGATTGAGATGGAAAAAACGTTCTTTAAAATATGGATAACTTGTGTCAAACATCCTTTAAAAGAACGGGATAATATTATATAATTAATTGTAATTTAATTAATGGAACTGCCGATAGGCAAAATTTGGAGGTCATTTTTCATGTCGAACAACGTTACAACTGTAAGTTCTCCATGGTCAGCTTTCTCTGGTCCTAACTTAGGATATGTGATGGAGCAATACGACTTATTCTTACAGTCTCCTGAAGAAGTAGAACCGGAGTTAGTATCATTATTCCAACAATTTGGTGCACCAGTAGAAGTAGAAGGTGAAGTAGCTGTAGTAAGTGGTTCAGCAGCTCCTGCTGGCGATTATAAAAAGGTATTGGCAGCTGTTAAATTAGCTGATGCAATTCGTTCTAAAGGGCATTTAGCTGCAGATATTTATCCTTTAAAAAATCGTGCACTTCAAACAGCACAAATTGAAGAAAGTGCGTTCAACTTAAGTCCTGCGGATTTAGCAGAAATACCTGCTGCTATCTTCTTCAAAGATGTGCCAGCGGGCGTGAAAAATGGTAAGGATGCTATTGACTATTTGAAATCTGTCTATACAGATAAAGTAGCTTTTGAATATGAGCATGTTGTAGCAACTGAAGAACGTGAATGGATTCAAGCACAAATCGAATCTGGTTCTTTAAAACAAGCACTAACTTCAGATGAGAAAAAAGCGTTATTAGATCGTTTAACACGTGTTGAAAACTTTGAAAAATTCATTCACAAAACATTTGTTGGTCAAAAACGTTTCTCTGGAGAAGGTTTAGATACTCAAATCGTCCTTTTTGATGAAATTTTAAAAACAGTAGAAGCAAACAATGTTGAAAATGTTCGTATAGGAATGGCGCACCGTGGTCGTCTAAATGTACTAACACATATTTTAAATAAACCATATGACATGATGTTCTCAGATTTTGCACATGTTTCGAACGATTTATTTATGCCAGAGCATGGTCGACTTGAAATTACAAAAGGTTGGACTGGCGATGTGAAATACCACATGGGTGCTTCATATACTCGTGAATCAGGCATGAACATAAAACTAGCATATAACCCTTCTCACTTAGAAGTTGGAAACCCAGTTGTATTAGGATCTACTCGTGCAACACAAGATGAAACATCTAAACCAGGGCAAGCTGTGCATAATCCAGCTAAAGGCTTAGGTATTCTTGTACATGGTGATGCTGCATTCCCTGGTCAAGGTATTGTTACAGAAGTATTAAACTATTCGAAAACAGAAGGTTTCTCAACAGGTGGGACAATTCATATTATTGCTAATAACATGATTGGTTTCACTACAGAGCTTCAAGACTCACGTTCATCTGTCTATTCTTCTGACCCAGCAAAAGGTTATGAAGTACCAGTTGTTCATGTGAACGCAGACAGCCCAGAAGCTGTTTCTCAAGTAGGTCGTTTTGCCGCAAGCTACCGCCAAAAATTCGGTAAAGATATTGTTGTTGACTTAATTGGTTACCGTCGACATGGTCATAATGAAACAGATGACCCAACTGTAACAAATCCAGAAACATACAAACTTGTTGCGAAACATGAGACAATTCGTGCATTATACGGTGCGCAATTAGTAGCAGAAGGTTTAGTTACGGCTGATGAAGTTGCTGCACTTGATTCAGCTATTTATGCTGAAATGCAGGTTGCTTACGATCACGTAAAAGAAATGGCAGAAAAAGATGAACATAAACATTTAGAAATGCCAGAAGAATTGAAAATTAATTTCCCACAAGTTGATACAGCAGTAGGTGCTGAACGTTTACAAACGATTAACGAAGAACTGTTAGTATTTGAACAAAACTTCGAGCCACAAAAGAAATTAGGCAAAATTTTAGAAAAACGTCGTGATGCATTTGCATCTGCAAAAATTGATTGGGGTCATGCCGAAACATTAGCATACGCAACAATTATTCAAGATGGTACGCCAGTACGATTTACTGGTCAAGATGCTCAACGTGGTACATTCTCACAACGTCATTTAGTGTTACATGACAAAAATAATGGTAACGTATTTACACCACTACACCATATTTCTGGTGCAAGCGCTTCATTTACAGTACACAACTCACCATTAACAGAAGCTGGGGTTGTTGGCTTTGAATATGGTTACAATTTAGAAAAAGGCAACGTACTTTCAGTATGGGAAGCGCAGTTTGGTGATTTCGCGAACATGGCGCAAGTGATGTTTGATAACTTCATTTCAGGGGCACGCTCTAAGTGGGGTCAAAAATCTGGCTTCGTCATTCTTTTACCTCACGGTTATGAAGGGCAAGGTCCTGAACACTCTTCAAGCCGTATGGAACGCTATTTACAAATGTCTGCTGAAAATAACTGGTTTGTTGCAAACTGCTCGAATGCAGGGAACTACTACCACTTATTACGTCGTCAAGCAGCAATGTTGGAAACAGAAGGTGTGCGTCCGTTAGTTGTTGTATCACCAAAATCTTTACTTCGTCATCCATTAGCTGCAGCAAATGCTGAACAATTAGCAAATGGCTCATTCCAAGAAGTAATCGAGCAACCAGGTTTAGGCTCAAAAACTAAATCTGTTGAACGAATTGTATTAGGTACTGGTAAAGTAATGATAGACTTAGCAGACCGCGTGAAAGATGGAGAAGGCTTCGATCACTTACACATTGTTCGTGTAGAGCAACTTTACCCATTCCCAACAGCGCAAGTTGCTGATATTATTGCTAAGTATCCTAACGCTAAAGAAATCGTATGGGTACAAGAAGAACCTAAAAACCAAGGTACTTGGAATTACGCATTGGAAACATTACATGAATTATCTGAAGGTAAAAAGCTTCGTTATGTAGGTCGTCCTGCAATGAGCTCAACTTCTGAAGGTGATGCGGATTCTCATAAAGCAGCTCAATCAGCTCTAATTGAAGAAGCAGTTGCTGAAACGGTAAAAGTAAACTAAATATATCATTATTACTGGAAGCTGGGCTACATGCCTAAGGCGGTAGCCCTTTATGTGCATGATACGCATGCACATTAATCAAAGGAGGAAATGAAAGTGGCTGAAATTAAAGTCCCTGAATTAGCAGAATCGATTACAGAAGGTAGTATTGCACAGTGGGTTAAAAAAGTGGGAGACCGCGTAGAAAAAGGCGAATTCATCGTTGAGCTTGAAACAGATAAAGTAAATGCTGAAATCATTTCTGAAGAAGCTGGGGTGTTAACACAAATTTTAGCTGAAGAAGGCGATACTGTTCTTGTAGGTCAAGTAATCGCTGTTGTAGAAGCGGGCGAAGGGGCGGCACCTGCACCAGCAGCAGCAGCACCAGTTGCGGAAGCTCCAACACCAGCGGCTCCTCAAGCGGTAGCAGCTCCAACACCAGCAGCACCTGTTGTAGAGGAAACTTCAGGCGAGCGTGTAATTGCATCTCCTGCTGCACGTAAACTTGCTCGTGAAAAAGGTATTGATCTTGCAGCTGTATCTCCAGTTGATCCACAAGGTCGCGTACGTGTACAAGACGTTGCAGCTCACGGTACAGCACCTGTAGCAGCACCTCAAGCAACACCAGCAGCACCAAAAGCAGTAGTAGCTGTTGACGAGTCACGTGTTACAGTTGAAAAAATGAGCCGTCGCCGTCAAACAATTGCTAAACGTTTATTAGAAGTAAAGCAATCGACTGCTATGCTTACAACTTTCAATGAAGTAGATATGACAAACGTTATGGCATTACGTTCTCGTAAAAAAGATCAATTCTTTGAGTCTACTGGCTCTAAACTTGGTTTCATGTCATTCTTCACAAAAGCAGTTGTAGCTGCACTTAAAAAATACCCTTATGTGAATGCTCAAATCGTTGGCGATGAAATTCACTTAAACAACTTCTTTGATATTGGTGTAGCTGTATCAACTGAAGAAGGTTTAGTAGTACCAGTTGTACGAGATGCTGACCGCAAAAACTTTGCTGAAATTGAAGATTCGATTGCAGACTTAGCTAAAAAAGCACGCGATAAAAAATTAGGTTTAGCTGATCTACAAGGTGGTTCATTCACAATTACAAATGGCGGTGTATTCGGTTCATTAATGTCAACACCTATTATGAACGGTACACAAGCTGCTATTTTAGGAATGCACTCAATTAAAAAACGCCCAGTTGAAGTAAATGGCGAAGTTGAAATTCGTCCTATGATGTACTTAGCATTATCTTACGACCACCGTATTATCGATGGTAAAGATTCTGTAGGCTTCCTTAAAACTGTTAAAGAGTTACTTGAAAATCCAGAAGATTTATTATTAAATTCTTAATTCGATAATTTAAGTGTTTAAACCCTGCAAACTTAACTGTTTTGCAGGGTTTTTTTCATATTAAATTGTTTTCCGCTATAATGGTGCTGGATGGTCTAAATGACCTTTGTTTGACTGAAAAATCGATTCTTATGGTTTATAAATCTTGATTTTTATAATAAAAATTTGTGAAATGATGGCAAACATATTTAATGTTATTCTACTTAATTTATGGATTTAAAAAGGATTACAGGCTAATTTTGTTATTAGTCAGAAAAATGATAAAACTATCTTGACGAATATGCTAGCTTTATAGTAATATCTATATAACAATTAAATAAACAAACCTCACTTTTGTTTTTTGTGAGGTAGAGGCGCGGTATTTATTAGTCCATTGCTGAGTATAAGCAAGCGAAGACGTAATGGAGAAGGAAATATCGCCGAAGTATAAAAGGAGCTCGTACTTTTATGCTGGGTCTGCAGTGAATAAGTGCAGGACTGTCCTAGTAAATTTAATTCCAGTTTACTAGGTTGTGCTATCTCGGAAACATGGAAATTATAGTGAGGATTTGGGCAACTGTCAATAAAAGGTAAGACCTAAGTTCAAAACTTAGGTCTTTTTTTGTACAGTTGCTTTATTTTTTTTACAGAAAAGGGGAGTTTTAGATGAAAAGAAAATGGTTGTTATTTATGTTAGCGGCAATGACAGCAATCGTGTTAGCGGCTTGCGGTACTGGTGACAAGGATGAAAAGACAACAGGTGATGGTTCAAAGGAAGAAACTGGTGGGGAATTCCGCATTGGGATGGAAGCAGGTTATCCACCATTTAACTGGACTCAGCAAGATGATGCAAATGGAGCTGTAAAAATTGCTGATAATGCAGAGTATGCAGGCGGTTATGATGTACAAATGGCGAAAAAAATCGCTGAAGGTTTAGGTAAAAAATTAGTAGTTGTAAAAATGGAGTGGGATGGTTTAGTACCTGCGCTTCAGTCAAAAAAAATCGATGCGATTGTAGCAGGGATGTCTCCAACAGAAGAACGTAAACAAACAATTGATTTTACTGAAAACTACTATACTTCTGATTTTGTAATGGTTATTAAAAAAGGTAGCAAGTATGAAAATGCAAAATCAATTCAAGATTTCTCAGGTGCAAAAGTTACATCTCAGCTAAATACATCTAACTATAATGTTATCGATCAAATTAAAGGTGTAGAAAAGCAAACAGCAATGGAAAACTTCTCTGCAATGCGTGTAGCGCTAGAAGCTGGCAAAATTGATGGCTATGTAGCTGAACGTCCAGAAGGTATTTCGGCAGCAGCAGCTAATGACAAATTCACATTTGTTTCTTTTGAAGAAGGATTTGATACAGATATTTCAAATACTTCAATTGCAGTTGGTTTACGTAAAGGTGATGCTAGTCTAGATAAAATCAATGAAATTTTAAAAGGTATTTCAGAAGATGATCGCCAAAAAATTATGGAAGAAGCTATTCTTCAACAACCTGCAGCTCAGTAATGCAAAAAGAGATAGGGTTGTCCTTCACGAAAAAACAGCATACTGGCAGTTTCAAGTATGCTGTTCTTACCAAGTGAAAAATCACCTACAACATATGAAAAGAGAAGTTGATTTTTACTAAATTAAAGTCGTGACATTTTGCTAAAAGCGACTGGGACAACCTTTATCACATTTAGTTTGTTCAGAGAGGAAGTCATGCTGAATAAAGTCATGTCTAAGAAGTGTGTCACATATTTTGAATAAAGCAAATTAATTCAAATGAAGAGATGATTTCACTAAAGGCATAATTGATATAATGCAACAACACGTTGTTAGGAGGAACATCATGAGTTTAGAATGGATCATTTCTATTATAGAAAACAACTGGCAAATGTTTTTACGAGGTGCGTATTATACGTTACTCATTTCAACAATCAGTACAATTATTGGTGCATTCATCGGATTTTTTATTGGGATTATGCATACCATTCCAGTTCGTAAAAAAAGTATAAAACGTTTTTTATTAAAATGTATTAATTTTATACTGACATGCTATGTTGAATTTTTCCGTGGTACACCAATGATTGTACAGGCAATGGTAGTATTTTACGGACTAGATATTGCTTTTGGCATCGATATGCACTTCATTACTGCGGGTATTTTAGTCGTTTCACTGAATACTGGTGCTTATATGGCTGAAATCGTACGTGGTGGGATTGTCTCTATCGATAAAGGTCAATACGAGGCTGCTTCTGCGATTGGCATGGGGCATGTGCAAATTATGATGCATGTTGTATTACCGCAAGTTGCACGCAACATCTTACCAGCAACAGGAAACCAATTAATTATGAATATTAAAGATACGGCCGTTTTAAGTGTAATTGGTGTAACGGAATTATTCTTCCAAACAAAATCGATTTCGGGTAATAACTTCCGTTATTTCGAATCTTTCTTTGTAGCATGTGTGCTTTACTTCATTATGACATTTACGGCTTCGAGAATTTTACTATATGTAGAAAAACGTCTTGACGGTCCGGATGCTTATCAAAAAGAACTGAAAGAAATTGACTAGGGGGGAACGAACAAATGGCAATCATTCAAATAGAACATTTAAGTAAATCATTTGGTCGTAACCAAGTATTAAAAGATGTGAATTTTAAAGTAGAAAAGGGAGAGGTTGTATGTCTAATCGGTTCATCAGGATCCGGCAAATCAACACTCCTTCGTTGCATTAATTTACTTGAAACACCAAATGGTGGGGAAATTATTTATAAAGGGGAAAATATTTTACACGCAAAGCATAACATTCAAGCTTATCGTACTCATTTAGGAATGGTTTTCCAACAGTTTAATTTGTTTAACAATCACAATGTGCTTAAAAATTGTACAGTTGGACAAGTAAAAGTGTTAAAGCGTTCCAAAGAAGAAGCTGAAAAAACAGCTTTAAAGTATCTTAAAATCGTCGGGATGGATCAATATGTGAATGCAAAACCTCGTCAACTTTCTGGTGGTCAAAAGCAACGTGTGGCCATTGCTCGTGCATTATCTATGAACCCAGATGTAATGCTTTTCGATGAGCCAACATCCGCGCTAGATCCAGAAATGGTTGGGGAAGTTTTGAAAGTAATGCGTGAGTTAGCAGATGCCGGAAATACGATGCTGATTGTTACACATGAAATGGAGTTTGCAAAGGAAGTTGCAGATCGTGTTGTGTTTATGGATAAAGGTGTAATTGTTGAGGAGGGGCCTCCTTCAAAGGTGCTAGTAGACCCTGAACACGAACGTACAAAAGAGTTTTTAAAACGAACGCTGAAGTAATTTCTGCGTTCGTTTGTATTCTGTCTTTATTCATGTTAACTACCGTTGTCTACATGGATTGTAGTGGAGGGCGGTGACTCCTGCTGGAACGCGCGCAAGCGAGGGCTGCGGCTTATGTGCCCGCGACAGGGCCTGCCCTCAGCAGAAATCAAAAGCGGTAGACTTTATACTTATTTTCTAGAATTCCATTCAGCATATAAAATGAAGCAAATGGCAAATGCGACAGCGATGATAAAAAACCATTGTGGAACTCCACCGAAACTCATAACAACACCTCGAGTATAAATTTTATAGTATGAAATAAGCAAACAATTCGTTATTAAGGACAAAATATAGACTTCTATAGTTTTTTCTCCACAAAAGAGCCAAAATCGTATAAAATAAACAATAGATGTTAGCTAATGGCTAGTAAAGAGAGGTAGAGAATTTATGTTACATTTAAAATGGAAAGATGCACCAACACTTCGTACAGTTACTTGCAAACATACGAACGCATCAAAATATTTAGTATCAAACGTATTAACAGTTGGGAAAGAATATGAAGTGAAAAATGAAACAGAAGAGTTCGTTTTCATTATTGACAACACTGGTAATATTGGTGGTTACTATAAAGAGTATTTTGCATAATTATATAAAGGGGTGTCTCACATAATTGCTGAGACACCCCTTTATATAATTTAGCGCCCCATAATATTATTCCATCGTTTTTGATTGTTTCATGCCAGCTACATCCTGTTGCAGATGTTGTTTTTCCTTTTCGGTAGCTGTATGTAAAGCAAAAACATCTTGAATGGCCATTTTAAGCTCATGTTGTGTTTCTTTAAATTTCGATACCTGTTGTTCAAAAGATGAGCTTGTAAATCGTTCATTTGTGCGTGCTAGTCGTTCTTCTAGCTGTGCATAATGATGATCCATATTCATCGAAAGCATCATAGCTAACTGATTTTTCCAAAGAGGAATAAGTGTGACAATTGAAAACTCGATTTTCTCAGCAAGTGTTTGATTTGCTTGTTGAATCATGCGTATTTGAGGTGCTGTTTGCAATGCAACCTGTTGGGATACTTGTAAATCATATATACGTTGATCAAGACGCTCAAGTTGTGCCGTGAAATCATTGAGCTGTTGAATAGCGAGTGGCTGTTTAGTCGTTTGTACGATGCTGACTTTTGAAGGTAGCTCTACCTCAATAGCCTGGTATTTTTTCATCTGTCCAGCCGCAATGGCAGTTGCTAACTCTTCAAAAAAACCTCGATTATGTGTGTACAATTGCTCTAGCAATTCAACGTCTCTTATTAGCTGTAGCTGTGCACGTTCGAGTTGGACGCCTATTCGTTCTACTTGAATACTAATTCGTTCAAACTCAGTAAGGGTTTGTTTAACAGTTGGTTCTGTTTTACCGAACATTTTTTTAAAGAAGGAAGGTTTTTTAGGCTCTAATGCAGCAGGGTCTACACGGTCTAACGTTTGCATTAATGAATCGAGCATCTGTCCGATTTTTGTGACATCCTTATCCTTCACTTGTGCAAGCATGCGATCTGCAAATTGAGAGACGGCGCGTTGAGAGTCTTGGCCTAAAGTTAACACTGATTCAAAATTAGTTAGGTCAATTTGACTTGCATATAAAAGTGCACGGCTTTGAGCAAGAGGTGATAGCGTTTCATAGGTAGTCATTGCCTCTTGATTTGACGATTCTAAATAGGTTTGTACAAGAGGTGAGATTCCTGGTAACGATTCTAATGGAAGGATAGAATCTCTGTTTGCTGTCATTTTTCATCGCCTCGCCATTCCAGTTGTTCTTTTCTTCTTAAATTGGAACGGTTTGCAAATTCAATTTCCATTTGAAGATGATCAATATCATTTGAAAGAGCATCTTTCAAGTCAATTTGAAATGTAGAATTTAAATCCGATAACGTTTCGCGCGTTTTTGATAATGTTACTTGGATTTCTTTATCTTTGACAGGTTGCTTTGATAGCATTGTATACTTATCAGTCAATTCAACTGCAGAAGGGAGGTGCGCATAAAAAAACGGCTCCACATTGTAAAACTTTTGCGGATCAGTTTTTACAATTTTAACGATATTTTTTGAAATACGAGTCATTTCAAGTAATTGTTTAAAAGCAGAAACTGAACGTACGCGTAAATAGTTTTGACTTAATGTTTGAATATGCTTGTTTGCCGTTGAAAGCTGTAATTCTATATGTTTGTACTCATCCTTCGAAATACCAGCTATGTGCATAACTTTTCTTTTTTGATTATGTTTTAGCAACGTTGTACTCGTTGCATAGGTTCCAGCGAACAATAAACCACCAAGGAAGTATCCTGGATTTGCTGCAAACGCTGTGATAGAAACAGTTGATAGTGAAATTAAAAGGCTAGCGGTATGTCTAGAGAAAAACTGTCCTATACTGAGCATAGTTTCTTCCTCCTTGCTTTTCAGTATGTCTATCTTTTAATACGTAATAATCGACATAAAGTTTCACTAATAATAATAGTGCTTTCATTAATTTTACTGCTGTTTGCTAAGTTTCTCAATGAATACACCTGCGCAAAAGCCCTAAACTTGCCTAATGGTGTACTTATAACCTTTATAGTATGTTCGATTTATAAAAAGACCATTACCAATAGTCCGTTAAACTTAAGTTTTTCTTGCGTTTAAAGGGAAGTAGAAAAAAAGAAGCCAGACTTAAACAATGTCCGACTCCATACGTACATAACCTTTTAAATCGTCGTAAAGTTCTAAAGTAAATGAGTTAGAGTCTGCCTGAGGGCTAACACCCTTTTGAACAAATAATAGAAATTCGTCAATTGCTTTTTTTGAGCCTTCTACTTCTACTTCAATTTGGTCTTGTGCATTTAACTTGCAATAACCTTTTAAACCAAGCTCAATTGCTTTTTGTTTAATAAAAAAGCGATAGCCTGTCCCGTAAATATCTCCAAAAAATTTAATCAGCGCTCTCTTGTTCACGCTAAAACCTCCCAAAAGTAGTAGAGGGATAATCCCTCCAACTTACTGCATAACACGTTCTTTTTCCAAATAAGTAATTAAGTTATTAATAAAGAATAGAACTCGCTCAGAGGCTTCATCCACCTCTTTCAAATGGTCCTCTGCTTTTTTAATATTACCAGCTTTAAAGGCTTCTGCAGCCAGTTTGGCAGATTGGTGTACTCGTGAGTGAAATTCATCTAAATCACGATAATCCTGTAAATGACCAAAGCGTTCAACAGTACGGGAAGCAGTATACCATTTACCTAGACGACATTCCGTATGTGAAGATACATCACTTGGCTGTACTTCTTCTAAACCAAGGAACATATTATAAATACGCCATTTCCATAAAATATGATCTGCTTTAGAAAGTTGTAATAGGGCAATTGAAGAAAGCTGGACATTATTATTTGAAATAATGTCATTACGGAAACGGTTAATCTCTTTTCCTAATAAGTGAATATCGCTTGATGTATTAGAACTATAGCTGCGAATATCATCTTGAAGGTTAGAAATTTCAATCATTCTGGCAGATACTTCATCAATTGCGGCAGCTTGCTCCTGCGAAATCGCAGCGGTATTCGTCACATCAAGATTAATGCCTTCAATTGCGGCAACGATGGCATTTAACAAAGGTAACGATTCCTTTGCCTCAATTGTTGCTTCTTTAATAATAGATGTCGTTTCTGTAATGGAATGCGATACATCATTGGAATAACTTTTTAGATGGTGAACATTTGTAGAAACCTCACTAAGAGCAGTAACGGTGCCTTCAGCCAGCTTACGTACTTCTTGTGCAACAACTGCGAATCCTTTCCCATGTTCACCCGCACGAGCAGCTTCAATCGAAGCATTCAGTGCTAGTAAATTTGTTTGATCCGCAATTTGGTTTATCAAAGTTACAACGTGTTCAATATCATTTACACGTTTTTGTAATTCAGTAAACGAGTCAACGATCGTTGTAAATGTTTCTTCTGTTTTGAAAATTTCTGATAAAGCATGTTCTATCGCGTTTTTCCCTTTAACGGCATGGTCAACTGATTCCGTTGTTTTCTCTGATATATGAGAAGACATTCGGGCTACTTCATTGATCGAAGCGGCAATTTCCTCAGTGGCAGCTGTAGATGATTGGATTTCTTCATTTTGCTTGTCTAAGCTATATACTAAATCTTTCATGTACATAATTTTCGCATTGACATCCATTAGTGAAGAAATTTCAGAGACAACGTTTTCAACAATTCGCTCTGTTAATACTTCTACGAGCAATTCTTGATCCACATTGACGGCTGATTGGAAAGATTTCATATACTCAAAAGCTTTGTTTGGTTTTAAACCAAAGTTATGTAAAATATATGTCGTAATATAAAAGGCAAATTGATTGAAAACAACGATTAATTTACCAGGTTCATATTGGTTTTTTCGAAACAAATTAAAAAACTTTACTGTTTCATCTACATATTCATCATCACGAGTAGCTAAAAAAAATTGAGTTAAATATTGATTTATATTTTCTTCGCTAATCGTTTGTTGGGAGGTGGGAGAAATCTCACTTAAATAATTTTTAAATATTGCATTCATAGAAGGCGTAATATCTTTCAATTTATAAAAGAGTGCTTTTAAATTTTCTTCATCTTGTGAATTAAAGTAATTAAAAGCTAATGTTTTATTGAATCGGCCTGTTGCACTTAAATTTGTTCCACGCTTTAATAATTCATTTAGTTCGGCCTTAGGTCGAATACTTGAAAACATAAAAAAACCTCCATAATAAATAATGAATAATAAGGTAATAATAGCATATTGCAGGGTGTTTTAATAGACATTTCAGGAGCGTTTGCTAAAATTAGAATATCTTATTACAGCAAGGAATGTGGCAAATATGTATATAATACTTTACATGAAAGCTGATTATGAGCCTTGGTGGAAATTTGAAGGCTGGGAAGCTTTTATTCAAACGAAAGAAACGTTTGAAACAAAAGAACAATTTGAGCAAGCATTACAACGGAAATTAAATCATTTCCGATCAGCATACGAACATGAGGCGAGTAAAGAGGGTGGATATTGGGCATTTTGGTCTGAAGATGAAAGCTTTTACTGCGAGGCCTGTGATGATGATGCACAAGTATATCATGGCATAATGGTATTTGAAGAGCATATTTAAAATAATTTTCAAATTAATTAAAAAAACAATTTTCTTTATTTGACAAAATTATGAATGGTGGTATACTTAACTTAACAATTTAATTGCTTCACCGGAAACATGGATTCACATATTACAAAAAGTGATCGCGTTAGTTCGGTACTCTTTGTAATATGTGAATTTTTTTAATTCGTTGAAGAAATTACATATTGTTCACTTTTATTTTTTTGGAGGTTTTTTCACATGAAACAAGGTACAGTAAAATGGTTTAACTCAGAAAAAGGTTTTGGATTCATCGAAGTTGAAGGCGAAAACGACGTATTCGTACACTTCTCAGCTATCCAAGGCGAAGGTTTCAAAACACTTGACGAAGGTCAAAAAGTGGAATTCGAAGTTGTAGATGGCAACCGCGGACCACAAGCTGCTAACGTAACTAAACTTTAATTCTCAGTAATTAAAATTACTTTCGTTAAAAAAAAGCACCCTATGTTTATAGGGTGCTTTTTTCTATACATTTCGGCAAATGTCACATAGCAAATGCTGGTATTTTACTATTGACTTACACTATAACAACTCCTTTTTACCTACAGTTACGATTAATTTTTTGTTTTTTGGGTAATAGGTAAAGAGAGCAGGAGGAGGAAGATTAATGGAGGACTACCGAAGCATTCCTAATGAGCAGGAACAAAAAGATTTTTATCAAAAATTGCGAAAAAAATTGGAACAATTTCTTGTGTCAAAGGCGGGGATGAAGCACAAATATGCTGATTATTTATTGTTCGTTCCTGATATTTTTCATTTATTAATTAAGATAGTAGCAGATCCTGCTATCGATTCGAAAAGTAAGTCATTAATTGGCGCTACAATCGCGTATTTTATTTTCCCAATGGATTTTCTACCAGAAGGTGTATTTGGCTTTGGAGGCTTTCTCGATGATATTATGCTAGCCACTTTTGTCCTCAATATGACAATCAATAAATTAGGTCCAGAAGTAATCGAAAAACATTGGACAGGGGATGAGAAATTACTTGAGGTTTTACAGAAAATCACCGAGACGAGCAATCAATTCTTAAGTAAAATGCCTGTAAAATCAATATTTACTAAATATATAAAAAATAAATCTAAATAATATTATTATGTAAACTCAATTTAAATGAATGACTATTGAGAATGCCTTAAAATTTAATAAATAAAATAAGAAAAATCCCTACTTACTCTAAGTATTTTAAGTAAGTAGGGATTTTGGTGTATAGACTTCATGATATTCAAAAATTGATATTTATCTTAATTCGATGGTTTTTCTGAATCGATTTTAATAGTTGTAGTTGAGGTTGATTCTTCATATGAAAAAGTGATTTTATAATCTAATACTACATTATTTTCTATTTGACGAATGGATGTAGTTACAGCACCATTACCAACATAGGTTAACAGGCTGTTTTCATCTATTTCGTAAGTTTTTACACCCTCTACTTCATTCACCGCAAAGCATATTTTTCTACACAAATCATCGTAAATAAAAGCAAGATTACTACTATTATTTGTCTCTTTATCGTAAAAAGAAATAACGGCTTTTAGCAATGGTAGTTTATCATCTTTCACTAAGACGTAATCATAGATTTCATAGTTACTGAAATCTTTATCTGACTTAAAGGTTGTATCCTTAGTGGAGAGGAGGGACAGGAGTATGGTTTTTACTTTTTTGTTACGTGCCATTTAAGAGCACATTAATTGTAATTTTAACTTTCTTCTTTAATCTTACAACAAAAATTTAACCCCGTCCTAAATTTAGAACAGGGTTATCGTTATTTGTGCTATTAAAAATTAATTTCTATCTAGCTGGTGTCGGTGTGTTGTGTAAAAAAATTATAATTTGACCTTAACCTCGGTCCCGTCTTGCGCTTTTACATCTACAAGAATAATCCCTTTATAATTTTTCAGTTCATTGACAATTGGTTTAAGTGTTTCTTTATCTATAAGTGGGATAGTAAAGTCTATTTTTTTTCTATCGAAATGCTCTTTAGTCCATTTAGTTGCAATTTGCTGAACAAACGTTGAAAATAAGATAGAAATAAGGATGTTTAAAATTGCATATGGAATAGGGATGGTAAAATTAAAGCCTTTTGTTTTCACTTTTACATGCATCATAAGCAAATCACTACTCAATAATGACTGAAACGGTATCTCCGTTTGCAGATTTTATATCAACAATTTGACCATCTAATTCATTTTCAATTGCTTCAATTATAAGGTTGATATCTATATCTTTAACGTATTTTTCCGATTGGGGGATACTAGCTGCGATGCTGTGGCCAGCCATTAATACTACTTTGACAAGTTTTATAGGTAAATTGACCATCACGTTATCATTTTCTGATGATACAACACGAACTTTTAATGTTTTATCTAAATATTTCGTTGTTTTTTCTAAAAGATTATTTCCTGTATCCTCCTTGTCTTTTAATGCTTGAATAAGTTCGGATCCCTTCTCCGCATCAAGCTTTCCTTCTTGTATCATTGTTAACACTCTTGCAATTTCCTCATTCATAATAAATTCCTCCTTATTCCTCTTTTAAGAGCTTTATGGCTTCTTCGGGTGTGATTTCGCCATTTTCCAACATAGTGACAATTTTTTTCTCGTCCACTTCATTTTTCTTCTTTTGTACATATCCAAGCGATGAGATGATTTCTGTTAACTTACCTCGAACAGTCGGGTACGAAATTCCTAATTCTTTTTCAACTTCTTTAATATTCCCTCTACATGTTAAAAACACTTCCACAAAATGAAGCTGATCTTTTGATAGAGAGGCGAGCTTTGATAATTCAAATTCATTTTCAATCGTCGTGTGACAATGAGAGCAATGGAGCTTGGTAATTTTTAATGTTTTATTACAGACAGGACAATTCGTAATTACTTTATAGGCCATATTGAAATTCCTTTCTTTAATTTAATTCGATTATACAACAAGGTATTAAGAAAATAAATAATAAAATTCAATTTATTTAATTTTATTATTAATAATTTTAAGTTAAAGTTTAAGATAATTAATTATACCTTTAAAAATCATGTAATTATTACTTAAAAAAATGGGGGGGAACTTTTATATGTAACAAGAGAGATGAAAATAAATTTGACTGGACACCAAACAGTGTCCTATAATTAAGTCACCAATTGGTGTCCTATTTTAGGAGAGGATGATTTTGAACGATAAAGGTCAAGAACGTGATGTTTATGTAGCAGTCGCTGACCCAACAAGACGGAAATTGCTACGTTTGCTATCAGAAGTAGAAGAATTACCTCTTCACGAATTAACTGCACAATTTCAAATGGGTCGGACTGCGGTTTCTAAACATTTGGCTATACTAAAAGAAGCTGGTTTAGTTACAGATCGTAAAGTTGGTAGGGAAACAAGATATCGATTAAATGCAGCTCCTTTAAGTGAAATTAGGGATTGGGTAAGCCATTATGAGAAGTTTTGGCAAGAAAAAGCGTTACTTTTAAAAAAATTATTAGAGGAGGAATGAAAATGGCAGAATTGTCATTAGATTTTCAGTTCACAAGTTCAATCGAGAAAGTATGGAATGCATTAACAGATTCAGAAACACTTGCAAAATGGATAATGGAAAATGATTTTAAACCAGTTGTAGGACACCGTTTCCAGTTTCGTACACAACCGACAGAATGGTGGAATGGGATTATTGATGGGGAGGTGCTAATAGTTGATGAACCTTACAAATTATCTTATACTTTCGCAAGCGGTGAAGAGCATACTGTAACATGGACATTAAAAGAATTAGAAGATGGTAAGGTAAATCTTCATCTTGAGCAAACAGGTATTTCAAGTGATCAAGCAGCAGAAGGTGCAAGATATGGCTGGTTAAATTGGTTTAACGGTTTTGAAAAAGTGTTAGAGGAAATATAAAAACTAACCTCAAATCCTTTTTATTGTATAAAGTTAGTGTATAAAAAAGCAAACGGCTAAATATTGAACGAAGCCGTTTGCTTTTTTTAATAATTTTTGTGCTGACCATTAGCTTCACTAACATCAAGTTGATGTTGGATGTATTGAAAAATAGAGAGGATATGACGATGAGAATAAATCATTTAAAAGCTAATAATATTAACAATTTAGATGCTCAAATACCAGTAAATCAATCACTCGGCATGGCTGGTTAGTCTGGTTCTGGTAAAATAACATTTTGTCAAACAATTGGCGAAAAATCAAAAACGACTCGTATCCTTATTGCTTCAGGCTGAATATCAATATTTATTTCCTAATATTATGGAAACGAACTAGTTATATGTCACAAAGCCCAGCAACTAGTTTTTTATCGCTAGCTGCTGGGCTTTACTTGTCTGTTTTCCTTGCTGTAAGAAAAGCTAAAGTTAGTTCATCATTTCGACGATCAAGAGGGGAACAACACTTCCTTAGAAGAAGCGGGCTATTTCAAATTTTCACTTTGTAAATTCTCATATTGTAGGATGTACTCTTCTAACACATGTACAGGAATAAATAATCCTACTCGCCCATAAGGCTCCTTTTTCATCGTAGCGAAAATAATGCCGATTACATCGCCATCATTATTTAGAACAGGGCTCCCACTATTGCCTTTGTACACAGGTGCTTGCATCATCATGACGGGCTCCTGCCAATCGTCCAGGTAAGTTTCTTCAAGTAACGTACCTTTATTAGCAATACCTGTGAATGATAGTGGATTACCTATGAAATAAACAGACTCATCCTCTTGATAACTAGGGTTATGTGCAAGAGTTAGCGAGGGTAGATTGGTACCAGTAACTTGCAAAAGTGCTAAATCAACTTCTGGAAAGCTTTGCAGTAACTGAGCTTCCATAAGCCCTTGTTCAGGAAATACAACAGACAATGTAAGGGCGTTTTCTACTACATGGGCATTGGTTACAATTAGACCTTCAGGAGAAATAACAAAGCCTGTACCTTTACTTGAGCCTGTAGAAACCTCTACAATCGCTTTTTTATACGTTTGAATATCTTCCTGTTGCGACAATTGACGTGAGACCTTTATAAATTCGATAGCAGGAATAGAGTAAATTTGAAAAATAAGCGCAAACGTATTAAAAAAAAGTACGAATGCCATAGCCCACATAATCGATTTCATAATCGGCTTTTGTTTCTTAATCTTTTTACCATGGAGAAGTCGTTCTCTGTCCTCAGCTAGCGCTTTTTGTTGCTCTGCCAGTACAAGTTCTATAAACTCCTCTTCCGTTAATTCTTCCTTAGCAGTGTGCTTATGTATGTCGCTCATGAATGCTACCTCCTTACTTAAGAAAAAGGCGTCAAGCGAGACGCCTGTTCAGACATTTCATTCAATTTTTTGCAGAGTTGATGTAATAATAAATGATTCTCCGTTATTTGTTACCATTTCGTCTTTTGTTCGGATAAGACCCACATCTTTGGCAAAATATTTAGATGTCGTAATGTTGTCCTTCGTTTTAATAAGTTCAATTACATTGTGGAAAGTGGTTAAGCCCGTGGGCATAGAAGCAGTAGTCGAAAGAATTTCCCACCCATTAAACCGAATTCCAACTTCCAAAGGCTGTTGTAAAATGGTTTCAATAACCGGAAAAGTTGCTATTTCGTGCGCTGTTGGCAATGTTGGTGCTTCATCGATGGCTTCCATATAGACAAGTTCTATAGCAGATTTCGTAATTCGATAGATTTTTAACAATGTGACGCCACCATTATTTTCTACTTGTGCGATTGCCGTTTCATCGATGTAGGTCGTTTGAAGTGTGTAACTAGCAAACTCGTTCCCTTCACCCTGAAAATAAGCAGTTGTTCCATCTGGTGGGAAATAGGAAGCGAGAAGACTATTGGATGGTTGATTAGTTGCTTGTTCTTTATCTTTTTGCTCATCAGCATTAGTCGAATGGCTAGGCTGTGGATTTGTACTCGGATTGGTTGTACAGCCGACAAGTATTATTGCTAGAGAAAATAAGAATAAGATTCGAATACTATCAAACTCCTTTAGTAATTTTCTTTAAGTATACGTGAAGGGGCTACTATATACGAATATTAAGAGAACCAGCTTTCTAACAACAAAATGCGTTTATTCGTTGCATCTACTTTAATACACAAGCCGATAGGCAATGGATGCAGTGGATGTGTATGGCAACAATCCACCTCAGCCAAGATTGGTATAGGATTCCCGTCCAGCTGTTCTAATAAAACATCATAAGGTTTTCGACCTGTGCCTTCATCATCATACTGCTCATGCTTACCTAAAATAATCGCTGCAATTTTGTCGAAGTAGCCGTGTAACTTTAGCATTGCAAAGTTTTTTTCCACTACTGCAATTGTTTTCGAGGTATCCTCTAATAATAAAATATCGCCTTCTTTAATTTGAGGGAAGTAGGGAGTTCCAATAAAGCCATACATCGTATTGATATTACCACCGATTAATCGACCTTCGGCACTACCTTGTTGAACGGTTATCCAAGAATTGTCATGCAGCGTTTTTTCTGTTGTTTTTTCAAGCCAGTTGACTCGGTCATCTGTCCAAATAGGAGGAATCGATATTTCATAAGGAATGGGTACCGTTTGCATAAAGAGATCGATGAAATATTGTTCTGTGTAATTCACAAATGGTGGGAATTCACCAAATGTAGATGCAACAGAGGGTCCATAAAATACCGGTACGCCAGTTTTAGCATAGATGGCAAGGAGAATTGCTGTCACATCTGATAAGCCAACTAGTATTTTGGGGGATTGTTGAATCGCTTTATAATCTATATAAGGCAACATACTATTTGCATTCGTGCCACCCATTGTTGGTAAAATCATTTTCACAGTAGGGTCGTGTAATAGGTCATTGAGCTCCTGAGCGCGCTCCTTAGGGGTGCCAGAACGATAAATATCATTCTTGCCAGTTAATGAACCTTCTTTAATCGTAAAGCCAAGTGCCTGTAACCGCGCCTTTCCTCGCTCGTATCGGGTGCGGGCAATAACTGAAGCTGGTTTTGAAGGTGAGTAAATGCCAATTGTATCGCCTTTTTTTAATGGGGAAAACATAAAATACCTCTTTCTATTCGTTTAAGTTGTAGCCCATTATACATGATTTAACAAAAATATGTGCAAAGTCTTTAACTTGAGGAAAGGGAGGTAAAAATCAACTGAAATTTAGAACATTCGTAGTAAAGAGAAAAACATATAATATTTTTATGTAAACTTAATGATAGAAACTTGCGATACTATAAGGATTTTACTATGATATTAAAGAGTTAAAATTTGGGGGGGCGATTATATGTATCGACAAGTAGACGATTTTCTAAGTGAATGGACAATTGCAGCAGAAGGAACTGCTAAAGTGCTAAAAGCCATGACAGATGAAACATTAAATCAAAGCATTGTTGAAGGTCATAGTACACTTGGCTGGTTAGGCTGGCATTTAGTAGGAGCGGCAGGCTATTTTAGTTATTTAGTAGGTTTAAAGGTGCCGATGATTCGTAAAGAAGATCCTGTTCCAGCTACAGCAACTGAAATTGTAGCGACATATGAAAAGACAGCTAACAGTATTAAAGAGGAAGCTGCCAAGCTTTCAAATGAAGACTTACTGGAGGAAGTGAATGGTTTTAACGGACCGATCACTCGAGGTGCATTATTACGTGCACTAATTGACCACCAAACACATCATCGTGGACAAATGACAGTACTATTACGTCAAGCTGGCTTACCAGTACCAGGTGTACTTGGACCAACGAAAGAAATGCAAAAATAGCAACAGGCGGTAAATACATTGCGTATTTGCCGTTTTTTTCATTTTTATAATTAAAAAACCTCTCCCAAGCGATGAACTGCACCCCAATTGTTAGACACATCTAACAATTGGAGGTGCAGTTTTTTTATGGCTAAATATACTGCAGAGGAAAAATTACAAGCAGCTTT